>DASTMK010000310.1:0-15392 GCA_035714225.1 Bryobacteraceae bacterium | reverse complement strand
GGCCGCTGGTGGTGGGAAGACGGCGCGCAAAAAGAATGCGGCCTCCACTTTTCGCCGGACGGCAAAGCCGAACGCCAGGTCGACGTGCTGCTCCGGGAGATTCTCGCAGACGCGCATGCATAAAGGATTCACGCTGTGGTTCACAGGGCTTTCCGGAGCCGGAAAAAGCACGATATCGCACGCCATCTACACACGCCTGAAAGAACTCGGCGCGCGCGTCGAGCTCCTGGACGGAGACGTTGTCCGGACCAACCTTTCCCAGGGCCTGGGCTTCAGTAAGGAAGACCGCGACACGAACATTCGCCGCATCGGCTTTGTCTGTGAGCTGTTGTCGCGCAACGGAGTCATCGCGCTGGTCGCCGCCATCTCTCCTTACCGCGCGGTTCGCGAGGAGTTGAAGACACGCATTGCGAACTTCCTGGAAGTTCACGTCGATTGTCCCGTCGAAGTGCTGGCGGAAAGAGACGTGAAGGGTTTGTACAAAAAAGCGCTGGCTGGGGAAATACCGAACTTTACCGGCGTCTCCGATCCTTACGAGCCCCCGCTCCAGCCCGATATTGTCGTGGACACCTCGCGGGAGAGCCTGGAGGAGAGCGCCGCGAAAGTATGGACTAAACTGGAAGAACTGGGGCTTCTATCGTTCTCACGCGAGCAGGTCCATTGATCGATCTCCATACGCATACCTACGAATCCGACGGTACGTACTCTCCGCGCGAACTGGTTGAGGCGGCGATCGAGGCAGGACTGGAAGCGCTTGCCATTTCCGATCACGACACGTTTTCCGGCTACGACCAAGCCGTCCTGATCGCGCGCGATGTGGGGCTGGACCTGGTGTGCGGCATCGAGCTGAGTACGAAGCATGCCTTCGAGGCAACCTCCAAAAGCAAAAGCGTTCACCTGTTGGCATACTTCTTCAACGGCGGCCCTCCCGCGGATTTCCGCGAGTGGCTGGTCGAGATGCAGAGCAACCGGCGAGACCGCAACCGCCGGTTGGCGGCGAGACTCCGGGATTTCGGGGTCGATATAAAACTGGAGGAAGTAGAGGCACTGGGCCGCACCATGACTGGGCGCCCGCACTTCGCCCGCGTTCTTCTCGAAAAGGGCTACGTCTCCTCCTACGACGAGGCGTTCCGGTTGTACCTGGATGAGTCCGCGAAAGCCTATGTCGATCGCATACAGCCGGCGCTACTCGATGCCATCCAGCGCATCAAAACCTTCGGCGGCATTTCGTCGCTGGCTCACCCGGTCCGGCTGGGCCGCCGGGATGTTCAGAAAGAGGAAGCGTTTGTGGCCTTGCTTCGCGACGCGGGCCTCGACGCCATTGAAGTCTGGCACTCGGACCACACTGAAGAAGACACACGGCGCTACCTGGGTCTGGCGGAAAAGTATGACTTGGCCGTCACCGGAGGCAGCGATTTCCATGGGGCTGTGAAACCCAGTGTCCGGCTGGGCGTCGGCCGCGGTCAGGTCGCTACGCCGAAAGAAGCGCTGGATCGCCTCCGTCAGGTCTCCGGCTGATTCAGTGGACAGCGTACGCCGCCGGCGGGAGCGCCCTCCACCATCAGATTCGTGGCTTCGACTCTCTCGGCGCGAAGATAGGCGAACGCGACGACCTTGCCGCGGTTGGGCGAGAAGACGGCGGAGGTGATCCGTCCGGCTTCTTTCTCGTCCACCGTTATCTTTGTATTGGCGGGCGGCGGGGTTTGCGTCTCGATGTCGAGCGATACCAGCATGCGGTTCAAGCGGCCCCGGGACCTCACACGTTCTACAATCTCCTGCCCCAGATAGCAGCCTTTGTTGAAATGGACGGAATACATCACCTGGGTTTCCTGCGGAATTACCGTTTCCAGGATGTCTTCGCCATAGCGCGGTTTCCCGTTCTCCATACGGACTGCACGCGCATCCTCGCTATCCGCGGGAACCGCGCCCGCCTTCACCAGTTCGTCCACCAGCGCATCTTTTTCCTCAGCGGGTACCATCAGAAAATAGCCCGGCATACCGGTGCTGTTGAGTCGGGCAGCAAGCTTCGCGCTCCAAGCTACCGAGGCCATCGGTTCGCCAGGCACGGGAGCGCCAATCGCACTCAGAATGCGCTCCGCGTGCGGCCCCTCGATACTGAGAGTTGCCGTTGCGACCGTGAGGTCTTCCAGCACCACATCATCCGCGATGATGTAGCTGTCGAGGTGCGCGTACAGTTTTTCGTGCGTTTCCGGTTCCGTGTCGATCAGGAAGTGATCCGCCATCGCGAGCATGTTCGCGTCGCACTGGATGCGCCCCTGCGCGTTCAGGAAAAAGACGTATCTCCCCTGCCCCGGCTGCATCTCCTGAATGTGGTTCGTAGTCATCGCATGGAGCAGCCGCGCGCGGTCTTCCCCGGAAGCCCGCAGCTTACCGCGACCGGATAAATCGAGAAGGGCCGCACTCTCGCGAAAAGCTTTATATCCCTGTTCCGTCATGCCGGCACCGCCGGAACAGAAATCCACCGCAGCCAGGCGGAGATCGCAATTACGATCAGCGCGGAGATGATCACTCCGGTCATCCACCGGGCGCGTTTCCGCTCATCGCCGCCGGATTTCGTCAACAGCATCAGAACCGCAAAAACATGGAGCGCCAGCAGGATCTTGATACCGAACCACATGTGATAACCCGGAGGATATCCGGCTTTCGTGAAAAAGTTGTATAAACCCGAACCCACGATGGCAGCCATTGCCGCCCATGCCCACGGTGATAAATACGCGGCCAGCCGGTCCGTCATGCTCTGCCGGTCCTGGGGGCTCAAACGGGCCATGGCGGGCAACAGAATCAGACGCGCGTACAACATACCCCCAACCACGAACACAACCGAAGTAATGTGAATCCATCGCATGAGAACACCGAGCAGGGTTTGGGTGGGATCCATATCACTACTATACAATCGGGCTTATATGATCCACGAAATTCTGCCGGTGGGAATGCTGCAATGCAACTGTTCCATCTTCGGAGACGAGCAGACGCGGGATGCACTGGTCGTGGACCCTGGCGATGACATCGAAGCGATCCTGGGGATTTTGCAGCAGCACAGTCTGAAGGTCAAGGCCATCGTGATTACTCACGCCCACATCGACCACATCGGCGGCGCGGCGAAATTGAAGACGGTCACCGGTGCGCCGGTCTACATGAACGAGCGCGACGAGGAGTTGAATCGCCAGATGGACATGCAGGCAGCCTGGCTCGGAATGGAAGTTCCGGAGCGCGCCGCCGTGGACGTTCCCCTCCGCGATGGGGATAGGATTACGCTCGGCGCTACAAGCTTCGAGGTGCTTCACACACCGGGCCACACGCAAGGCAGCATCAGCCTCTGGATTCCGGCTGAGCAAAAAGTGATTGCCGGCGATACGCTGTTTCGCGACAGCATCGGGCGAACGGATTTACCGGGCGGCGATGGTGTCCAGATCCTCGCCTCCATCCGCGATCAACTGCTGTGGCTGCCACCGGATGCGGTGGTATTTCCCGGGCATGGCCCCTCCACAACCATCGGGCGCGAGAAGGAGTTTAACTATTTCCTTCGGGGAATATAGCCAGCCGTCGTCTCTTCAGCCGTGATAAAATCTGCCGGATATATTGAGCTGTGTCCAGGATTTTTATCAGCTACCGGCGCGAGGATGCGGCCGGGTACGCGATCAGTATTCACGGCTGTCTTGCCGATCGATTCGGTACAGAGGCGCTCTTCATGGACCTCGGCAGCATCGAGCCGGGGGAAGACTTCATCCAAGCGATCACCGAAAAAGTTGGCGGCTGCGAGGTGCTCATTGTTGTAATTGGGCGAATGTGGCTCACCTGCGCGGACGAGGATGGCCGGCGGCGGCTCGAAGATCCCACGGATTTCGTGCGTGGAGAAGTCTCAGCCGCGCTGCAACGAAAGATCCGCGTCATCCCCGTGCTGGTCGGCGGTGCAAGCCTGCCGAAGCCGGATCAGTTGGTTCCTGAGTTGGCGCCTTTGTGCCGCCGGCAGGCTATTACTCTGACCGATAGCGCATTCTGGCAGGATGCCGGTCGCCTGGTAGAAAGCATCGAAAAGGTGATAGGCAGATCCGGAAATCCGCCCCGCCCTGCCAGCGCTGCGACAAGGGCAGTCTCCAGGAAAACCAGCCTTGCTGCACGTGAAGCGCGCCGCCAACGTCCAGCGGCGCCGGTTTCGCCCACGAACAGAATCAGGTTCGGCCGTGAGCGTATTTTTCGTGCCCACCGAAAGCCGGTGAAAACCGTGGCGTTTTCGCCCGATAGCCAGATACTGGCTTCGGCGGGCGGCGGCAGTTGGCTCGGCGGAGGAGACACTACCATCAGGCTCTGGCGCGTCGCGGATGGACGGCTGCTGCGCGAAATGGCTGGCCATAACGATACCGTTTCGAAAGTCGTGTTTTCCCCTGACGGTCTCCGGCTCGCTTCGTGCTGTTCTTCGGCCATCAATATCTGGCGACTATCCGATGGAAAACTGCTGAGGGCGCTCACCGGCAATGAGACGGGGGGCGGCGACTCTCTTGCATTCTCGAACGATAGCAGCCGGTTAGCCTGCTGGGTGGCGGGTAATTCCGGAGAAAATACAGACACAACGTACGACGTCTGGTCAGTTCCGAAGGGCAAGCACCTCGGCACCTATTTTCTTAGCCGTTTACCCGGCCGCGGGGAGTTCCAGTGGGAGCACGCGTCATCAGGCCGTCGCATGATAGCTTCCAAAGAGTTCATACGCATCGAGGAAGATGCGTATTGGGCCATTGTCGTTAAAGCGGCCAAGCGCGGAACAGTGCCTCTCGAACTGAGGGACAACGATAATGCAGAACCGGGAGAATGGATGTTTTGTCCCGGCGGCCGGTCGCTGCTTGCAGCCTGCAAAGACAACGTAATCCGGTTGTGGAGGTTAGAGGACGGGGCCAGAATCGCCAGGATGCAGGTTTCTTCAGTACCGAACAGCATATCTCCAGATCAACAATGGGTTGCCGTGGGATGTGAGGACAAGACTGTCCGGCTGTGGCCGGTATTGCGCCATTCGAGTACCCAGGTTTGACGATCTTCGCCGCTGCGGGCACTTGCGATAAGGGTCACAAAAAAGCGGGCAGGCGGCTCACGAGCCAGCCGGGTTACGCTGGTAGCAGTCTGATGAAACGAATCGTTCTTCCCTTAGCCGCTATCGTTGTTGCCGCGGTGATCCTGTTATTTGTCCTGTCCTCGGCTACGGCGCTTCGTGTCGATCCTCCCGTGCGCGTAGTCGGTACGGAAACTCCTGTGCGTCTCCAGGCGAGCAATCCGCACGGCATCCGGCGTGTGACGGCATGGATCGAACAGAACGGCCAACAGCACCAGGTATTCGAAAAGGCGGAATCCGCCACAAGGTTCTTCTTTTTCGGCCGGAACGAGCCTGCGCATGAGATTACGTTTTCGGTCGGGACGAAGGACGCTCCATCGGTGAAGGACGGGAAGGCCCGGCTGATCATCGAGACAACAGCCAATGATTTCCGCAGTGCGACGGATCGCCTGGTTTCCGATGTCGAGATCAACACCCGTCCGCCTGCGTTGACAGTGGACGGGCATCAGCACTACATCAACCAGGGCGGCTCCGAGCTGGTCACCTTCACCGTCTCCGGATACTGGACCGAGGCTGGCGTCCGAGTGGGCAAGCATACCTTCCGGAGTTTCCCGATGCCGGGCAAAGACGAGTCCAGCGGTGAACGCTTCTCGCTGTTCGCGTTTCCGTGGGACACACCCGCGGACACCGTTCCCGTTGTGTACGCGCGAAACCCTTCGGGCGCCGAGGTCACCGGGCGCTTCTGGTTCAAGTTATTCCCCAAGAAGTTTCGTTCGCGCGAACTCCCGCTGAGCGACGCGTTCCTGCAAAAAGTGGTAAACGAGCTCGACCCGGGCGGCTCGGGCGATTTGCTATCGCGATATCTCAAGATTAACGGCGAGATACGCCGGCAAAACAACCAGACTCTCGCCGATCTGCGCCACAAAACCGAGCAGAAGGTTCTGTGGTCGGGTCCCTTTGTCCAGTTGAGCAATTCGAAAGTGGAATCGCTCTTCGCCGATACCCGCAGCTACATGTACAACGGGCGCAAAGTGGACGAACAGACCCATCTCGGATTCGACCTGTCCGTGGTCAAAAACGTTCCGGTTGTCGCATCAAATGATGGGCGGGTACTCTATGCAGCGCCGCTCGGTATTTACGGCAATTGTGTCGTGATTGATCACGGGTACGGGCTGCAATCCATTTACGGGCATTTGAACTCAATCGGGGTAAAACCCGGAGAGCTTGTGAAAAAGAACCAGGAGATCGGGCGGAGCGGTGAAACCGGCCTGGCGGGCGGCGACCACCTGCACTTCAGCATGCAGGTGGATGGAGTACAGGTGAATCCCATCGAATGGTGGGATGATCACTGGATTCAGGACCGGATCCTCAGCAAACTTACTCCGTCAGGCGGAGAAGTTTCGCGCGCGCGCGACACATATACTCCATAAGAGCTGTTAGAATGCGTGAAAGATTCAGAGCCACAGATGGACACAGATAAACACAGATTGAAAACAGGAAACTTATCTGTGTTCATCCGTGTTCATCCGTGGCTGAATTCAATTTCTTCACAGCTTCTTGGCAAGCGACGCCGATATTGCCGATATTTTAGATGGAGGATGTCCATGGTAGTGCGCTTCCTGGGGTTTCTGGTTTTCGGTCTCATGACATGCAGCGCCGGCGTCATCACCGAAGGTTTTACCTTTTCGGTTGCCTCCGCCGGGGGCGACCACTCGCGAGGCACGCATTTCCATTCCAGCACCGGAGGCGTTTACGGAGATCCTGACGGGAAGGCGGAAGTGGGAAGTTATGCGTCCGAAGAAGTTCGCGGGCTCTCCGAGTACAACCTCGCCGGACTCGGCATGCTCGATTCCGTTTTCGTCACTTTTAATATCTACAGCGCAGGCGGCCTGTCCGACGGAGTGAATGACGAGCCCTGGACGGGCACCATTAATGTTTACGCGTACCAAGGCAACAACGGAGAAAGCGTCACGGACTACGAAGTCCTTCCGATTGCTTTCGCCGGGGTGTTGAGTACGTCGGGCCTGGTAGAGGGCGGTATCGTCAGTCTGCCCATCACATCGATCTTTAACAGCGCCATTGGAGGCGGCCTAGCCTCGCTGGGCATACGACTCGAGCGCGCAGGGAACGTACCATCCTACAGTGGGGCCTGGACGTTCGACACCTTTCGGCTCACCAGTGATGACCAGTCCACCGCATTCACCCCTGAACCCCACACGTACCTGCTTACAGCCGCCGGATTGGTCGGGCTCGCTTTTGCGAGACGCCGGCGGAAATAGCGCCTCTTCGCGCCGCAAAGTTAGTGGAACTTTTCCACTCCAGGTGACGTTCGCATAATTAAGAGAGACACCAAAATGCCAAAATTTGCGAGCTCCCTGTTTTTGACGATGCTTCTGGGTATCCCGGCGCCGGCGGTCGATACAACGCTGCTGAACACCGTCATGCCCGACGCCCGGGTCGTAGCCGGTGTGAATGCCCGGCAAATCAAAGCTTCGGATTTCGGTAAATTCCTGCTGTCGCAATCCGAAGGCGAGGACCGGAAGTTTCAGGAATTTATTCTGGAAACAGGCTTGGACCCACGCCGCGACATTGATGAAATTCTGGTGTCCTCGAAGGACGGAAAACACGGAAGCGGAATCCTGGCGGTCCGGGGCCTCTTCAACACGCAGCAGATCCTCTCCGCGGTCGCTCGCAAAGGCGGCATCGCGACGAAGTACAACGACGCCGATCTCATTTCCCGGAAGGCGGATAGCAAAAGCGTAGTCGCCATTGTGAACGGCACGTTCGCCATTGCGGGAGACGCCGGGGAAGTGCGTGCCGCGCTGGACCGCCGCCGGGCGGCCATGCCGGCCGTGGATGCCGCTACAGTGCGGAAACTGGACGGTTTGAGCGCCCGGTATGATGCGTGGGTGTTTGTGAGAAGTCCCGCCGATCTGGCTCAGGGGCATGCCCGCCGCGACGGAGGGGCTCGCCTGAACGCCCAGTCGCTTGAAGCCGTTGAGGAAATCAGTTCCGGGATTGAATTCGGCCCGTCGGTGAGAATCTCTGGCGAAGCCCTTGCGCGCTCGGATAAGGACGCTACCGCCCTGGCTGACGTTTTGCGGTTCGTTGCCGGCCTGGTGCAGTTGCGTTCCGATAACCCCGGCCCTCAGGCGCTGGCGGATCTGCTGAACTCCCTGGAAATCAAGACCGAAGCGAACCGGCTGACGTTTTCCATGGCCATTCCCGAAACACAGCTTGAAGAGATGATCCGCAGTCACCGCACGGCGCCCGCACGTCCCCATCGGCCGAATCGCCCGAACCGCCCCGCCCGGCCCGCCTGACGACGAGGGGCGTCCACGGGCTGCTACAATCGCAGCCAATGGAAAAAATTACCCTGAAGCGGACCGACCTGACGGTTTCCCGCGTGTGCTTTGGCACGATGACATTTGGAAGCCAGGTAGATCAGGCGGGTGCGGAAGCCATCGTAAATCGCTGCCTGGATGCCGGCGTTAATTTCTTCGATACCGCCAATATCTACAACAAAGGGACCTCCGAGGTCATGCTCGGAAAGGCCCTCGGGCAGAAGCGAAACGGGATCGTGCTGGCGAGCAAGGTCTTCGGCAAAATGGGCGACGCGCCGAACGAAAGCGGACTTTCGCGAACCGCCATCCTTCACGCGGTGGAAGGCTCGCTAAAACGGCTCGGCACGGATTACCTCGACATCTACTACATGCACCAGCCGGACTACTCGGTCCCGATGGAGGAATCGCTGGAGGCGATGGACCGGCTTGTGCGCGATGGGAAGGTGCTTTATCCCGCAAGTTCCAACTACAGCTCCTGGCAGGTCACCCGAATGCTGTGGATTGCGGAAGCTTCCGGCTACGCCCCGCCCTATATCAGCCAGCCGATGTACAACCTGCTGGCACGTGGAATCGAGCAGGAGTTTCTCCCCATGGCGAAGGAGATGGACGTTTCCACGGTGATCTACAACCCGCTCGCGGGCGGGCTGCTCACAGGCAAACACAAGCCGGAAGCGCCGCTGCCAGGGACGCGGTTCGACGACAACCAGATGTATCTCGATCGCTATTGGCACCCCGCTCAGTTCGAAGCCGTCGCGGAACTCGGCGCGACAGCCCGGCAGGCGGGACGATCACTCGTCAGCCTTGCCTTGAACTGGCTTCTTCATCACACGCCGGCAGATTGCGTCATCCTGGGCGCGTCCAGCCTCCAGCAAATCGAGGAAAACTTCAGCGCTTCGGAGGAGGGAGCACTGCCCGAAGATGTGCTCGGCGAATGTGACCGGGTGTGGGCGAAGTTGAGGGGGATAACGCCGAGATACAATCGATAATTCTCGAAACCGCGGTTTCGTTATGAGACCATACCGCCGGAACGGCCGGCCCCCATGCTCTGCCCCGAGACAGGACCACTGCCGCGAGGGCGCGCCTCGTTCACGATCAAGCTGCGTCCCATAAAGCTCGATCCATTACAGGCTTGTACGGCTCGCTCCGCCTGTTCATCATCGGAGACTTCCACGAATCCGAACCCCCTTGGTTCTCCGGACGCCCGGTCGCGGATCAGATGAACGGAATCTACATCGATGCCGGATTGGTTAAACCAATCCTGCAATTCATCTTCTTTGGCCCGAAACGGTACATTTCCAACGAATAATCTCTTCACGCCATCACTCCTAGACTTCTCCACCTTAAGGAGAACCGCTTTCATGTACAAGCTTGTAACGGTTATTTACGTTTCACTCTCCCGGGTCGCCAGCCGGAACAGGGCGGCTATACTTGTACTGAATGCGTTGGATTGCCTGGGGTATCCTGCTGACGCTGCTCACACCGGCAGCGACGAAACCCGACCATTCCGCCACAGACGAGTATCGTAGCCGCCGTGCAAATTTGAGGGAAGCGATCACGGACGGCGTGATCATCCTTGAGGGGAATACCGAAGAGGCCGGCGACCTCCGCACAGGTTTTTTGCAAGAGCCGAATTTTTATTATCTAACCGGGTGGGCGGAGCCCGGAGCCATCCTGCTGATGACGCCTGGGGACGAAGTTTTGTTCGTGCCACGCCGGAATCCGGAGGCCGAAAAGTGGACTGGCAAAAAGGCGTCTCCCGATGACCGGGATATACAGAAGCGCACCGGTTTCAAGACGGTGCTGTCAACGGAGTCCTTCGAGTCGCAAGTGGTTCGCTATCTCGAAGCCGCCCCGAAGGTGTATCTTCTCAAGGGAAAGCCCGCAGCGGCACGGCTCGAACGCCTGCTGGCGATGCGTTCCATTCAGGATGCCGCGCCCGCGATCGCCAGGCTGCGGATGGTCAAGTCCGCACAGGAACAGGACCTGATCCGCCGGTCGATCGACGTCAGCATTCATGGCCATCGTGCTATCTGGCAGCGCGCAGCAGCGGGCCTGCATGAGTATCAACTCGCGGCCACGCTGACTTCCGTATTCCTTGAAAGTGGCTGCACCGGTCCCGCGTACGCGCACATCGTCGGCTCCGGACCCAATGCCACAGTCCTGCATTATTCGACCAACAACCGGCGCATGGATTCGGGCGATCTGCTGCTGGTGGATGCGGGCGCTGAGTGCAGTGGCTACGCAGCCGACATTACACGCACCATTCCGGTAAACGGCAAGTTTACGAGCCGGCAAAAGGAGATCTACAACATCGTGCTCGGAGCGCAGAACGCTGCCATCGCGGCGGCGCGGCCGGGCGCGACCATCGGAAAAACCACAGCCAACAGCCTGTATAAAGTCGCCTACGACTATATTGACTCGCACGGGAAAGACAAGCAGGGCAACACACTGGGAAAATACTTCACCCACGGCGTCAGTCATCACGTTGGCCTGGAGGTTCACGACGCGAACGATCCGGCCATGCCGCTGGCGCCCGGCATGATCATCACGGTGGAGCCTGGCATCTACCTGCCCGAAGAGAATATCGGTGTCCGCATTGAGGACATGATCCTCATTACGGAGAACGGCGCCAAGGTTCTGACGGAGGATCTGCCAAAAGACATCGAAGCCATCGAACAGGCCCTGGCTCAACGGAAGTCTTATGCGCCGTCCCGATAAGCCGTCTGCCGGTTACATTGCGGCGCTGGCGGCCGTGTTTCTGCTGGCCGTCGCCGGGGGATGGACCGCACCCGGAACGCAGATCGACAACTACGCGTACGACTTCATGTTCCGGTTGATGGCTTCCCCGCCCTCCACCATGGACAGCGTGGTGCTTGCTTTCGACGACCGTACGCTGCGCGAGACGGGCGGCATGAGTCAGCTACGATCTGTGCTTGCCGATGTCCTGGACCTTGTCTCGCGCCAGGAACCGAAAGCGGTGGCGGTCGATATCATTCTCGCCGACACTGGCGCGGACCAGGCGGCCCGGGAAGCTGACCAGCGTCTGGCGGCAGCCTTTCGAAACGTGCGCCACCTCGTGCTGCCCTGCGATATCGTGCCCGGCGGTTGGCAGGACCCTGCGCCGGCGTTTCGCAAGACAGCCGAAGCACTTGGTCATGTGCACGGCGGAGCGGACAAACTGGACTCCGTAACACGCCAGATTCCGTTGCAGGCGGTGGCCAATGGCCAGCGCCGCTGGGCGCTATCGCTCGAAGCCTTCCGCCTTTCCCGCTCGGCGGGACCTCTGATAGAGTCCCCCGATGATATCGAGCTGGACGGAGCTCGCATTCCAACATCCGGCCCGGACCGGCAAATGAGGGTGAGGTATGTTCCGCCGGATGCGGAAGGCCGCTCCCGGATCTCCACCGTCTCCGTGAAGGATGTGCTCGACAAGCCCGAAACGGCGCGGCTGTTCCGGGACAAAGTGGTGTTTATCGGTGTAACTTCCCAGTCCGCCGCACGGGACCGTCCATTGATCCCGACCTCTTACGGGCAGACCACGCCCGGCGTGGAAGTGCACGCGCACGCCTATGAAACACTCGCCGGGCAGCAATTCTTCACGACGACCGGTCAACTCCCGGTCCTCGGATTGTGCGCGCTGCTGGTGACGTTCGCCGGATTGATTTTCAGGTACCGGGACGGATGGGGAGCATACTCGCTGGGAGGGCTGCTGGTGGCCTGCGCCATGGTGCTTCCGTTTGTCCTTTTCTCCCGCAACGTCGTCTTTCCGGTTTTCGGCCCCACGGCATCGGCCTGGCTCAGTGTCGGAGTGGCCGCCGCCTACCAACATTTCGTTATCCGGCGCAGGCTTCGCCGGACCGAGGCGGAACGCTTCCGGTATCAACAGGCGATCCGGTTCGTGACACACGAGATGAAAACTCCGCTCACGGCCATTCAGGGCTCAAGCGAGCTGATCGGCCGGTACAATTTCACCGAGGAAAAACGAAAGCAGATCGCAGAAGTCATTAACTCGGAATCGAAGCGGCTCTCCGGCATGATCCAGACGTTTCTCAACGTCGAGCGTCTTTCCGAAGGCGAGATGCAGCTCAAGCAGGAAACGTTCGAATTGCGCCATTTGCTCGAGCCGTCGCTGGCCCGCGTGGCTCCGCTGGCCGAGCGCAAGCAGATCGCGATTGTGACCGGACAGACCGACAACGTGCTGTTGAACGGAGACCGCGAGCTGATGGAGTACGCCGTCTACAACCTGTTGACCAATGCCATCAAATACTCGCCCGCTGCGACAGAGGTCGCCGTCACGGCCGTACGGGATGGGGGAGTCATCCGGATTTCCGTTCGCGATCAGGGCATCGGCATGGATGAAAGCGATTTGCGGAACATCTTCCGGAAGTTCTATCGCACCAGAAGGGCTGAAGCTTCCGGAGAAGCAGGCACAGGAATCGGGCTCTCGATTGTGGAGCAGATCGTCGTCAGCCATGGGGGCTCCATTGAAGTGACCAGCAGTCCGGGTAAAGGCTCGTGCTTCACACTGGTGGTGCCCGCAACGGCTTTGCCGGCCGGTGAAGTCCCGGGGGATTCTATGCAAGAGCGGCAAATCAAGTAAAATGAACGTTTACATCCTCGATATTTCTCGCTTTTTATTGTTTTAGGGAGTTCGTTTGCAGCGTTTGTTGGTGGTCGAAGACGATTCCGCCGTCCGCACGACGATTGTCACTTTTCTCGAGATGGAAGGCTATCAGGTCGAAGCCGTCTCCAACACACGGGATGCCATCGAGAAATTACGGAACGGCGACTTTCCGATTGTTATTTCCGATATCTATCTGGACGAGCGAACCGGACTTGATGTGCTCGAAGCGGCACGGACGAGCAATCCCTCCTGCGCGGTTATTCTGATGACCGCGCGCGGAACGATGGAAACCGTGATGGCGGCGACCCGCGGCGGCGCCTTCGACTACATCGCAAAACCCTTCGAATTGGATCAGATGCTTGAAACGGTCAAGAGGGCCGCGGAGAGCATTTCAGGCGGCACGGACGAAGACAATAGCGACGTGGAGGACCTTCCGGAAAGCGAGATGATCGGCAGTTCGCCGAAAATGATCGCTATTTATAAAGTGGTGTCCCGCGTTGCGCCTACCGACGCTACGATTCTCCTTGAAGGAGAAACAGGGACCGGAAAAGAACTCGTCGCACGCATGATTCATCGCAATAGCGCGCGTGCCGAACACCCGTTCGTTCCGGTCGATTGCGCCTCGATCGCTCCGGCGCTGCTCGAAAGCGAACTGTTCGGCGCTCTCAAGGGCGCTTATACGGGCGCCGACCGCGACCGCATGGGCGTGTTCGAAGGGGCAAATCAGGGTACGGTTTTTCTGGATGAAATCGGCGATATTGAGCTCAATTTCCAACTGAAGCTGCTACGTTTCCTGCAAGAGCGGGAAGTGCGTCCGCTCGGCTCGGCCCGCGCGCGAAAAGTGGACGTGCGTGTCATCGCCGCTACGAACCGCGATCTCCAGAAGATGGTGGAAGAAGGCAAATTCCGCGAGGATTTGTGGTTTCGCCTGAACGTGGTGCGCGTGACGCTGCCTCCACTTTGCGAACGACGCGGCGATCTGCCGCTGCTGGCACACTTCTTCCTGAAAAAGTACAACGAGCGGTATAAACAGCAGGCGCGGATTACGGAAACCGGGCTTCGCGCGATGGAGCAGTATACCTGGCCGGGCAATGTGCGGCAGTTGCAGCACCTGATGGAGCGCCTGACCATCCTGGCGCCGAACGGACGCATCGACGAGCACGCGGTTGACATGGCAATCGAAGCAAGCGAGCCGCGCGAACAGGCCGGCGAGACGCTGGCCGAGACGGAGATGGACCAGATTCGCCGGGTGCTGGCGGCCACGGGTGGAAACAAGAGCCGCGCCGCGAAAATCCTTGGAATCGAGCGTAAAACACTTTACCGCAAACTGGAACGTATGGGTCTGGTATAATTCCAGGTACATTTGAATCGAGCTTTGGAGGAGGAATGATCTCGCGCAGAGGATTTCTCTCGGCAGGAGCCGTCCTGGCCGTCCCGTGCGCGTTCGGCGCCGGGCGCCAGCCGAAAATCGGTGTTACGGATTGGAATCTCCGGCAAGCCGGAAAGCTCGAAGCCGTATCGCTGGCGCGCCAGCTTGGATTCGAGGGGGTCGAAGTCAGTCTTGGCCGCAACCTGGTGGATGGCAAACTGCCACTCGATAATCCGGAAATCCAGGAACGCTACATCTCCGAAGCAAAGAAAAACAAGGTGCGGCTGGCAGGCACCTGCCTCGATATTCTCCACGTCAACTATCTAAAGAACGATAAACTCGCGCTGAAATGGATCGCCAGCGGTATTCCCATCACAAAGAAGTTGGATGCCAAAGTAATGTTGCTTCCGTTCTTCGGCAAAGGCGCGCTGTCGACGCGGCAGGAAATGGACTATGTGGGCGACGCGCTGAAAGAACTGGCGCCGGAAGCGGAGAAGGCTGGAATCAAACTGGGCCTGGAGAACACGATATCGGCCGAGGATAACGTCCGGATCATGGACCGGGCCGGCTCCAAGGCGGTGCTGGTATATTACGACGTCGGGAATTCCACGGGGCAGGGCTTCGACATTATTCGGGAGATGCGCTGGCTCGGCGGCCGCCGCATATGCCAGATACACCTGAAAGATAACCCTCATTACCTCGGTGAGGGCAAGATCGATTTTGAGAAAGTAATGAGGACGATCCGGGACATCGATTTTAGCGGTTTTGCGAATTTGGAAACCAGTTCTCCGTCCAAGTCCATTGAAGCGGACATGAAGCGAAATCTCGCCTTCATCCGGCGACTGATGGCAAGCGTAAACCGGGCCTGAACGGTCTGGACGGCACATTTTATCGGACGACCACCTTCCTGAGGTGGTAAGTATGTCTTGCGGATTGTCTGCTCTTTTCCTTATCTGGTAGCACTGCTACGTATTCAGCAAATATCGTCCATCCAAG
>DASTMK010000309.1:0-4698 GCA_035714225.1 Bryobacteraceae bacterium | reverse complement strand
TGCGCGCCGTAATCCTGATGGATGGTTCCCTGGGAAGCATTACGGTCTTAAATGCCGCTCCCAGCGAACTGGCAGCCGCCGCCGTGGAGGCGGCCAGCCAGTGGAGGTACCAGCCGACGCTGATGAACGGCAAGCCGGTGGAAACCGAAACTGTCATCGAGATGACGTACCAGCTTACTCCGTAGTGGTGAGCTGAGCCAGAAGCTCGTGGACCCGTCCGGGGGCAAGGGGTTCGCCGAAAAGGTTCCCTTGCCCTTTATCGCATCCGGCGCCGCGCAGCATCTCCAATTGTTCCTCGCTCTCCACTCCTTCGGCTACTACCGAGAGGCCCATTTGATGAGCGAGCGAAACGATGGTCCCAACAAGGGCCATGGCACCGCCTGGTGCTTCGATCTCGCGCAGAAACGATTGATCGATCTTCACCGTATTGACGGGCAGGTTGCGGAGGTAGCTAAGGGAAGAATACCCGGTTCCGAAATCGTCGATGGCAATGCCGACGCCCAAGGCGCGAATCCGGCTCATCCTCTCCATCGACTCCTCCGCGTTGTGCATGATCACGCTCTCCGTTAATTCGAGTTCGAGCAGTTTCGGATCCAGGCCGCTGGCCTCCAGCGCTCCGGAAACCGTTCTCACCAGGTCGGACCGGCTGAATTGGAGCGGCGAGACGTTGACGGCGATCTTCACCGGCGGGTAGCCCGCGTCAATCCACTCCCTTGCCTGAAGGCAGGCGTGGTTCAAAACCCACGAACCGATGGAGACGATCATGCCGCTTTCCTCGGCCAGCGGAATGAAAACGTTTGGCGGGATGCGTCCGTGCCGGGGATGTTCCCAAACGAGCAGAACTTCCAGCCCGCTGAGGACGCCATCGAGGGTCCTCTGCGGTTGATACTGCAGGATGAGCTCGCCGTTTTCGAGCGCGCGCCGTAAATCATTCTCGAGCTTCAGGCTCTCGAGTGCGGCCCCGCTCAACTCCGGAGTGAAGCATTCGAGATCGTTCTTGCCCAGGTTTTTGGCGCGATACATCGCCCGGTCGGCATTGCTCAGCAGCGTGGCCGTGTCGGTGCCATCCTTGGGATAGAAACTGATGCCAATGCTGGCGGTGACGACAAACCCCGTCCCCTGAATTTCGAAAGGCTCGCGAAGGGCATCCAGCAGCTTGCGGCCGACGATGATGGCGTCTTCCGGCCTTCGCAGCTCGGAAACCAGAACCGTGAATTCGTCGCCGCCCATGCGCGCCAGAAAATCAGCTTTCCGCAACCTGCCTTGGAACCGTTCTCCCACTTTTTGCAGAAGCATGTCGCCGGTTGAATGGCCGAGCGTATCGTTGATCTGCTTGAAGCGGTCGAGATCGATAAAAAAAACGGCCAGAATGGAATCATTGATCCGTGCCTGCTCCAAAGCCGATTCGAGGCGGCTCCGCAGGTACAGGCGGTTGGGCAGCCCAGTGAGAGGATCGTGCTGCGCCTGGTGAGCCAACTGGTCCGTCAGTTGGCGTTGCTCGATGGCAATGGCCGCCAGCCTGCTGGCGGATTCCATCATTTCGCGGTTGGCCGGCCCCGATATTGTAGGAGCCGGAAAATAGAATGCGAGCGCCCCTAAAACCTGACCCGCACCCGATAAAATCGGGGCTGCCGCGCAATACTGGAGCGGTTGCTCGCGCTCATGATCCAGCTTGGCAAGCCAGGCCAGTTCGCCGGCACTGCTGAATTCCAGGCGGCGGCCCTCGACGGCTGCGCCGCAGCATCCACCTCGCCGGTCCGCGTAAGTGCCACGCATGTGATCGAAATACGCCGGAGGCAGGTCCGGCGCTGCTATCACATAGAGGCGATCGCCGCGGCGCTGAAGAACCGCGCCGGCAATTCCCGGCCGCTGCCGCTGGACCATTCCCATCAGCTCGTTCAGTACTTCCGGCAGCTCGATATTCTTGGCCACCATCTCCAGCACACGGTTGCGGTCCTGTTCAAGCTGCCTGCGGGCGGAAATATCCCGGGCGAATCCCTGCACTCCAACCGGACGCCCGTCCTGAAATAACAGGCGCGAAGTAACCTCCAGCACAATCCGCTTTCCGGCTTTCGACCGAATGACGAACTCGACCGGCTCGGAGGTTCCCCCGCCCAGCGCTTCAAATGTAATCTGGCGGGCCAACTCCTGGTATTCCGGAACGGCGAGATCTGCCAGCGACATCTGCAGTATTTCGGCGCGGCAATAACCGGTAATGCGTTCGATCGCCTTGTTTACAGCAGTGAAGCGCCCATCCAGATCGTGTATGTAGATGATATCGGTGGCGTTTTCGAATAGCTCCCGGTACAGGTCCCCCTGGGAGCTGAGATTGGCGGTCTGTTGTTCGCCGTACTGCTGCACTGGTCCTCAACCGATTATCAGACTAACATTACCGGACTCCTGTTCAGTAGTTCTACTGGTTCTAAGTAATCCGGCGAACGACTGGACTTAGGCCGGGTAAGAAAAGGACCGGCATATCCCTGGTAACGCAAGTCCCGGTACGTTACAGTGGAATCAGGCCTCAAGCGAGCCACTTCCAGTGCCCCAATCACTCCTGATGTTACTACTTCTGTTGACGCTGGTCGCCACATTGGCGGCCGCTGCCGGCATTCGCCTGACCAGCATGCCTGCGATATCCCGCAAGCTGGTTCCTTTCAGCGGCGGCCTGCTGATCGGTATTTGTGCATTCGGCATTGTCCCGGAAGTAGTGGAGGAACTGGAATGGTACGCCAGCCTGCTATGGCTGTTGGCCGGCTTCCTGGCTCTTTGGGTAATAGACCGCTTTGTGTATCCGGTCTGCCCTTCCTGCTCTCATTCCCATGACCATGACGTTTGCATCACGCGTCTGCACGGCTTCGCAACACCGATGATTGTTGCCGCCTCCGCCCACAGCTTTCTGGACGGGTTCGGTGCTGCGGCGTCCTACACGGCCGGTCCGGGAACGATGTTGCTCTTTGCCATCGCAATGCACAAAATTCCCGAGGGGCTGGCGTTCGGCATCATTCTGCGCTCCGCCGTTCAGTCTCCCTGGAAAGCCTTGGCCTGGTGCGCGGCTGCCGAATCGGCGATGTTCGTGGGCGGCGGTTTCGAATCGCTGCTTACCGGACAGATGACCGCGGCATGGTTCGGTGTGTTACTGGCGGTGATCGGCGGCAGCTTCAGCTACCTCGGGCTTCATGCCATCCATGGCGAATTCAAGCGCCGGGGTCTGGTGCCTGCGTTCATGCCGGCGCTGACGGGCGCGGCTGGCGCGGTGGCCCTGCAACAAGGACTGCGTGTTTTCCTGAGGTAGCTTTCAGGCGGAAGCAGCGGCGCTCCGCGCGATTTCCGTTATCGTTTGGAGCGCGCGTTCGCAATCCCGCCGGGTGACGTCGCAGTGCGTGACGGCGCGGATTTCCGTGGGGCTTACCGGGTTCATCAGAATACCGCGCGATTTCAAACACGCGCTGAAATCGGCTGCCGTTATCCCGGTTCCGCTCACGTCGAAAATGATGATGTTGGTTTCGACGCGACGGGGGTCGAGAGAGATGCCGCGGATGTTGGCAAGTTCCTCCGCCAGAAACGCCGCGTTCGCGTGATCGTCCACCAGCCGTTCTGTCATCTCCTCGATCGCGACCAGAGCCGCGGCGGCCAGCACGCCCGCCTGCCGCATGCCGCCGCCAAGCCGTTTGCGGTGGAGACGTGCCCGGTCCATGTCGTCGCGCGATCCTACAAGCATCGATCCAACAGGCGCGGCGAGCCCTTTGGAGAGGCAAAACATAACCGTGTCTACGTGCACCGCTATGCGAGCGACGGAAATGCCGAGGGCGGCAGCGGCGTTGAAGATTCGCGCTCCGTCCATGTGCACCTTCAGCCCCAGGGCATGAGCCTCGTGGCAGATCTCGTCGACGGCTTCGATGGGATAGATGGTACCGCCGGCCATGTTGTGCGTGTTCTCAATTTCAATCAACCCGGTCGGAGCCCAAAAAGGCGCCGGGGGACGGATCTCTCGCCGGATCTGCTCCCAGGTGAGAATGCCGTGCGCGGTGGGAATCGTCCGCGCGAGACAGCCCGAGAACCACGCCAGCATCGAAAGCTCATAGGTCACGATGTGGGCTTTGGCCTCGCAGATGACTTCCTGGCCGGGTTCGGTGTGAAGCTTGACGGCGATGGTGTTTCCCATCGTTCCGCTCGGGACAAACAGCGCCGCCTGCTTCGCGAACATCGCCGCGGCACGCTCCTCCAAACGGTTGACCGTGGGATCCTCGCGATAAACGTCGTCGCCGACTTCGGCTTCCGCCATCGCGCGCCGCATCGATGCCGTGGGGCGTGTGACGGTGTCGCTGCGAAGATCCACCAGCGGCTGTTCGCTCATGTCAGGAATTCCTGAAACACTTCGTTCGATAGCAGGACTCCCCGGTTCGTCAAACGCAGAAGCCCGTCTTCCATGGCAAGCAGTCCGTCATCGAGGAACCGCCGGATGGGCTCTGCAAATCGCGCGAGTTCGGAACTCGCCGGGCGAATACCTTCCTCCAGCCGAAGGCCGACGAAAAAGCGCTCCTCGGAAAGCTCAGCCGGCGTCTCGGCGGCGCAGGGATCCAGGCCGCGGCGGATTCTATCGACATATTCGCCGGCGCCTTCCACGTTCCGCCGCCGCGTCTTGCCATCGAAGGAATGCGCATCGGCGCCAAAGCCAATATAGGGCTCCAGGCGCCAATA
>DASTMK010000308.1:0-3005 GCA_035714225.1 Bryobacteraceae bacterium | reverse complement strand
CCGGCCCAGTTTGGAGATTCCCAGCAACGACACCAGGCCCATGTGTATTCCGGCTGTCGCCACCCCCATCACCGCAGCGGCAACCAGGGTACGCGAGAAGCCGCTGAGCAGATGCCAACCGTGTATGCCGCCGATGCGCCGGCGGAGAACCGCGAACAGAACCGCGAAACCAAACACCGCCACTAGCGATGTGGAAAGAGCCAGACCTGCATGCCCCATGCCCCAAACGTGAACCAGCGTCGCCGCCAGTCCCAGATTCATGCCGATGGAAAGCACGCTCACCATCATGGGCGTTCGCGCGTCGCCGAGAGCGTAGAAGGCGGGCGCCAGTACTTTCAAGGCGGCATACCCGCTAAGGCCGATCGCATAATACGACAGCGCGAGCGCGGTCTGGCGCGTATCATATACTTCGAACCGGCCCGACTGATACACGGCGCCAATCATCGTCTCGCCCAGCACCATCAGGCCTACCGACGAGGGAATGGTCAGCAGAAAAACCATGCCCAGTGAGCGGGCGAGCGTTGTCCGGTACTCCTCCATGTCGCCTGATGTGATACTCCGCGAAATCGACGGCAGGGTCGCCGCCGCAATCGACACCCCAAACAACCCGAGCGGCAGTTGCATGAAACGGAACGCATAGTTCAACCAACTGGTGGGCCCGTCCATGCCGCGGACGGGATCCACGATCTGCGAGGCGAAAAACGTGTTCACCACGATGTTCACCTGCACCGCGGCTCCGCCCAAAATCGCGGGACCCATGAGCCGTACGATGTGGCGCAATCCCGGGTGCGACCAATCGAAACGCAGCTTGAATGCGAAGCCGGCGCGCCATAACGCCGGGAGTTGCCAGGCCAGTTGCAACGCGCCACCGATGACGACACCGTAGGCCATCCCTTCAAGCTGAGAAATGCCAAGCGACGGTCCCCACCAAAAACCGAGTGCCAGCCCGAATGCCACCGAACCGAGGTTGAAAAACGTGGAGGACAGCGCCGGAACACCAAACTGATTGCAGGAATTCAGAATTCCCATCGCCTGCGCGGCCAGAGCCACCAGCAGCAGGAAAGGAAACATGATCCTCATCAGGTGAACAGCCAGTTCGGACTTTCCTTGCACCTCCGAGAAGCCCGGCGCCATGACACTGACGATTGCCGGGCTGAGAAGGATCCCGGCCAGGCAGACCACGCCTATAACCAGGAACACGGCCGTCGCCACCTGGTTCGCGAGTTCAGCCGCTTCTCTGCGGCTCCTGGCCAGGTAGGCCGTGAATGTCGGAACAAAAGCGGACGAGAGTGCTCCCTCGGCGAACAGGTCCCGCGCCAGGTTCGGAACCCGGAAGCCCAGCAGAAATGCATCGTACGCCATGCCGGCGCCGAACAGGCCCGCCATCAGGACTTCGCGCACCAGTCCGCTGATCCGGCTCAAAGCCACAGCGGCCGAGACAACTCCCGCCGAACGGGCTACGCGTTCGGATGGGGATGTCTCATCGGTAGTCGTGTCCAGTCAAACCCCTCAGGCGAAATGCGGGCAACGTTCAGGCGCCGTACTGTTCCAGAAAGTGCGCTACTGTCATGATGCCGTTATAGTAGTTCTGGATTTTGAACTTCTCATTGGGTGAATGCAAACCGTCATCCGGCAGACCGAAGCCCATCAATACCGTGGGGATGCCCAGGTGGGTTGCGAAATCGCCCACGATCGGAATCGATCCGCCGGATCGGATGAAGACCGTTTCTTTTTGAAGAATATCGGAGAATGCCCCTGCCGCGGTTCGGATCGCGGGATGGTCGGGATTCACCACTACGGCGGGCGAGGCGCTCAACACCGCCACGTCGGTCTGAAGACCGTCGGGCGTGTTCTTGCGGACCCATTCGCGGAAGGACGCGATCACCTTCTCAGGGTCCTGTTTCGGCACCAGCCGGAAGCTGACTTTCGCAGTTGCCTTAGCCGGAATAACGGTCTTCGCACCGGTCCCTGTAAAGCCGCCGGCAATTCCATGAACTTCCAGCGTCGGACGGGCCCAGATGCGCTCCAACACGGAAAAATCCGTCTCGCCGGTCAGCCGGCAGGCACCCACCTCCCGTTCGAGAAAATCAATCTCGTCGAAAGGCAGCTTTTTCCAACTCTCGAGCTCCGCCGCCGCCGGAGACTCCACGTCTTCGTAGATGCCCGGCACTTGTATAACACCCTTTTCGTTTTTGGCTTTCGCCAGCAGTTCGATCAGGCCAAACACCGGGTTGGGCGCGCATCCACCGTACAGCCCGGAATGCAGGTCGCGCCCGGCTCCCGTCGCCGCAACTTCAAAGTAAACCAGCCCGCGCAGTCCGATACAGAGCGTGGGGATTCCTTCCGCATAGAGAGCGGTATCGGAGACCAGCCCGACATCCGCCTTCAACTTGTCCTGGTTCGCGGATACGTACTTGGCGATGGATGCCCCACCGACTTCTTCTTCGCCTTCGATCAGGAACTTCACGTTTACCGGCAGCGTGCCATTCACCGCAAACAACGTTTCGATGGCCTTGATGTGCATCAGCATCTGGCCCTTGTCGTCCGCCGAACCGCGCGCATAAAGGTTGCCGTCACGGACCGACGGCTCAAATGGAGGAGTCTTCCATTCTTCGAGCGGGTCGGGAGGCTGTACATCGTAGTGCCCATAGCAAAGCACCGTCGGCTTGCCGGGAGCGTGCAGCCAGTCGGCATACACCAGCGGGTGCCTGCCTGTTGGAACGATCTCAACGTTTTCGAGTCCCGCTTTCCGCAGATTTGCGGCGCAGAACTCCGCCGCCCGGTCGATATCGGCGCGGTGTTCCGGAAGAGTACTGATGCTCGGAATCTTCAGAAATTGTTTCAGTTCGTCCAGGAAGCGTTCCTGGTTATCCCACACGAATGCGTCGGTCGCCTGCGACATATCCACATTGTAGATGGAACGGCAGGGGATTGTTCTGAAAAAGGCTCCGGTTGCGCAACTAACTGCTCGCCGCGCAGGCGGCGGCCGCTTTCACTGTGCTTTT
>DASTMK010000307.1:0-9858 GCA_035714225.1 Bryobacteraceae bacterium | reverse complement strand
CCGGCGTGTGACGCGCCTGGAAGCGGATGGCAGCCTCACGGTTCTGGCTTCTCACTTTGAGGGAAAGCGACTGAACAGTCCGAACGATCTGGTGTATAAGTCGGACGGCGCCCTTTACTTCAGTGATCCTCCCTACGGCTTTCCGAAGCAGGATGACGATCCCGAAAAAGAATTGGATTTTTGCGGCCTTTATCGCCTGGCCGGCGGGGAACTGCAACTTCTGTACAAGGACCTGAGGCGTCCGAACGGTCTTGCCTTTTCGCCGGACGAGAAGTATTTGTATGTCTCCAACTCGGACCCCCAGCGAAGGATCTGGATGCGTTTTGAAGTCCAGGGCGATGGTTCGATTGCAAATGGCGAAGTGTTCTACGACGTAACGAACGAGGCGGCTGCCGGCTCACCCGATGGACTCAAAGTCGACAAACAGGGCAACCTCTATTGCACCGGGCCGCTTGGCGTGTGGGTCTTCACGCCGGGCGGAAAACTGTTAGGCAGAATCGAGCCGCCGGAGAGACCCGCGAATTGCCACTGGGGCGGCGCGGATGCGAAAACCCTGTACATCACCGCGCAAACCAGCCTTTACCGCATCCGGACGAATATCGAAGGGATCCGGCCGTAAATGTCGCTCACGAACACTCCGGTAGATGCGCGGCTCTGGGCGTATATTCAGGACGTTTCGCGGCGCGAGCCTGACCTTTTGCGGCGAGTGCGGGAAGAGACCGCCAGGCTGCCGGAAGCGCACATGCAAATCACTCCGGAGCAGGGGCAGTTCCTCGGACTGCTTGTGCGCCTTCTGGAAGCAACCCAGGTCCTGGAAGTGGGTGTCTTCACCGGGTACAGCTCTCTTTCCCTGGCCCTTGCGCTACCGGACCACGGCCGGATTGTGGCGTGCGATAGAAGCGAAGAGTTTACCTCCATGGCGCGGCGGTATTGGCGGGAAGCCGGCGTCGAGCACAAGATCGATCTTCGCTTAGGTCCCGCGCTGGACACGCTGGATGGCCTGCTTTCAGAGCGGCGCAAGGGCACCTTCGATTTGGCATTTATCGATGCCGACAAGCAAAACTACGACAACTATTACGAGCGGGCCCTGCTCCTGATCCGGCCTGGCGGACTCATTGCCATCGACAACGTACTCTGGCATGGTGTGGTGATCGATGAAACCACGAACGACGATTCCACCATAGCGATCCGGACGTTTAATCGCAAAATTCACCAGGACGATCGGGTGTGGGTCAGCATGGTTCCCATCGGCGACGGGCTGACCCTCGTGTTGAAGAAACAGCAACCCTGAATGGAACCCGGATTTTCTGCGACTCCGGGAGTAGCAAAGTTCTCTAATATTTAGAGGTAATTCTCACAATCGTCCTATTCTTGACAGAGATTGGGCAGATTGATGAGAATGTAGTACATACTGGGTTTAGTCTCCCTGTAGCATGTTGCCGGCCTTATCCAAATCGTCTCGCAGCCAATCGCTTCTGGCGCAAATCGGAAACACACCGCTGATTCACCTGGAGCGGATCGCGAGCGATCTGCCCGGCGTCGAGATCCTGGGGAAAGCCGAGTTTTTCAACCCGGGAGGTTCTGTAAAGGACCGGCCGGCTCTCAATATGATTCTGGATGGAGAGCGCACCGGCCGCCTTCTGCCGGAGCGCATCCTGCTGGATGCGACGAGCGGCAACACCGGAATCGCCTATGCCATGATCGGAGCGGTTCGGGGTTATCGTGTCCGGTTGTGCCTGCCGGCCAATGCATCGGAAGAGCGCAAGCGCATGTTAAAAGCCTATGGCGCCGAGATGATCCTGACCGATGCCGGCGAAGGATCGGATGGCGCGATTCGCAAAGTGCGCGAGTTGTACGAAGCCGATCCGGACCTTTACTTCTACCCCGATCAATATAGCAATCCGGCCAATTGGAAGGCGCATTTCGAAACCACCGCAGTCGAAATCATGGAGCAGACCGGCGGCGGCATCACCCACTTCGTGGCCGCCATGGGGACGAGCGGAACTTTCGTCGGTACCTCGCGGCGGCTGAAACGCGATCTTCCAGGCGTCCGGTGTATCTCCGCGCAGCCGTCGTCCGGATTTCACGGCCTGGAAGGTCTGAAGCATATGCCGACGGCGATTGTGCCCTCCATCTACGACGAGAGTCTGGCCGATGACAACATCTGGATCGAGACGGAGGATGCGTACCGGATGGTGCGGCGCCTCGCCCGCGAGGAAGGGCTGCTGGTAGGCATTTCTTCGGGCGCAAATCTTGTGGCCGCCCGGGAAATCGGCCGGCGGCTGGCCGCCGCGGGAGAGCCCGGCGTCATTGTCACGGTACTTTGCGACGGGGCCGAAAAATATCTGAGTGAGCCGTTCTGGAATGATTCGGATTGAAAAGAATGCGTGGAAAGTGATGCTGGACCACGCCAAATCGATTTACCCAAACGAGTGCTGCGGCGCAATGCTGGGCAACGTGGATGGCGGCGACAAACTCGTCAGGACTGCTGTGCCGCTCGATAATGCCTTCAGCGGTCCGCAGGCTCAGCGTTATGAATTGCGCCCGGAGGACCTGCTCCGGGCCGACCGGGAGGCACGGGCCAAGGGGATGGATCTCGTCGGGATCTTTCATTCCCATCCCGATTGCGACGCCTACTTCTCGGAAACGGATTTAAAGAACTCCTGTCCGTGGTATTCCTTCGTGGTGCTTTCCATGCGAAAAGGGGAGTTCGATCACGCGAATAGCTGGCTGCCCAACCCGGAACAGACGGCGGCCGATAAAGAACATTTGGAGATTGTCGAGGACTGATGGCGAAGATACTGATACCGACCCCGCTGCGGCAGTACGTTGAGAAAAAGGACTCCATCGAGATTGGCGGCGCGACCGTCGGCGAAGCGCTTGGAACGCTCACCAGCGAGTACCAGGATTTGCGGCGGCACCTTTACAACGATGAAGGCAAGCTGCGGAGTTTCGTGAACGTGTATGTGAACGATGAGGACATCCGCTACCTGAGCAAAGAATCCACTCCGCTCAAGGAAGGAGACACGGTTTCCATCGTGCCCAGCATCGCCGGAGGTTTGAATGGCAGTTGAGACGGCAGCCGAACAGGCGGCGCTCTCCAACGAGGAGATCCTGCGCTACAGCCGCCACCTGATCATGCCCGAAGTGGGCATGGACGGGCAGTTGAAGCTCAAGCAGGCGAAAGTATTGCTGATCGGCGCGGGTGGACTGGGCGCCCCGCTCGGAATGTATCTGGCGGCGGCAGGCGTCGGGCGCATCGGCATGGTGGACTTCGACGTCGTCGACTTTACAAACCTGCAACGCCAGGTGATTCACGGCACCCGTGACGTCGGCAAGAAAAAGCTCGATTCCGCCGCTGAAACCATGGCGGATATCAACCCGCACATTCGCATCGACAAGTACGAGACGGCGCTTTCAAGCGAGAATGCGCTGGAATTGTTCAAAGAGTACGACATGGTAATCGACGGAACCGATAACTTCCCGACGCGTTACCTGGTGAACGATGCCTGCGTGCTCACCGGCAAGCCCAATGTCTACGGTTCCATCTTTCGTTTCGAAGGGCAGGCCACCGTGTTCGGGTATCCGGGCGGGCCGTGTTACCGCTGCCTTTATCCGGAGCCGCCGCCGCCGGGACTGGTGCCAAGCTGCGCCGAAGGCGGGGTGCTGGGGATTCTTCCCGGTACCATCGGCTTGATCCAGGCGACCGAAGCTGTGAAGCTGATCCTGGGCGTGGGCGAGTTGCTGGTGGGCAGGCTGCTGCTTTATGACGCCCTGGCGATGCGTTTCCGCGAGTTGAAATTGCGGCGCGACCCGGCATGCCCGGTTTGCGGCGACAATCCGTCGATACATGAGCTGATCGATTATCACCAGTTCTGCGGGGTCCCGCAGCAGCAGGGCGCGGCCGCGGAAACCGCTCCGGGAGCTGCCGATATCGATCCCACCGAGGTGAAAGCGAAAATCGACCGGAGCGAGTCCTTCGTGCTCATCGATGTCCGGGAACCGCACGAGTACCAGATCTGCAAGATCCCTTACGCGCGTTTGATCCCGCTCGGAGAGTTGCCCAAGCGTGTGAACGAGCTCAATTCCGCCGACGAAATCGTGGCCCACTGCAAGAGCGGCGTGCGAAGCGCCAAGGCTGTCGATTTCCTCAAGCAGGCGGGATTCAAGAAGGTCCGCAACATGCGCGGCGGCATCCTCGCCTGGAGCGACAAGGTGGACCCGAGCGTCCCAAAATACTGACGGCGCGGCTCAGGCCATTACGATGCGTTCGGCCGCAGCGTCAAAGGCGGCCACTTTGCGCTCCAGGAACGACCGCATCGCCATCATCAACAGCACCTGCGTCCGATAGGCGAGCTCGATGTCGCCTTGTGGCTTCTCCCGTGTACGAACGGAACGATAGAAGTCGCGAAGGTGCTCCGAATTGACGTCGATCCCGTAACCCAGACCCTGTGGCCTGCGGGTGATGCCGGCCAGCGGCTGCACCATGCCGTCCGGCTCGTCTTTGACGGTCAGCGTTCCTTCGGTACCGCGCACCACGGTATCAACGGGAACGTCGTTGGCATAGGTGCCCATGAAGACGAAATTGAGCCCACTCGGATACTCGGCCACCATGTCGAAAGTGTCGGGCACTTCGCGGTCTCCATTGAATACATACTTGCCGCCCAGCGCGACTACCCGCGATGGAAAGTCCAACCCCAGGGCCTTGATCATCAGCGACAGGAAATGCACGTTATTGTCCGTGCACGGGCCACCTGAATAATCCATGAACATCCGCCACTGGAAGAAACGCTCGATGGAAAACGAGTGGCGCGGGGCATCGCCTTGAAACGCTTCCCAATCGAGATCCGGACCGGGCTTGGCGTTCGGATCGTCGATAGGCATTCCGCGCTCTCCCGAATCGCCGCGGCGGAAGTAGCCCATTTGCACGTGCACGGGCTTGCCGATGGAACCGCGTTTGATCGAATCGGCGGCCTGCCTCCAGACCGGATTCGCGAGCCGCTGTGTGCCCATCTGGTAAACGGTTTTATGCTCGCGCGCCGCGCGCACCAGTTCTTTGAGCTGATCGAACTGCTGCCAGTGCGTCGCCGGCTTTTCGCTGTAAACGTCCTTCCCGGCGCGGATGGCCTCCAGCGCGTGCGTCGCATGCAGACGGTCCGGCGTAGCCACCAGCACTACATCGACATTCGGGTCGTTTACCAGATCGATGGAACGCTTGTATTCTTTCGCGCGGAAACGCGTAGCCACCCGTTCGCGGCGCGGCTGGTAAATATCGCAGATTGCTACGATCTCGATGTCCTCGCCGTCTTTGCCAAGCTGGTCGCTGGCGCGGGCGAGATAGGAACCGCGGTTTCCCGCTCCGATCAGGCCAACGCGGATGCGCTTGGGTGCAGGCTTGGCTGCGGGAGTCTCTTGCGCATTTGCCGCTCCGGCAGCGGCTGTTGAGCCGAGCGCGCCAAGAAAGCTCCGGCGCTTGAAACCGGGTGATGAATTCGTATCGCTGGCCATATCCGGGATGCTCCTCCTGATCTAAAGAACGTCATAAATAATTGCGCATCTCAGCAATCTAGAAAAGCAACTTCGGCCACGGATGAACACGGATTCACACGGATCAAGCCTTGCGTTTTTCTTATCTGTGTTCATCTGTGTCCATCCGTGGCTAATCAAATCGTTGCGCAAACATTTAGGACATCGTGTTTAGTGCAGCTTATCATGTGCGACACTACGCTTCGTGAGGATCAATCGCGAGTATTGTATCGAGTTGGGCCGGCGAGGTTTGCGAATGCCGATCGGGGCGGATCTCGTTTTGCACGAACTGCCGGATCCGGAAGCGGCGGCGCGAGATGGAGCGCGGCTCGGGCGTGTCCTCGAAGAGGCCGCGCGGCGATACAACACACCGCTGGCCTTTCCTCTGATGGACCTGCGCCTGGAAAAGGCCGATCTGCTACAGCATTTTGCGATTGCCGAAACCGAAGTGGATGCCTTTCACTTTCGGGAGGCGCCGGGTGAGCATGCCGCCGAAGAGGCCCGCATAGCCGGAAACGCCGGTTTCCCCGGCCGCAATCGCGCGCATATCCACTCTGTAAGGTATATCGCCGAATCGACGGAACTGGTTCCGGTCGGCATGGCCATCGGGCCGTTCTCGCTGTTGACTAAGCTGATGGCGGACCCGATTCCCGCACTCGCAATGGCCGGGATGGGGGTGGGCGCCGAAGAAGATCCGGATGTCCTGATGGCCGAGCGTTGCCTGGCGCTGGCCGAGGCCGCCGTCCAGCGGTCGATCGCCGCGCAGATTGACGCCGGCGCCAAGCTCATCCTGATTTGCGAACCTGCCGCCAGCATCGTGTATATCTCTCCGCGGCAGATGGAGGCCGGCTCCGGACTGTTCGACCGCTTTGTGATCGAGCCGCACTTACGAATCAAAGAACAGCTTGAAGCCGCCGGCATGGGATTGATATTCCACAATTGCGGAGAGCTGACGGACGGCATGGTTCGTTCTTTCGCCGAGCGGCTCCGGCCAATGATTCTCAGCCTCGGCAGTTCACGGCAGCTCTGGTTGGATGCGGACCTGGTCTCGGACGACATCGTACTCTTCGGCAACCTCCCGACGAAGAAGTTTTACTCGGATGCCGTGATCAGCGACGAGGAAGTGGCGCGCCTGACGTGCGAACTGGCGGAGCGGATGCGCGACACCAGACAGCCGTTCATCCTCGGGTCCGAGTGCGATGTCCTGCATGTGCCGGACGCGGCGGAAACTATCCGGCGCAAAGTGCGGGTGATGCTGACAGCAGGCCAATAACCGGGCATTGGGGTCTGGTACACTGAATTCCGGAATGACGAGTAAAGAAAGGGTCGTGGCCGCCATCTGCCACCGGGAACCGGACCGCATACCGGTCGATCTCGGTGGGACCGCCGTAACCGGAATTCACGTCAGTTGCGTGGCGGCGCTGCGCGAGCACTATGGGCTTGAAAAGCGCCCTGTCAAAGTTCACGAGCCTTACCAGATGCTCGGCTGGGTGGACGACGACCTGAAGCAGGCGATGGGGATCGATGTGGAGGGGGTGTTCGCCCGCAAGACCATGTTCGGCTTCCCGAACGAAGACTGGAAAAGCTGGCGGACGCAGGACGGGCTTGAGGTCCTGGTGCCGGGAGGCTTCAATGTAACCGTTGATGCGAACGGAGACACGTTGATGTACCCCGAGGGCGACACCACGGCGCCGCCGAGCGGACGCATGCCGAAAAGTGGATACTTCTTTGACACCATCGTCCGGCAGGAGCCCATCGACGAAGACAACCTGGACGTGGAGGACAACCTGGAGGAGTTCGGACCGGTCGAGGAGATCGATCTGGCCTACTTCCGGACAACAGCGAGGGAAGCCTCGGCGACCGGGAGAGCCGTGGTTGCGAACTTCGGCGGCACCGCGTTTGGCGACATCGCCCTGGTGCCCGCGCCGTGGCTCAAACATCCGAAGGGAATCCGCGACATCGCGGAGTGGTACATGTCCACGACCTCGCGGCGCGATTACATCCACCGCATCTTCTCCTACCAGTGCGACGTGGCTGTTCAGAACCTGGAGAAGATCCACGCTGTCATTGGCGATTCTGTGGATGTCGTCTTTCTTTGCGGGACCGACTTCGGAACCCAGACCTCCAGTTTCTGTTCCGTAGCGGCGTTCCGCGATCTCTACTTCCCCTATTACAAGCGCGTCAACGATTGGATTCACGCCCATACTGGCTGGAAGACATTCAAACATTCTTGCGGGTCGGTGGAGCGGTTCATTCCATCGTTTATCGAAGCGGGCTTCGACATTCTGAACCCGGTGCAATGCTCGGCAACGGGCATGGGGGCGGAGCATTTGAAGTCCACCTACGGCGATCGCCTTGTTTTCTGGGGCGGAGGAGTGGATACGCAAAAGGTGCTCCCGTTCGGGACGCCAGAGGAGGTCCGCCGCCAGGTGATCGAGCGATGCACAGTGTTTTCCCGGGGCGGCGGATTTGTCTTCAACACGATTCACAACATACAGGCTCAAACACCGGTAGCGAATATTGTTGCGATGCTGGACGCGGTGCGGGAATTCGACCGCGCCGGGGCGAGTGTGTGAGAGCGGAGCGGCGATGAGTCGCCTGAGCATGGACAAAAGGCGTGTCCGGAGGTGACCCGCGTTTGCCGTGCTCATTTATGCACCATTTTGGTGCATAATGGTGTAGTGAGAAGCAAAACGATTCGGCAAAGCGTTAGCCTCCCCGCTAATGTCGCCGCACAGGTTCGCACTATGGCGAAGACCCGGCGCCTTAGTGCTAACCGGATGTTGGTGGATCTCATTGAGAACGGGCTTGAGGCCGAAAGGCGCAAGCAGCAGGAATTCACCGAACTCGCAGAGCGTTTCCGCAGTGCAACCGACCCGGAAGAGGTTAAGCGCCTGGGCGACCAACTCGGCCGTATGATCTTCGGCGACTGATGCCGAAGATCGAAAAGTGGGATAGCTTGCCGCCCGGTGTCCGCCAGCATCTGATGGACCGATTGCGAGACAGATCGATCCAGATAGGCGACCTGAATAAACTCCGGCTCTGGATCGAATCGAACCCGGAGGTGCCAGAAGGCGATTGGTACAAGGACTTCGGTTCCTTCAAAATCTGCGGTCACGGGTCATATCCCAAAACATTTTTGTGTCGCGGACAAGTAGCGAAGGGCGAGGCCGTCTGATTGGGCCACCAAGCGGTTTGATCCGGCCACCTCCCCTACAGCGCCCCCCGCATGATCTTGCGATAGTCGTCGAGTACTTTCCGGCCCTGCTCCGTCAGGCGGCAAATAGTAAGCGGATATTTTCCCCGGAACGTTTTCTCGATGGAGATATAGCCTGCTTCTTCCAGCTTGGACAAATGAACGGATAAGTTCCCCTTGGTGAGCCCGGTGGAATAATGCAGGTATTGGAAGTCGGCCTCCTGGACGGAGTTCAGCAGGGCCATCACCATCAGCCGTGCCGGTTCGTGGATGATGCGATCCACATCCTTCAGCTTCTGAATTCTCGCACTCATCTTATTCGCCCGGCCCGACCGGCTGCCGGAGAAAATGCACAAATACAGCAGTGCCCACGAGAAGCATCACGATACCCTGGAGGCCGAACAGGGCAATGAATCCGGTTTGAAGGGAAACGTCCGCAATCGCCAGAGAGATGCCAACCGCTGCCATCCAGAGTCCTTCCAGAACGAACCGGGGCAGCCGGCCGGACCAGGCGGCAAGCGCGCCTCCTGCAAGTCCGGTTCCGGCCAGCAGCCAGCGGTCCGGGTGCGACAGGCGAGGAACCAGGACAAACAGGACGGCGGCCACAAGAACAGCCAACACAATTCCGGTGGCTATCTCTTTCCGGCCCGCCCGTTTGGGTCGTACATATCCCTCTCTCCCGACCAGATACCGGCGCCGCACCCGGTTGAGCAACGGCCTGGCGCTAAAGCAGAATATGGGCACGCCGAAAGCAAGAATGAGAACGGCCGCTTGGAAGCCGGGTGTTCCCTTGGGCAGTACGGTTAAGACATACAGCAAGGCGGAAACCAGCAGGAAGAAGAAGCCGACCACCACCTCCGGCAATCCGTCGAAGTTATGAGCCTTCTGGATGAGTTGCCGCGCGATCGTGTGCGGACTCGAGTTTTCCATAATTCCTTCCGTAGAGTAGTCTGTATTGTAGACTAGTCTATAGAATTATGAATCCCCGGCAGGTTGTTGTCAAGAGCCGCGTACGTTTCCGCTCTACCCTTGCTGATATCCTGGAACCAATGAAGCTCCTCAGAATCTCTGGGATCGCCTTGGTCCTGACTTGCGTGGCATCTGCCAACGTCATCCAGGACGTCCGGCAGGCCATT
>DASTMK010000306.1:0-7100 GCA_035714225.1 Bryobacteraceae bacterium | reverse complement strand
TCGAATCATCGCCTTCGGGTCTCCCAGGTGCAGCGCCACATGCGTTTTCACTTCGCGGCGCAGCTTGCGGTAGCCTTCAAAGTCGTTCTTGTCGAACGGGTCCTCAAACACCAGCGCATTACCGATCGCATCCAGCGCTTTTGCAACGGGAAGAAAATCGGCGTAACTTTTGTACCGGGTGTTAGGGTCGACGATGTACTTGATGCCGGGCGCATGCTTGGCCAGCACCTCCGCTGTTTCCACCACCGGGTCGCCTTGCGCACACTTCGTCTTTACAGAGGTGAACTTACCGGCGACGGCGCGTTCGGCGACGCGGATCATTCCCTTCGGCGTACGCCGGCCCGTCCAATAGCCGACCAGCACTTTGCGCTGCGCCAGACCGCCCAGCAGCTTGTATACCGGCCAGCCGAAAGCTTTGCCCACAATGTCGTACAGCGCCATTTCGAATGCGGCATAGCCGGCCCTCGCCGGCAGATCCAGACGAGTCAGGTTGAAATCGAGCGCCTTCCTTCCTTTCAGAAACGTGGCGTTCTTTTGCACGGCCGCGTAATCCTCGCCGCGCCCGGTTTCTCCAATACCCGTGATGCCGGAGTCTGTGTGAACTTCGAGAATGATCTTCGGCACCAGGTCGAAACGGCTGGATTCCGCGGTCTCCGGGTCCGTCGTGCTGTCTTCTTTCATGGGCACGACCACGCGATGCAGGTCCACACCCGTAATGGTGAGCCGTTCGACCTTACCCGAGGCTGGAACGGCGGCGAAACCCGCGATACCCGCGGCAGCGGAGAGAAGATGGCGGCGCGAAAGAGGTTGCATAGTGGTCTCTACTTTATTGAGGTCGATTGTCCGGCGCGGCGCACGGATTTGTCAAGGAGATTCGTGTCCGGAAACCCGCCGGGAGCAAACGCGATAAGCTGTAAGGGTTCGGGCGCTCCGGACCGGGACTTCCGGAGCCCACGCTATCTTTCTGGGTTCACTTATGCGCTTTGCGCTGTTCCTCGCTGTTTCTCTGACCGCTCCGGCCATCGCGAGCGCCGATTCGTTCTCCGAAGATGTCTATCCGGTGTTGGATAAGGCCGGCTGTGCCGGATGCCATAACAGCGGGGGAGTCGCATCGGCCACCAAGCTTCACTTTCCTGAGCGCGACGCTCCAGCCGCGCGCATCGAAAGCTTCGGCCGTTCTCTTGTCGTGCTTGTAAATCGTGAGCGTCCCGAAGAATCGCTCCTACTGACAAAGCCGACGAATCGTATGCGCCATACCGGTGGCGAGCGCATCAAACCGGGCAGCCCGCAGGAAGCAACCCTTCGGAAATGGGTGCAGGTTCTCGCGAATCTTTCGCCGGAGGAAGTAGCGGCGGCAAAGAAAGAGTCCGAGGAGCACAAGTCTGGCCGTGGCACGAAAGCGCCCGGCGTTGTGCTGCGCCGTCTTACGCATAGCCAGTACAACAACACGGTACGCGACCTGTTGGGAGACCAGACCGCGCCGGCGAACCGGTTCCCTCCGGAAGATTTTGTCAATGGGTTCAAGAATCAGTACGAATCGCAAAATGTCTCGCCGCTCCAGGTGGAGGCCTATAGCCTCGCAGCGGAAAGACTGGCCCGCAGCGCGTTTCGCGGCGGCGATACGCGTGGGCTCATCCTCTGCAAGCCTTCCGCGGAATGCCGCAGCCGGTTCATTCGCGACTTCGGGTTGCGGGCTTTCCGGCGGCCGCTCGACGACACCGAACAGAAACGGTACGAACAACTGTTTGCGCTGGAGACGGATTTCCTGGCGGGGGCGCAGCTTGTTCTGGAGGCCATGCTCCAATCCACCAGTTTCGTATTCCGGCTCGACCAGACGTCCAATCCCGCATGGCAGCCCTACGCGACCGCCAGCCGGCTCTCCTATGCGCTATGGGACACGATGCCGGACGAGGCGCTGATGAACGCCGCCGCGCGCGGTGAATTATCGACGCCGCAGGGAATCGAGAAGACGGCTCGCAGGATGATCGAAGATCCACGTGCTCGCGAGGCCTTGAACGAGTTCGTTTCACAATGGCTACGATTCGATCGTGTTCTTACGACTGCCCGCAACCGGCGCCGGTACCCGCGGTTCAATCGCGAATCCGCTTTCGCAATGACGGAAGAGGCGCGCCAGTTTATCGGCGATCTGGTTTGGAACGATCGCGACTTCATGGAAGCTTTCACCGCACCCTACGGATTCGTGAATGCCGATCTCGCCGGCATTTACGGCGTTCCCGCTCCGGAAAAGGCTTTCGAGCGCGTCCCGCTCCCTTCCGAGTCCGAGCGCGCCGGGCTTCTCGGCCAGGCTCTGTTCCTCGCTCTCACCGCCAAGCCGGACGATACTTCGCCGACGGCGAGAGGCCTTTTTGTTCGCGAACAGTTTCTCTGCCAGCACGTTCCGCCCCCGCCGCCCGGCGTCGACACGAACCTGCCCCCGGTCAGCGAAGCCAGGCCGATGACTAATCGCGAGCGCATGCAGCGGCACGTTACGGACGCCTCCTGCTCCGCCTGTCACAACCTGGTTGACCCTATCGGCTTCGGCTTTGAAAAGTTCGACGCGATCGGAGCACGGCGGGAAATGGCGAAGCTGTTCTTCGCGGATAACGAACACGACCGCCGCGCTCCGCCCAAGGTTGTGGAGCTTGCCCTCGATACTTCGGGATCCTTAGCCGGCGTACCGGACTCCAACTTCACTTCCCCGCGCGAGCTGGGCGCGGTGCTCGCCAAAACGCCGCAATGCCAGGAGTGCGTTGTCAAGCAGTACTTCCGCTATACGGTGGGGCGCATGGAAACCCTGGCCGACCGGCCTGTCATCCAGCGCGTTTTCAAAGATTTTCGGGACTCGCAATTTCGTTTCAAAGAACTTATAATTTCTTTAGTTCGTACGAGGGAATTCCCCGATCTGGGAGGGAGGATGCATGCCGCAAGTAATCACCAGGCGCGGTAGGCTATCGCGCAGGAGGTTTCTCCGGGGGCTGACGCTTTCAGGGTCGGCCGTCTCGGTCGGCCTGCCACCGCTGGTTTCGATGTTCAACACCAACGGTACGGCCTACGCCGCTGCGCCGGATGCGGCGCCCACGGTTCCGGAGGCGCCCATCGAGAACCGCTTCGTTTTGTGGTTTAACGGCAACGGCATTCCCGAACGATACTGGATTCCCGCCGAGACCGGCTCCGATTTCCGTCTCACTCCCTGCCTGAGCCCGCTCGCACCATTCCGGGAAGACATCCACGTCATCAGTGGCCTCGACAACTCTGCCGCCAATCTACCCGGGCCGGGCAACGGGCACCACAACTCCATGAGCGGCCTCATGACCTGCACGATGTACACCGGCCGCGGTGCGGGAGGCCCGTCCATCGACCAGGCTATCGCCGCCAACATCGGAGGAGAATCACGGTTTCGCTCCATCCAGATCGGCGTATCGCAGGAATCTTTCGGTGAGAGCATTCAGCGCAATATGAGCTGGTCCGGCTACGACCGCTCCCTTCCGCCCGAAATGCTGCCCGACCGTCTCTTCGACCGCCTGTTCGGCCGCCGTGAAGAAGGATGGGTCAATCGAAAGCGCAGCATTCTGGATGCCGTGCAGGAAGATGCGGCAACGCTGACGAAGCGGCTCCCTACCGCCGACCGGATACGGGTTGAAGAACACTTGTCGGCTGTGCGCGATCTCGAGCGCGCCATCGCCGGACTGCCGCCTGAGTACCGGCGCATCGATCCGCCGGAAATCGAGGACATGAAGGACTGGCCGCGCGTTGCCAAAGTGCAAAGCGACCTGCTCGCACACGCGCTGGCCACGCGCCAGACGCGTGTTGCCTCCTACATGCTGACGAAGTGCCAGGGGCTTTCACGCTTTCCGTGGTTGGGCTATACCGCCGCGCGACATCACGACTACACGCATTCCGACGGCAAAGCGCCGGGTGCGGAAGGCGTCTCAGGCCAGCGGATTCTGCGCGACATCTGCCGGTGGCATGTCGAAGAATTTGCGTACCTGCTCGCCCGGTTGAAATCCATACCGGAGGGCGATGGAACCGTGTTGGACCATTGCTGCCTGGTTTACGTGCACGAGCACGCGGAGGCAAACCCGCACAAGAACAGCGGCCTCGGATTGATCGTGGCCGGGCATGCCGGCAGGCTCGCCACCGGAATGCACACGAAGAGTACGGGCACCATCGGCGATTTGTACCTCACTCTGGCGGACGAAGTGATGTCCGCCAGCTTGGGCAAATTTCCGTCCGCCACACGGCAGCTTACCGAAGTGCTGACCTGACAGGTCCCGGACGTTCACTGCACGATGGCGAACTCATAGCCCGACTTTTTCAATTCGGCCAGCAGTTCTGTCACGTGCCCCCTGCCGCGCGTTTCCATGGTGATGTCGATCGCGGTCTCGCTCAGGCTGACCCCGTAATGCGCCCGATTGTGAAACGTCTCGACGATGTTGGCGCCCATTCTCGCAATCACCGATGAAAGTCCTTCCAGCGCTCCCGGATAATCCGGAAGCCGCACCCGGACGCGTAATCGCCGCCCATCCCGGACCATGCCCTGTTCGATGATTCTGCTCAGCAGATTCACATCCAGATTTCCGCCGGAAATAAGCACTGCGATTTTCTTACCGCTATGGCCGGTTTTTCCCTGCAACACGGCGGCAAGCGCGACAGCGCCGGCCCCTTCCGCCAACGTTTTCTCGCGCTCCAATAAAACCAGGACCGCCTCCGCGATCTCCTCTTCATCGACGGTGACGATACGGTCCACGTATTCGCTGACGAGGGGCAAGGTCAGCTTCCCTGCCCTTCGAACCGCGATTCCGTCGGCCATGGTAGAAGCGGCCGGCACGCTCACCGGTTGCCGATGTTCCAGTGCCGCTTTCATCGATGGCAGACGTGACGTTTGTACTCCGATCACTTCGACATTGGGATTCCGGCCTTTGATCGCACAGGCAATTCCCCCGATGAGACCACCTCCGCCAATCGGCGTCACAACTACTTCCAGGTGCGGGTTCTGTGCCAACATTTCCAAACCGATGGTTCCCTGCCCGGCAATCACGCCTTCATCGTCGAAGGCGTGGAGGAACGTAGCGTTTGTTTCGAGGCTTCTCTGTAGGGCGGCCTCATAAGCTTCGTCATAACTATTGCCGTGCAGGACAACATCCGCACCATACTCGCGGGTGGCATCCAACTTGATCAGCGGTGTATATCGCGGCATCCAGATTTGTACCGGGATGCCGCGCAGGGCCGCATGGTAAGCAACCGCCTGCCCGTGGTTTCCGGCCGAGGCCGCGATCACTCCCCGCCTTTTCTCTTCAGCGGTCATCGTGAGGATCCGGTTCAACGCGCCGCGTTCCTTGAACGATCCCGTCATTTGCAGGTTTTCGAGCTTGAGATAAATCTCGTTGCCGGTGAGACGGGAGAGGGTCTTGGTGTGTACGAGAGGGGATTCGTAAATTTCCGGTTTGATCCGCCCGGCCGCGGCTTCTATCGCGTGGAAATCAATCAAGCAGGCTGCCTCTTGTTGAGGATACCTGTATTGACGGCCTGAGACGCCGCAATTCCGTCAGACCTTTCCCGCTGATGCCCGTGCCGCTCAGCTCAACCCGACGCAAGGTGGGAAGCGATGCTAAAACGCTCACGGCATCATCGCCCACGCGCTTGCAGTCTTCGAGATCGAGGCGCTCCAGGCTGGTCAGATTCTTCAGTTTTTCTAGTGCGCGGGCCGAGACGTTGGTCCCGTTGAGCCGTAGGTGGCGGAGCTCCTTGAGGGTGCCGATCGCATCCACGCCCGCCTCCGTCAAGCTCACGGACCATAACCCGGAATCGGTCCGCTGTGCGCCACTCACGTCGAGATAAGTGAGCCCGGGAAGCTGGCGCAGCGCCTGAACGCCAACGTCGGTGAGCTTATTGCCGCCAATCGTCAGCTCTTTCAAATTTGTGAGCGCAACCAGGTGGTCCAATCCGCTATCCGTTACCTGCGCGAAGCCGATGTCCAGGGATTCCAGCGACGGAACGCCAGAAAGGTGATCGATCGTCGTATCGGTGATCTTGGTGCCCCGCAGGTCCAGACGCCTCAACTGCTTCCAGCCTTTTACGGCGGCCAAACCTTCATCCGTAATTTGCTCGGCGTAATAAAGGATCAGCTCCGCGATACGCGGCGCACCCTTCAACTGTTGTAATCCGCGGTCGCTGATGCGCGTAAGCGATAGATCGACACGCTCCAGGTTTGGCTCACCCGCGAGCTCTCTCAGGTCGGCATCCGAGACCCAACTCGCGCGAAGATCCACGGCGACCAGCCGCTCGCTGGAATCACGAGTTGCCGAGCCGCCCAGGTCTTCGATCCATCCGGCGGGTTCGGCGGCAAGCAGCGTGACAGCGAAAACACACGTCAGGATGGTTTTCATGCTAAACAGCAATCCAGAAAAGCAAATTCGGCCACGGATGAACACGGATCAAGCCTTGCGTTTTTCTTATCTGTGTTCATCTGTGTCCATCCGTGGCCAATCAAATCGTCGCGCAAACATTTAAGACGTCGTGCTTAACTCTTCCCCCTGCGGCTTGGCAGCGCGGATTCGCGGTCAAAGATAATGGCGCAATCCGGCAGCGCCGCTTTCAGCTCGGCCATACCTTTTTCAGTGACCAGCGTGTGGTAAAGGTTCAACACTTTCAGGCTCGGTATCGATTTCAACGAAGCGATGCCCGCGTCTGTGACATCCGCCGTGTCGAGCGTCAACTCACGCAGTTTCGGCAACGTACGAAGCACTTCCAGAGCTTTGTCGTCGATGGCAGTGTAATCCAGGTTCAGACTTTCGAGATTCTGTAATTGCGCCAGCGCCACAATGCCCTCGTTGCCGGTTCGGGTTCTGCTCAATTCGAGCCGTTCCAGTCCTGCGAGGCCGCTAAGCGCGGCAAGGCCCTTATTGGTGAACCGGCAGGAATTGAGTGCCAGATCGCGAAGCGATTGGATGTTGGCAATATGCCGCAGCCCTTCGTCCCCGGCATCCGTCCCGCTCAACTCCAGAATGCTGAGGCGCGGCAGCCCGCTGAGATGTGCCAGGCCTTCATCGGAAACGTCCGAGTAGCCAAGCAGAAGCCTCTCCAGGCTGCCGATGCCGGCG
>DASTMK010000305.1:0-26240 GCA_035714225.1 Bryobacteraceae bacterium | reverse complement strand
ATCCATCGTCGGTACTGCCGCCGTCCAGGAACCTGGCGATATTCGGGTGATGGAGATTCGCTACAATTTCGCGCTCATGGCTAAAGCGGCGGAGCACGAAACTGCTGTCGGCGCCCGGCTTCAGTACCTTCACGGCCACCGTTTTGCGATCGGGATCGTCTTCGCGGTAACAGCGGTACACCGCGCCCATGCCGCCCTGCGCGATACGCTCGACGATGAAGTAAGGACCAATCCTGCGGAGCGGGTCGGTTTCAATAGACGAGGAAGAAAGGCTGAACTTTTTCCCGCCGGCGGGAGATTCCATCAGATCGCCGGCTTCCTCGTAAGCGGCGATCAACGATTCCACTTCGGCTCGCATACCGGGGTCGGCGCCGCACACCGTATCGAGATAGGTATTCCGGGTTTCGGGTTCCAGTTCAAGCGAAGTGGCGAGAATCTCTTTAACCTGCCGCCATCGCTCAGGTGTCACCCGACTCCCTCCCGCTGATGTTCCGATAGAGCCATGCCTTCGCGACCACCCAGTCGCGCTTTACAGTGGCCGGGGAAATCTTGAGGACTTCAGCGGTCTCTTCAATCGACAGCCCCGCGAAAAAGCGCAGCTCGACGATCCGACTTTGTTGCGGGTCGATTTTAGCAAGGTCGTCCAGGGCATCGTCGAGCGCCACCACGTTGAGGTCCCGCTTTTCGGGTGCGCCGATGGCCTCGTCAAGGGAGAGCTTACAGGCGCCCGCCCCACGTTTCAGCGTCTGATGGCTGCGCGCGTAGTCGACGAGGATGCGGCGTATCAGTTGGGCGGCGACACCGAAAAAATGGGCGCGGTTCTGCCACTTCACGTTACGCTGGTCCACCAGCCGGAGATAAGCTTCGTGAACCAGTGCGGTGCTCTGCAAAGTATGATCGGAGCGTTCCCGGCGCAGGTACCGGCCGGCCAGACGCCGCAGTTCGCCGTAAACGAGAGGCGTCAGGTCCTCGAGCGCCTGCTGATCGCCCTTGCTCCAGTTGACGAGCAGCCGGGTGACATCCTGTTGTGGTGAACTCAACCGGATAAATTATACCGGATTGAAGGCCCGGCTAAAATGTCAAACCGATTAAAAACTCCCATTGGTTTTTGTTCGAGCGGAGAATGTTCAGCGCGTCCAGGAAGTTCTCGCTTCCCCAGCGGGTATAACGGATTTCGGGCGAGATGCGGATCACTGGCGCACGCAGCTCCAGACCCGCGCCCAGGACGAAACCCTGGTCGGACTTATCCCTCAATTCCTCCGGCTCGCTGGTGGTTGACGTCCGGTCGCCGGTAACCGTTTGAAAAGTCTCCACGGTGAACTGCTTCACGTCACTCAGGCGATGGAAGGAGACGCCTCCTAACACGAACGGCCGGGCCAGCGCTCCCGGTGCGCGATATTTCACCAGCAAGGGGAACTCCCAGGAGTTGGCGGTCGTTTCGGAATGGAACGTGAGGTTCGCGGTACTTCCGCTCGAAGAGTAGCCCAGGCGTTTGTACAGGGCGTCGAATTCGATGCCTAGACCGAAGGGGAGACGAAGTTCGGCCGTGGGTCCAATGGTGTACCGGCGCGTAGCCGAGGAGAATTCCCTGGCCGGACTCGGGGCTCGCGCGATGTCGAACGCGTCACTCAGAGGTACGCCGCCTTTTACGCCAAATACAAACTGGCCAAAAGCCGGAAAGCTGAGCAGAAGAAGCATGAAAAGCCGGTGCATTCCTTTAATTCTACCGTGCCCTGGACAATGCCCAGGCAACGGCAATCCCTACACTTCCGCATAGTGTATATCCCAAAAACCGAATTCGCGTCCGGGTAGCGGGTTTGTCTCCACCGCGAAACGGCTGTATTCTTCTGTTAAGGGCAGTGCACTGCCGTGGCAGCAGACGTGCAACGCATTCCATGGCACAATAGTTGTACCTATAAACGGTGGGCGGACTTCGGCGGTGAGGGAGTTAAAGGACCAACTCGTCAACGCACTTCTGGTCGTACTAACGGCCGCCGCTGTCATTTCCGCCGCCCTGAATTTTCAACAACAGAAAAAGGTAAAGTTACCGGACGACGGAGCCATCTGGGTGGACCGGAACGGCCGGGTGGAGGCGCTCCACATCGTTCCCGGCAGCCAGGCGGATAACCGCGGCCTACGGGCGGGCGATATCATTGTCGCGATCAATGGCGCCCCGGTCCGGAACGCGCTCGATGTCACCAGGATCCTGGTGGGAATCGGAGGGTGGCGCTCGGCGGACTACCTTATCCACCGGCAGGGGGTGGAGGTCAAGGTCCCCATCATTTTGGGAGAGCGCGAACCGCAGGGTGCCACCTACTACCAGTATCTTGTCGCGCTGGCATACCTCTCCATCGGACTGTTCGTGTATTTCCGCCGGGGCGGCGCTCCAAAAGCACGGCACTTTTATATTCTCTGCCTGGCCTCTTTCGTTCTTTTCGCCTTTCATTACACCGGCAAATTAAACAATTTCGACAAGGTGATTTACTGGGGCAACGTCGCGGCGGGGGTGCTGGCGCCCACGATTTTTCTACATTTCTGTCTCACGTTCCCGGAACGGGGGAAGTGGTTTCGGAGCCGCTGGCGAATCGCTCTGCTGTACGTGCCGGGCCTTCTGCTGGTTGCCGCTTACGTAGGCTTTTCCTCCGGGACCATCCGCATCGCCGTGTCCCTTGTAGAAGTCCGTTGGATGCTCGACCGCTTGTGGCTGCTGCTCATGGCGGGACTCTATCTGGCGGGCGCCCTCGTGCTGACCTTTCAGTATCATTCCCACCGGGAAGATCCGATCGTGCGCCAGCAGCTCAAATGGCTGCGCAACGGCGCGCTGTTCGGAGTCGTTCCCTTCACGCTCTTCTACGTCCTGCCATATGTCCTCGGCGCAGTGCCCGGAAGGGTAATGGACGCAATGGTGTTTTCGCTTCTGCTGGTGCCCCTCACCTGGGCCTACGCCATCCTGCGCTACCGGCTGATGGATGTGGATGTCATTTTCCAGCAGGGCTATGTCTACACGGCAGCAACCCTGTCCGTGATCGCGATTTTTTATGCGCTGATTCTTTCCGTGTGGGGCCGTATGGAGGAATTGAACTCCACCGCCCTGGTTTCCCTGCTGCTGATTGCGACCTTCATCTTTCAGCCCATCCGGAAATGGCTACAGGAACAGTTCGACCGCTATATCTTCTACAAAGACCGCTACGACTACCGCCGCACCCTGATCGAGTTCGCCCGCGAGCTCGGCTCGGAAACCGACCTGGATGCCACCTTGAACTCGGTAGCCGACCGGCTGCGGCGGACGCTCTCGATTCAATACATCGCCTTCTTCCTGCTCGGCGAGGAGGATGGGCGTTTCTACCTGAAGATGAACACCGGCCGCCTGCCGCGCAACGGGCAGCTTTCCACCGGCGATCTGGACCTGAGTTTTTTGTCGGCGGAGTCCGGCAAGCCCTACCTGTTCTTCGAACGCACGCGGCACGCGCTGGATGTCGTTTCCACCCACTGGCCGGCATCGGTTCGAGACACGATCGCCAACCTGGACCTCACTTACTATCTGCCGTGCCAGGTTCGGGGCCGCACCATCGCCTATATCGGAGCGAGCCGGACGGAAGAAGACGACTTTCTGCCCAGCGACGACATCGAGCTGCTGCAAACGATTTCGGGTTATGTCGGAATCGCCGTTGAAAATGCGCGGCTGTACCGGACTTTGCAGCGCAAAGTGGATGAGTATGAGCGCCTGAAGGAGTTCAGCGAGAACATCGTCGAATCCATAAACGTCGGAATCCTCGCCGCCGACCTGGCGGACCGGGTGGAAAGCTGGAATACCCAGATGGAGAGGCTTACGGGGATTCCGCGCGAGTACGCCGTGGGCCGCACGCTGACAGAGTTGATTCCGAGGGACCTCTGCGACCGGTTCGATAGCGTCCGCGGCGAAACGGGCATTCATCACATCTACAAGTTCGCGTTGCGGGCACATTCCCTGCCGGCGCAGGTTGCGGAGCTTGCCGCCGGTGCATATGCGGGTGGGGGTACTAACGGCAACGGCTCCGGTACGCATGAAGTAGCACCGGACGGCGCGGCCGAGGCCGCCGGCGGCGCCATCCTGAACATCGCCGTCGCTCCCCTGGTTTCGCGCGACCTGGAGCAGATCGGCCGCCTGATCATCTTCGACGACATCACGGACCGGACGGAGCTGGAGCAGAAGCTGGTACAGGCCGACAAGCTCAGCTCGATCGGCCTGCTGGCCGCCGGGGTCGCGCACGAGGTGAATACGCCGCTGGCGGTCATCTCGACCTACGCTCAAATGCTGGCCAAGCAGATTCCGGGCGACGATCAGAAATCGAAGCTGCTCGACAAGATCGCCAAGCAGACGTTCCGGGCGAGCGAGATCGTCAACTCGCTCCTGAATTTCTCGCGCACCTCCACCACCTCCTATGACGATGTGGATCTGAACAAGGTGCTGCGGGAAACCGTGGCCTTGCTGGAACATCAACTCCAGAAAGCGGGCGTCAGCGTGAGCCTGCATCTGGAGGACGGGATGCCCGCGATTCGCGGCAACACCGGAAAACTTCAGCAGGTGTTTCTGAACCTGGTTCTGAATGCGCGCGACGCCATGAATTCCGGAGGCGTGCTCTACATCCGGAGCTGTAGCGATCGGGGACTGGCCCGCGTCGATGTTTCCGATACCGGCCAGGGAATTGCCTCCGAGAACCTGGCGCGCATTTATGATCCTTTTTTCACGACGAAGGCCTCGCGCAAAGGAACCGGCCTCGGTTTATCGGTCACCTACGGTATTGTGAAAGAGCATGGCGGCTCCATTGAGGTCCAGAGTGAAGTTGGTATCGGTACGCGCTTCCACCTCGAATTCCCTCTTTCGAGGAAGCCGGTAAATGTCTGAACACACGGCGCTCGACGTTCTCTCTCCTCCCAAACATAAAGGCCGCATTCTGGTAGTCGACGACGAAGCCGATATTCGCGAGAGCCTGGAGACGCTGCTGTCGCTCGAAAACTACCAGGTGGACTTAGCCGTCAACGGGACCGATGGCCTCCGGAAGATGGAGAATACCGCCTACGACCTGGTGTTGCTGGACCTGATGATGCCGGACCGCTCCGGCATGGAGGTGCTGAAGGAGGTCCGGGAACGCGATACCGGGACGCCGATCTTCATGATCACGGCCTATGGCTCGATCGAGGTGGCCGTCAGCGCCATCAAATCCGGTGCGAACGATTATTTCCCGAAGCCCTGGGATAACGAGAAGCTGCTGATTGAAATCGAGGGGATGATCGCTCGCGGGCGGCTGGAACGGGAAAATACCCAGCTCAAGCGGGTGTTGAAGCAACGGTACAGCTTCCCCAACATTGTTGGCAAGAGCGACCGCATGCTGCGCGTGCTCGACCTGGTCACGCAAGTGGCGCCCAGCCGGACCACGGTTCTGATCACCGGGGAGACCGGCACGGGGAAGGAACTGATCGCCAAGGCGATTCATGCAAACTCGCCGCGCGCCGATAACATGTTCTTCGCGGTGAACAGCGGCGGGCTGCCTCCCGATCTGCTCGAATCCACCTTGTTCGGCCACGTGAAAGGCGCCTTCACGAGCGCGGTAACGTCGCAAAAAGGGTACTTCGAGATCGCCAATCGAGGCACGATCTTCTTTGACGAAATCGGCACCATCAGCCTGGAGACGCAAACGAAACTGCTTCGCGTCATCCAGGAGCGGGAGTTCCGGCCGCTGGGATCTACCGAGATTGTGCGTGTCGATGTCCGGATCATCGCCGCGACCAACGCGGATTTAAAGAGATTGGTGGAGGAGGGACGATTCCGGGAGGACCTGTACTACCGGCTGAACGTGATCAACGTTCCCCTGCCGCCGCTGCGCGACCGCAAGGAAGACATTCCCTTGCTCATCCGGCATTTCTTCGACCGGTACTGCCGGGAGAACGAGCGTTTTCTCGATTCCGTGGGACACTCGGTGCTCGAATTTGAGCCGGACGCCATGCAGATCCTGATGGATTACAACTGGCCGGGGAACGTTCGCGAACTGGAAAATGCCGTCGAGCGCGCGGTGGTGCTGGCTTCCGGGCCGTCCGTCACCGTCGATGTCTTGCCGGACCAGTTGTTGCAGGCCGGTGGTATTCGCATCCGGCGCGACGACAAGGGCTACCTTCCGCCCGACGCGAGCCTGTTCGAGATTGTGGCGGACTTTGAGCGGCGCAAGATTATTGAAGCGCTGGAAGGTGTGAACTGGAGCCAGACGGAAGCCGCCGAGCAGCTCCATATCCCGTTGTCCACGCTGAACCAGAAGATCAAGCGCCTGAATATTGAGATCCGCAAGAAGGCCTGAACGCGCGGAAGCGCGATATGAAACGGGATAAACCTAAGCCACAGCTTGTAGCCGAGCCGTGAGCGTAAGCGAGCGGTTGGGAGGGATTTCATGCTTTGCGAACCCGGGTCTACCGCTCCGTTAGAAGGTGTGAAAGATTCAGAGCCACAGATGGACACGGATAAACACAGATTGAAAACAGGAAACTTATCTGTGTTCATCCGTGTTCATCCGTGGCTAAATTCAATTTCTTCACGGCTTCTTACCGTCGCGGCTCTGTTACCGCCTACGCGCGGGCCTGTGACAAAATAATCTTCACAACATGTCGAAGTACTTACTCATGTGTCTCGTCCTTGTTTCTTCGGTTGGAGCGCAGGAACGTTCGACCGCCCGCTCCATGGTGGTCACTACCCAGGGCATCGTAGCCACTGCCCAGACGCTGGCATCGCAGGCGGGCGCCCAGGTGCTGGCGCGCGGCGGTTCCGCTGTGGATGCCGCGATTGCGGCGAATGCCGCGCTCAGTGTCGTCGAGCCGATGATGAACGGTATGGGCGGGGATCTTTTTGTCATCTATCGCGAGGCGAAGACCGGAAAGCTGTATGGCTTGAACGCCAGTGGATGGGCTCCGAAAGCGCTCACGGTGGAGTACCTGAAGAGCAAGGGCATCGCAAAAATGCCCGAGCTGGGCATGAATTCCGTCACGGTTCCGGGTTGTGTCGATGGATGGGAGAAGCTGCACAAGAGATTCGGCCGGCTCGCGTGGTCCGAGTTGTTCCGCCCCGCCATTTACTATGCCGAGAACGGATTCCCGGTTACGGAAATCATTCAAGGGCACTGGCAGGACGGCATGCAGAAGCTTTCGAGCGACGAGAACGCGCGCCGCCTGTTTTTGAAAGACGGAAAGCCGCCCGCCGTTGGAGAGATTTTCCGCAACGTGCAGCTTGCGAAAGCGTTGAAGCTGGTCTCGGACAGCGGCGCGGACGCTTTCTACCGGGGACCGATTGCGAAGGCGATCCTGCAAACGTCCGACCGGCTGGGCGGCGTGATGAATGCCGCCGATCTTGCGGATTTTCAGTCCGAATGGGTGGAGCCGGTGATGACGGACTACCGCGGATGGAAGGTCTACGAGCTTCCGCCAAACGGTCAGGGACTGGCGGTTCTTGAAATGCTGAACATCTTCGAGCGGTTCCCCTTGGCAAAGATGGATGCCGCCGATGCCTTGCATGTAAAGATCGAAGCCCAGAAGCTGGCCTACATGGATCTGGTGAAATATGTCGCCGATCCCCGTACCGCGTGCATTCCCGTGGGGGGCCTTATCTCGAAGCCCTACGCGGAACAGCGCGCCGCGCTCATCCGAATGGAAAAGGCATCGTGCGAGGTGAAGCCCGGAAATGCTCCCTCCACGAACGGCGACACGACCTATCTGTCGGTGGTAGACCGGGAAGGGAATATCGTATCGCTGATCCAGAGCATCTACCTGGCATTCGGATCGGGCGTGATGGTGGAGGGCATGGGCTTCCATCTGCACAACCGCGGTGGCCTGTTCGTGCTCGAGGACGGCCATCCCAACGTGCTTGCCGGACACAAGCGGCCCTTCCACACCATCATTCCCGGCTACATGGAAAAGGGCAACACACACATCGGTTTCGGCATTATGGGCGGATACAACCAGGCGCAGGCCCATGCGCAGTTCGTATCGAATGTCGTGGATGCGGGGATGAATATCCAGGAGGCGCTCGAAGCGCCGCGGTTCACGAAGCTCACGTTCGGGGGCTGCGATGTGATGGTGGAGAACAGGGTTCCCCAGGAAGTCCGGGATGAGTTGTCGAAGCGCGGCCACCAGTTTGAAGTGAGGGCGGCTTACTCGGGAAGAGTGGGCGGCGGGCAGGCCGTCATTTACGATTCCGGCACTCAGGTAAAATTCGGTGCGTCATCGCCGCGGAAAGATGGCGCCGCCATCCCGCAGCAGGATCCCTATTTCCCGTCGCCTCCGCAGTTCGTCCGGTAAATCAACCGCGCCAGGCGTGTTCGTGTGGCATACGCTCGCCGAAAAACTTCGCGCCGGGCTCACGCCGTTCGGCGGCGGCATTCTCGATTTCCGAGTTGATTTCGCCGCCTATCAGCAACGCAAGACTGGTGACGTAAAACCAGAGCATCAGGATGATCACCGCACCTACCGAGCCGTAGGTCTTGTTGTAGTTGGTGAAATAAACCAGGTAGAGCCGCAGTCCATACGAGGCGAGCAGCCAGATGGTGACGCCGAGCACCGCGCCGGGAAGCGTGGCCACCCATTTCTGTTCCTCCAGGTTCGGCGCAAAACGGTAGATGGCGGAGAAGGTCGCCATCAGGAAAGCGACCACCAGCACGGGCTGTGCCCAACTCCATATCGTCTGGAACAATGCGGTGTGCCCGAGCCACTCCGCTACGAAACTGCCGATCCGGTCGCCCCATAGAAACAGGGTCAAGGTGAACAGGGAAGAGATGGAAAGCGCCAGCGTCAACGTGATGGCCACCAGCCGCGCGCGCCACCACACGCGTGCTTCTTTTACACCGTAGGCGATGTTCAGTCCGCGAATCACGGCGTTCATTCCCGCCGACGCCGCCCATATGGCTCCCAGCAGACCGAGCGAAAGTTTGCCGCTTCCGCCGCCGTTGCTGATAGCATCCAGGGTGTCCAGAATCAGTGTAAATGCAGAAGGGGGAACGACGTGCGCGAGGTATTCCAGCATACGCTCGCGCATCCATGTTCCGGTGTCGGCCAGGTAGCCGAGCACCACCATCAGAAACACCATCAGCGGGAACAGCGCGAGGAGAAAGTAGTAGGAGAGCTGAGCCGCGCGGCCCAAAACATCGTCCTTCAGGATCTGGCCGTACACACGGCGCGCAAGTTCACGCCATGTAAGTCCTCCCAGATTCCAGATCCAGTGCACGGCTCAAGCTCCATATGGATTCCGTTTCCGAACCTGCTTACCGGGTGACAACCCCGCAAGCGATGCGGCCGCCCGCATTGCCGGCCGGATCGGTTTTCATGTCGTCCGGGTCGGCGTGTACAACCAGCGCCGTCCCGCCCGGATGGAACAGCGAATTCTCTCCCGTTGCGGCGAGCGACGCGCCCTCAATAGTGTATTCGAAAGTCCCGGTTCCATCCTGACCGACGGTCATGTTCGGCATGTCGCCTACGTGATGGCCCTGTGGATTCTCAAAACCGTGCTGCTTTGCGCCGGGGTTGAAGTGGCCGCCCGCCGTCTTGAAATCGGGTGCGTCGCACTGCCCGACTCCGTGGACGTGGATCGCATGCGTGCCGGGCGGCATGTTCTTCACCTCCACCGACAAACGCACGGAGCCGTTGGTCTGAGTGAAGGTTGCCTGTCCGACGTCCTCGCCTTTCGACGATCTGAGCTCTGCTTTTGCAGTTAGCATGGCGGCCGGTGCCTCCTCCTTGGTTTCGGTTGCGGGCGGCGTACTGGGTCCGCATGCCATCGTGAGTGCAAAGAGACCTGTGCCTGTGAGTTGTGCCCAATACTTCATTGTTTCGCCTCCAGTAGTGTGAACTGACTTCAGCTATCATTCTGCACTATTGTTATTAGACGAGCGCAGAGGAAAACTTTATCAAGATAGCGCACCGGCGGCCGGCTGCTGCTGTGTCAGGCAGTGCAGGGTTCCCAACCCGAGGACCAGATCGCGGGAATAGATGCCCGTTACCTCACGATCCGGAAACAGCCGCGCCAGCGTATTCAGCGCGATACGGTCGTTAGGATCGTTGAACACCGGCACCAGTACAATTCCGTTCGCGATGTAGAAATTGGCGTAACTCGCGGGCAATCGCTGTCCGTCGAACCACACCGGCGCCGGCATGGGTAGCTTTACAATTTTCAGCGGACATCCCTCTTCGTCTTTCATGCCGCGAAGGAGTTCGAGATTCTCGCGAAGGTTTGCGTAGTTGGTGTCTTCACGGTTGTCTTCGGATGCGGCGACTACTGTCGTGGGATTCACGAAGCGTGCGATATCGTCGACATGGCCATGGGTATCGTCCCCGGCGATGCCGTTTTTGAGCCAAAGGACTTTGTGAATACCCAGGTGATCCGCCAGAATCCGTTCCATCCCGGCGCGTCCGGTGCCCGGGTTCCGGCTCTGGACTTCGCTCAGCAGGCACTCTTCCGTTGTCAGCAGCAGGCCGGCACCGTTCACATCGATGCTTCCGCCTTCCAGCACAACCCGCCGGCCATTCGAAACCGGCCGGAAGAGGGGCATGCCGAGTTTTTTCGCGATGGCCGCGGGTGCTTTGTCGTCGCGCGTCCAGTTCTCATACTTGGCCCAGCCGTTGAAGTGCCAGTCCGTGATGGCGACGTCTCCGGCACGGTTCTTCACAAAGATCGGGCAGTAGTCCCGGCACCAGCTACGATCCGTCTCGAAGCGTAGAAACTCTACGGCATCCAGGTCTGCTCCGGACTTTTCGAGCATACGGGACGCCTGCCGTTCCGCTTCCTCCGATGCAATGAGGATGCGGACCTTTTCCAGGCGGGCCAGGTGCCGCACGATGTCGCAGTAAATCCAGGGCACGGGGGCAAACTTACCGGGCCAGTCGGAGCGTTCATGAGGCCATGCGATCCAGGTAGCCTCGTGCGGCTCCCACTCGGCGGGCATCCGGTATCCGAGCGCCGCGGGTGTACGTTGGTTCAGCCGAGCCATCGGTACACGAGCGGACCGTAAGCGTCAATCCGGCGGTCGCGAAGGAACGGCCAGTTGCGGCGGACTTCATCGATCTTTCTGGGATCGCACTCCGCCACCAGCGTCTCCTCCCGATCCACCGGGGCTTGGGCGATCACTTGCCCGAAAGGATCGGCGACGAAAGAGGAGCCCCAGAATTCGAGGCCGCGATCGGAGGGCCCTTCGAAGCCGATGCGATTGACCGCCGCGACATAAATACCGTTGGCGATGGCATGTGCGCGCTGGATGGTCGTCCAGGCGTCGAGCTGCGCCGCACCGTACTGCTCCTTTTCGGAGGGGTGCCAGGCGATGGCCGTGGGATAGAACAGGATGTTCGCGCCCGCCAGGCTCGAGAGGCGCGCTCCCTCCGGATACCATTGGTCCCAGCAGACCAGTACACCGATCTTTCCGAAAGCGGTGTCGAAGTTCGGGAAGCCGAGATCGCCGGGCGTGAAGTAGAATTTTTCGAAATAGAGCGGATCGTCGGGGATGTGCATTTTCCGGTAGATGCCCTGGATGTTCCCGTGGGCCCCGATGATGGCCGCCGTATTGTGATACAGCCCCTGCGCGCGTTTTTCGAACAGTGAGGCGACAATCACCACCTTCAACTCGGCCGCGAGTCTGGTTAGCACATCGGTTGATGGACCCGGGATCGTTTCCGCCAGCGCGAAAAGCGCCGCGTCCTCCTCGCGGCAGAAGTACTGAGAGCGGAAAAGCTCCGGAAGGCAGATGATCTGTGCGCCTTTGCCCGCAGCTTCCCGGATCTTCCACTGTGCTTTCTCGAGATTCTCTTCCGGCTTCGCGGAGCAGGACATCTGTATCAGCCCGACACGAAACTTCGATGCAGCATCCAACATATCCATTTCATACTGGCATAGGACGCGAAGGAGCGTTATAGCGGCCATACGCATTTGCTGTGTTGTAGGTTCACTGGAGATGGCGGGGGCCGTCGCTAAGTTTTGGCGCACCCGACATCAGGCATAGGCCGCTTCTCACAAGCCCAGTTTCGTCACGGCGTCATCCAGCGGCACTCCGTTCCCACGTTCCAGCGCCGCCAGCAACCGTTGCCGCATAGTCTCGGACTTCAACAGGTATGCGGTTTCGCGTTCGGAAACGATCTCTTTCCAGAGCGCAATGGGCACGATGACAGCCGTAGGCTGGCCGGCCTCATCGGGCACGATTTGGATATCGGCTTCGGACACACCTTTATTCTAGCGGCCGGAAAATCGATCCACACTGGCATAACGGCGCGAAAAGTCCCACACGCAGTCCGGCGGGCCGACGAAGACGGAAACAGAATGGGCGCCGATTGTTCCGGATAATCGTATCTGATAAAGTCCATTCCATGAGGATTCAATGGTTAGTTGTCTTACTCGGTTTAGCCTCGTGCCAGGCATTGCCGGCACAGGAAACCCGTGGGTCGATCCAGGGACGCGTCACGGACACCAGTGGCGCGGTAATCCCGGGCACGGTCGTTCATGCAACAAATAAAGCAACAAATGTTACCGTTTCCACCCGCTCCAATGCCGAAGGCAATTACGGCATCCCCTATCTTGTGTCGGGTATCTACGTTTTAAAGGCGGAAGTGGGCGGGTTTAAGACCTTCATTCGCGACAATATTGAAATCCGCATTGATGATCGTTTGAATATCCCGATCCAGTTGCAGATCGGGGAACTCGCCGAGGTTTTGACCGTTACTGCCGAAACCCCGCTGCTGGATTCGACCAATGCTTCCATGGGCCAAGTGATTGACCAGCGCCGCATCGCGGAACTGCCCATCGCCCACGGCAATCCGTATCTGCTGATGCAACTCAGCGCGGGTGTGGTATACACCCAGAACGCCGGGCTCGACCGTCCCTTCGAACCCACGCACATCGTAGGCTACTCCATGGATGGCGTGAAGGCCAACAAGAGCGAGATCACCATGGACGGCGTGCAGAATTCCACCGTCAAACGCGGCACCACCGATACCATCGCCGGCTACACGCCGCCTGCCGACATCGTTCAGGAGTTCAAGATTCAAACGATGCCCTTCGACGCGTCGGTCGGCCATACGCAGGGCGGCGTCACCAGCATCACGCTCAAATCCGGCGGTAACCAGCTTCACGGCACCGCGTACTGGGGTGTGCTCGACCCGTCGCTGAACGCCAATCTGTTCTTCGCCAATAAGGCGGGGCAGCCGCGCGGCGAGTTCGACTACAACCGCTGGGGCGGGAGCCTTACCGGGCCGGTGTACATTCCCAAGGTATACAACGGTAAGGACCGCACGTTCTTCACCTACGGTTACGAGGGCATTCACGAGAGCCGTCCCATGGGTTCGGCCTATGGCACCGGCACCTTGACGGTTCCTACCGCCGCGCAGCGGGAAGGCGATTTTTCCGCTCTGCTCAAGCTCGGCTCGCAGTACCAGGTCTATGACCCGGCCACCCGCAAACAAGCACCAAACGGCCGCACCGTGGTGGATCCGCTTCCCGGCAACATCGTTCCTTCGAGCCGCATCAGCCCGATTGCGAAGAGCATCCTCAACTACTGGTCGCTGCCGAACGCCCCCGGGACGGCCGACGGCCTCAATAACCTGATCCGCGTCAACGACCCGGAAGCCATCACCTATTACAACCATATCTCGCGCGTGGACCATGCCTTCAACGACAAGCACCGCATGTTCGCCCGTGTGAATACCTACCGGCGGTTCAGCTATTCGAGCGACTGGTTCCGCAGCGCGGCCACTGGAACCGACTCGGAGTGGAAGCAGCACGCGGCTTCGCTGGATCACGTTTATCAGATCAACCCTACTACGCTGCTCAACCTGCGTGCCGGCTATTTCCGCCTGCAAATCCAGCAGACGCCGCTCAACGAGAAGGGCTTCGATCTCGCTTCGCTGGGTTTTCCGCCGATTTATACCGACGCCATCGATAGATCCTACAGCGCGTTCCCTTACATCACGATTACCGGCTACACCGCCACGCCGAACACCTGGTTCCGCGACCCGATGGCGAACGCCAGCCTCGAGGCGCACCTGACCGCCGTACGCGGAAATCACACCCTTCGTTTCGGCGGCGACGGCCGTCAATACCGCACCAATCACTACGTATGGAACAGGGCCTCTACCGGCAGATTCAACTTCGACAACACATGGACCCGCGGCCCATTCGACAACTCGCCGGTCGCTCCCATTGGCCAGGCCGCCGCAGCGCTCATGCTGGGACTGCCGAGCGGCGGGTACGTGGAGCGCAATGCGAGCTTCGCGGAACAATCCACCGTGTGGTCGCTCTATATGCAGGATGACTGGCGTGTCACGCCGAGCCTGACCATCAACGCCGGCCTTCGCTACGAGATCGAGGGTCCGCTAACGGAACGCTGGGATCGATCGATTCGCGGCTACGACTTCGATACGCCCAACCCGCTCAACGATGTGGTGCGCGCTAACTACGCCAGGAACCCCATTGCCGAGCTGCCGCCGGAGCAGTTCCGGCTGATGGGCGGCGTGACGTTTGCGGGCGTGAACGGGCAGCCGCGTACGCTGTTTACCCGCGACAAGAACAACATCATGCCGCGTATCGGTTTTGCCTACCAGATTGGCCCCAGGACCGTGCTGCGAGGCGGTTACGGCGTCTACTTCGGCCAGCTCGGCTTGCAGCGCGGCGACGTGAAGCAGGAAGGCTTCAGCTACGCCACCAACCTGGTTCCCTCACTGGACAGCGGTTTGACGTTCGTGGCCACGCTCGCCAATCCCTACCCCACCGGAATCGAGGATCCGCGCGGCGCCGCTGACGGTCTGATGACCTTCACCGGCCGTGCGATCACCTTCTTCGATGAGAACCCCGAGGCATCCCGGCAACAGCGCTGGCAGCTCAGCATCCAGCGCGAACTGCCGCAGCGCGTGCTTCTCGAACTCGGCTACGTCGGCAACCACGCCAGCTCGATCCAGACCACCAGAGATCTGCGTGGGTTGCCGCTCCAGTACTTGAGCACCTCGCCTTACCGCGATACGGCGCACATCAATTGGCTGAGCCAGCAAGTGCCCAACCCCTTCGCGGGTCTGCTGCCGGGCACCGGCCTGAACGGGGCGAACACATCCCGCTCTTACCTGCTCTCGTCCGGCGACTATCCGCATTTCACAGACATCAGTACAACGCAGTACGACGGATACTCCTGGTATCACGCGCTGCAAGTGAGGACCGAACGCCGTTTTGCCAGTGGGTGGACCGTTACCGCCAACTATCTGTGGTCGAAAAACATGGAGGCTCTCAGCCGGTTGAACGGGCCGTACTCGCCGCTCGAGTACGTTGTCTCGGACCAGGACCGGCCCCACCGCGTGGTCGTCAGCGCGATCTGGGAACTGCCCTTTGGCAGAGGCAAGAGATACCTCTCGAGCATGCCGGGCGTCGTGGACAAGTTCTTCGGCGGTTGGCAGGTGCAGGGGATCTACACGGCGCAGAGCGGGCAGGCAATCGGTTTCGGCAATGCGCTGTTCATCGGGGACATTCACGACATCACGCTGCCGAAGAGCGAGCGGAAACCCGAGCGGTGGTTTAACACCGATGCCGGCTTCGAACGTGCGTCCAATATGCAGTTGGGGAACAATTACCGGCTGATGCCGTCGCGGTTCAACGATGTCCGCACCGACGGGATCAACAGTTTCGATCTTTCGGCGCTGAAGAACACGCGCATTGGGGAGAGGTTCAACGTGCAGTTCCGCGGAGAGTTTCTCAACGCGTTCAACCACACCCTGTTCGCCGAACCCAACACCACGCCGACCAGCTCGGCTTTCGGCCAGGTTACCGCACAGCGCGGGTATCCGCGCCGGATTCAGCTCGGCTTGAAGTTCCTGTTCTAATACGGGCTGAAGACGGCAATACAAAATGGGGCGCCCGGCAGCAGGCGGGCGCCCTCAGCGCGCCAGCCGATCCATCAACTCACGGACCAGCTTAAGCCACTCTTCGCCCGATCCCTTCACCGGTTCGACCAGCTTGCGTCCCTCGCGGTCGATCAGGTAGTTCTGAGGGGGGCCCGTCGTAAAGTCGACCTTGTCAGCCAGAGTCCGGTCGACGATAACCGGCATTGTGTAGCCGTTCTCCTCGATAAATCGCCGCACCAGCGCCGAATCGCTGTCTATCGAAACCGCCAGCACGCCGCGTGCCCGCATCCGGGTTTGCGCCAGATTGATCTGAGTCCTGGTCTTTCGCTCGTCGCCAGAAGCTCGTACTGCGCCGCTTCCTCGGACTCCCGCAAAGCATCCTCCACGAGACGCGGCACGTCCTCCAACCGGATCTTCCGCTCGTAGGACCCTCTCTTCGATGCAACATCCAACGCCCTACCTGTCTCATACTGGCATAGATGATCCATTCGTTTATTGCAAGATATCTTCCGTGTTTCTTTTTCCTCGCGGCGAGCGGAATCCTCGTTGCTTCCTCTTCGTCCGCGCCAATGGGCAAGTTCTACATCGTGGGAATGGGCACCGCTCCGGATCTGATCACTGTCCGGGGGCAGAACGTGATTGCCCGGGCGGACATCCTGATGGCGGAAGAGGGCGCCTTCCAGACGATGTGGGCCGGGTTAGCCCGGGGTAAAGGGGTTTGGGAATGGTCCCATAACCTCAGAAGATTTTACGGCGCCGATCCGAAAACGTTGAAAGATCCCAACCAGCGAACACTCGCGGAGAATATGGAGAAAGCCCGTCGTCAGTTGATCGGGAAAATTGTCTCCGCTGTAGCGGCCGGAAAAGTAGTTGCCTGCCTCCAGGGTGGCGACCCGATGATGTACGGGATGACGCTCTTTCTGGAAATGCTGCCACCCAATATTCCCAGTGAAGTAGTGCCCGGCGTCGGCGCCTTTCAGGCTGCCAGCGCCGCTCTGAAAATGAGTCCGCCTTATGGTTACGACACCAATGCCGTCATCCTGACAATGGCCGACTGGCCGGGCCGCGTGGACGTCAACGAGAAATTGATGGCCACCGGCAGCACCATGGTCTTTTACACCATGAACCTGAACTATCCGTCACTGTTCGCGCAGTTGAAGCGCTATTACCCCGCCGATACACCGGTGGCCGTGGTGTCCAACGCGGGGGATCCGAACCACCAGAAGGTGACGCGCAGCACCGTCTCCCGTTTTCTCGAAGAGGTGGATCCCCGGAGCTTACCTGCGAACAGCCACATGTTGTTCGTGGGCAAGTTCCTGAGTGTGGGACAGGCGCGGAAGGACTTCACACCGCGCATCACGACTCGGGCGGGCGGAAAGTGATGTGGGCGGGGTGAACCGCATCGCCGCAACTTGTTACTCTGGCTGGCATGCGTCCTCAACCTCTGATCGCGGTGAGTGATGTGGAAGCAAGCAGCCGGTGGTATCAGCGTCTGTTCGGCTGCCGAAGCAACCATGGTGGTCCGGTTTATGAACAGTTGGTCTTGAATGGCCGGCTTATGCTTCAATTGCACAGTTTCGAAGTAGAGCATCATCACGTTCCAATCGGCAATCGGGATGACAAGCCCTATGGAAACGGGGTCTTGTTGTGGTTTGAAGTTGACGATTTCGACTCTGTCCTGCAACGCACGACGGAAATGGGCGTAGAGATCGTAATGCCTAGGCATCGAAATCCTCCCGACGAAGAAGGGGGCCCGAATCACTGGGAGTGCTGGATGCGTGATCCGGACGGCTACATCGTGGTAGCTGCCAGTCCTTACGGATCCGCCGATGGGACCTGGCATCCAGGCCCTCACCCTTTCGGTATATGAATCCGGGGAGGTCGCCGGCACCAACTCGCACTTATGTGCGGATCGTGAGTTTACCCTCGTCGTGCCGGGTCCTTGCCGATATTCCGGGAACGCGACTTCAAAAGTGGGATGGAGGAGCAACGAGTCTATGGACAACGCGAGAGTATTCAGAATGCCGTTCGCGAGCGTCTACCCGCATTACATCACCAAGGCGGAAAAGAAGGGTCGTACGAAGGAGGAGGTGCATGCCATCATCCACTGGCTCACGGGCTACGATGAACAGACGCTGCAACAGCAAATCGACAAGAAGGTCGACTTCGAGACTTTCTTCGCCCGGGCGCCATGGATCAACCCGAACGTGTCCAAGATCACTGGCGTGATCTGCGGCTATCGCGTGGAGGAGATCGAGGATAAGCTCATGCAACAGATCCGTTACCTGGACAAGCTGGTGGATGAACTGGCCAGGGGAAAGGCCATGGACAAGATCCTGAGGAAGTGAGCAAGGGCGTTGGTGTGGTCATCGTCGTTTCCGAGGCGTTCCCGATGTTGGTAATCGCGGCCCCGCTCCTGAGTAGCTTTGCGGCGGAAACCTTGTTCTCAGCACCCAACGCTACATCTATTTCATACTGGCATGTAGCGTGAGCTATAAGTTGGCGATGGGCCAGATACTGGTGGAGGGCGGCTGTCCGGAGGCGAATCTGGAGCGGGCGGCCGCGATGATCGAGGCCGCTGGACGGGCCGGCTGCAAAATCGTGGTGCTGCCCGAATGCCTTGATCTGGGTTGGACCGACCCTTCAGCGCGCGAGATTGCCGAGCCGATTCCGGGCCGCTACAGCGACGTGCTTAGCCGCGAAGCGTCCGATTCCGCGCTCTATGTCGCCGCCGGACTGAGCGAACGCGCCGGCTCACGTGTGTATAACGCGGCCGTTCTCATCGCGCCTAATGGCGAGATCGTACTCAAGCACCGTAAGATCAACGAGCTTACGATTGCTCAGGACTTGTACTCGATGGGCGACCGGCTTTCGGTAGTCGAGACGCCGTATGGAACCGCCGGTATAACGATCTGCGCGGATAATTTCCCGGATTCGCTGGTGCTGGCGCAGGCACTGGCGCGAATGGGCTGCCAGATTTTACTCTCTCCCTGCGCCTGGGCCGTTGAAGCCAACCACGACAACTCCCTCGAGCCTTACGGCGCGTTGTGGCGTGGAGCCTATGAGACTCTCACCGGGCTTTACGATCTCACCGTAGCTGGCGTCAGCAACGTAGGCTGGCTGCGCGGCGGGCCTTGGATGGGCCGCAAGTGTATCGGGTGCTCTCTTGCCGTCGGTCCCGGCGGCCGCGTGCTGGCGCAAGGGCCCTATGGCGAATCCGCCGAAAGCCTGATTGTGGTGGACGTGCCGTGATGCGCCATGCCACAGGAGCTTGCGCGGCGGTAGCTGCCGGTCTTCTGGCAGCGGCGCTTGTAGCGCAGGGACAGCAGCGCGGGCGAGTGGAGGATCTTGCCGCCGGGCAGTTTCTCGTGGCGAGCCGTAAACTGCCGGACCCGAATTTCGCCGAGGCTGTGGTCCTTTTGATTCAGTACGACGATCAGGGGAGCGTCGGGCTCATCGTCAACCGGCCGAGCAAGACTCCGCTCTCGCGTTTGTTCCAGGATATCGAGGCTGCGAAAGAGCGAACCGATCCCGTTTACCGGGGCGGTCCCGTCGCGCCGTTTGGCGCGATGGCACTTCTGCGAACGCGCTCCAGGCCCGAAGGCGCTCAACACATATTCGCGGATGTCTACCGAAGCGCGGATAAAGACGTTCTCGAGAAAGCGATCACAGACGGGACCGGCCCCGACGCTTTTCGTGTGTACGCAGGATATGCAGGCTGGGCCCGCCATCAGCTCGAACGCGAAGTCCGGATGGGCGCCTGGCATATTTTCCCAGCGAGAGTGGATACGGTTTTCGATCCGAAGCCGGAGGAGATCTGGCCCCGGCTCATTCGCCGGACCGAATTGCAGATCGCCGGGTCGGCGCCGGGCCCGATACCGCTTGCTGACGCGCGCGGCTCCGTTCCGAGCGAGCGGCCCTCCCGCTGATATGTACCACTCCGGCAAGATTCAGGCATAATAGGTATGGAACTCCTTTTATGGAGGACGGTGCGTGCCCAGACGGCTGGCGCAGAAACTCATTCTGTCCCTTACGGTGATCGTCCTGATCATCGAGGCGATCTTCGGATTCAGCAATGTCAAGACGCAGGAGCGCGAACTGCTGGACGCGATGATTGTCGGCGCGGACCAGCTTTCAAAGGGCATCACCAGCGCCACGTGGCACGCCATGCTGCTGGACAACAAGGAGTCCGCGTACGAAGTGATGCAGATGATCGCCCTCAAACAGGGGATCGACAGCATACGCATGTTCAACCGCGAGGGAAAGGTGATGTTTGCGACGCGCGCCGAGGAGCAACGCGAGTCGCAGGCCGGCAAGAACTCGGAGGCGTGCATCGGGTGTCACTCCACCGATCAGCCTAAGGTGAACCTGGACGTCTCCTCGCGGGTCCGGATTGTGCCGGCGGCTGACGGCAGCCGAAGCCTGCGAATGGCTACTCCGATCTATAACGAGCCCGCTTGCAGCCAGGCGGCATGCCACGCACACCCCGCCGGTATGAAGGTATTGGGGGTACTCGACCTGGCCCTGAGCCTCGACCCGGTGGATGAGCAGGTGGCCAACATGAAGATGCGCGTGCTGCTGGTGACCGGAAGCCAGATTCTCCTGATCAGCGTATTCATCATCTTTTTTACGCGCTACTTCCTCAGTGGTCCCATCGGTAAGCTGGTGGAGGCCACCAAGACGGTTAGCGCGATGCAACTCGACCGGCCCATTGAAATTGGCGGGCGCAGCGAGGAGTTGGACGAGCTGGCGCGGTCGTTCGAGTCGATGCGGGTGAGGCTTCGTACGGCGCTGGCCGAAATCAATCAATTCACGCATAGCCTGGAAACGAAGGTGAATGAACGTACCGAACAGTTGAAGGTGGCGCACCGGAAACTGCTTCAGACCGACCGGCTGGCGTCGCTGGGACAGCTTGCGGCCAGCGTGGCGCATGAGATCAACAACCCCATATCCGGTGTTCTCAACCTTTCGATGTTGATGCAGCGCATTCTGAAGGACGATGGCATTCCGCCCGGCCGCATCGCCGACTTCCGCAAGTACCTTTCGCAGGTTACCGGGGAGACCTCGCGCGTGGGACGGATCGTGTCGGATCTGCTCACGTTTTCACGCCGATCCAAGCCTCAACGCGCGCTCGCCGACCTCAATCGGATTGTTCGTTCCACTGTATCTCTGACTTCGCACAAGCTGAAGCTGGCGGGAGTGGCGGTAGAGATGAATCTGGCGGAAGACCTGCCACAGGTTCCCTGCGACGCCTCACAGATCCAACAGGTTGTTCTGAACCTGGTGTTGAATGCCGCCGAGGCGATGCATGCCCGTGCCGAGGGCCTGGTCCGCATCGGCACGCGGGTGGAGGAAAAGGCATCCGCGGTTCTTCTTTCGGTCGAAGATTCGGGTGAAGGGATCCGCCCGGAGCATCTGGCCAAGATCTTCGACCCGTTCTTCACGACGAAACCGGAAGGCAAAGGCGTGGGCTTAGGCCTCGCCGTCTCCTACGGTATTGTCGAAGCGCACGGCGGCGACATCGAGGTGGTGAGCAAGGTCGGGGAGGGCACAACATTTGTGGTCCGGCTGCCGCTGGGCGAGGTGCCTGCGCCTTCGGAGCCGGTTGGGGAAGCCAGGGCCGCCGGCGTGTGAGATGCATGCATGTCATTCCGGTTGGCAGAGTCGAGCCGCGCGTCATCGATACGGCTCAGAGGTGCCTGGCGGATGTACTGGGTTGCGGCACGGTTCTGGTGCCGGCCATGGAGGACTTCGAGTTCGCCTACGACCCGGAGCGCGGACAGTACAGCGCGCCGAAACTGTTGCAGCACCTCGCGCGGCACCGCCTGGCGAATTCCTGGCGGTTGCTGGCGATTACGGAACTGGATTTGTTCATACCGATGCTCAGCTACGTTTACGGGCAGGCCCAACTGGGAGGCGCACTGGCGGTGGTATCGATCGCCAGACTGCGGCAGGAATTCCATGGCTTTCCCGCCGATGAAGGGTTGCTGATGGCGCGCACGGCAAAAGAGGTGTTGCACGAGACAGGGCATACCCTGGGACTGGTGCACTGCCGCGACGAGACCTGCGTCATGTCGCTCTCTACGAACATTCGCCAGGTGGATGTGAAGCGGCCGGCTTTCTGTGCGGACTGCCGCGTTCGGGCGGTGGACGCCGCCGCGGGCGGGCATCGGAGACAGGAGATTTTAGAAGCGGGAGTTTCAGAATGAAGATGCAATGGGAAATTCTCGTCGCCGACGACGAAGAGGTGATGTGCGAATCGTTGGCCGCGTGGCTCCGGGAGGACGGCTACCTGGTCGAGACCGCCTCGTCCGGCAGGGAGGCGGTGGCGAAAGCGCGCGAAAAGGATTACGCGATCTATTTCCTCGATCTCAAGATGCCGGGCGGAATGGACGGCATCGACGCGATGATGGAGATACGCCGCCTGCACCCGGACGCCTCCATCATCATCATTACCGCCTATGCAACCGTCGATACGGCGATCACGGCCATGAAGGAAGGCGCGCAGGAATACATTGTGAAGCCGTGCAATCCCGAAGAGATCTCGCTGCTGGTGCGCCGCATCATCAAAGTCAAAAACCTTCAGCGCGAAAATACGATCCTGCGGAAGAAACTCGCGCGGCAGTACCACTTCCAGGACATTATCTGTAAGAACCCGCGCATGCGCGCCGTCGTCGACATGGCGGTGCAGGTGGCGAATCTCAAGAGCACGGTGCTCATCCGCGGGGAAAGCGGCACCGGGAAGGAACTGGTCGCTCGCGCCGTCCATAACTCCGGCGACAGGGCGGCGAACAAATTTGTGGCCGTCAGTTGCGCGGCCCTGCCCGAAGGGTTGTTGGAATCGGAGATGTTCGGCCACGAGAAGGGCTCGTTCACCGGCGCCATCGCCCAGAAAAAGGGGAAGTTCGAGCTGGCCGACGGCGGCACGATTTTTTTGGACGAGATCGGCGACATCTCACCGAAGCTTCAAGTGGACCTGCTGCGGGTCTTACAGGAAAAAAGCTTTTATCGCATCGGGGGGTCCGAGGAGATTCGCACGGACGCGCGGGTTATCGCCGCCACGCACGTGGACCTGGAGCAGGCGGTCGCCGAAGGCAAGTTCCGCGAAGACCTTTTTTACCGGCTGAATGTCATCGAGATCCGTATTCCACCGTTGAGGGAGCGGCGCGACGACATCCCGCTGCTGGCCGATTACTTCGCCGAACGCATCTCGCGGGAGATGGGCCGCGATGTGATCGACATCTCCGAAGGCGCCTACAAGCTTCTGATGGACCATCAGTGGCCGGGAAACGTACGTGAGCTGGAAAACGCAATCGAGCGCGCTATTGTAACCTCCAAAAGCAAGGTGTTGACGGAAGACGATTTCGCTTTCCTGCCGCGATCCAACGGAAGGCGCGTTTGGAACGTGCCGGCGGACACGACGCTTCAGGAAATGGAAAAGCAGGCCATCACAGCGACGCTGGAGCGTACCCAGGGGAACATCAAAGACGCGGCGGCCGTCCTCGGCATCGACCGTTCCACGCTGTACGAGAAGATCAAACGGTACGAGATCCCTCGCTGAATTCGGCCCCAGTGTAAATTAGTTAGAGAGAATGCTACGAAAACTGCTCGTCTGTTCTGTTTTTCTTGCCGGTTGTGCGGCATTGCAGGCCCAGAAGTACGAGTTTTCCGTTAATGGCTCTTACCTGCGTCTAAACGAGAAAGAACTCGGGTCCATTGACATCGAAGATCCCGAGGACACGGACACCACCCTCAAAGGGGAGTACGGCTATGGGGCCAGGATTACTCTGAATACGTCCGGCTACTATGGTCACGAGCTTTCCTACAGCCAGAGCCGCGCGAAGATGAGGACGGTGATTCGCAGTGTTGTTTCCGGCAACACGGTCAGTGAGATCCGCGAAGACCGGGTCATGGTTCAGCAGCTTTCGTACAATTTCCTGATCTACTTCATGCCCGCGGGCGAACGATGGCGGCCTTTCGTCACCGGAGGACTAATGGGCGTTCAGTATGGCGCTCCGAATTTTTCGGAATGGCCTGGAGGCGGCGCTCGCACTTACGGAGGCAATTATGGAGCGGGAATCAAGGTTCGATTATTCCCGCACATGCTGTTCCGGCTCGACTTCCGCGACAATTTCGCCGGCCGTCCCTACGACTTGAATTTTCAGGATGTCACCACGGCCGGCGGAATCTCGCGCTACATGGAAGGTTCCGCCGGGTTTTCGATCACCTTCTGAGTAGTTCGATTCCGGCTCCAACTGCGGAGAAATAGCGATGACCAATAAGAACGGGTTTTCGGGTGTACTCCTGGCAGCCACGTTGTGCTGCTTCAGCGTCCTGGCAAACGGCGCTGTTCTCCAGGTAGGCCCGGGCAAGCCTTACAGCACCCCCTGTGCCGCAATCGCCGCGGCGGCAAACGGCGACACCGTCGAAATCGAAGCCGCGGGCGAATACCTGGGCGACGTCTGCGCCTGGAACAAAAACGATCTCACCATCCGAGGCGTCAACGGGCGCCCGCACATCCAGGCGAATGGCAGATACGTTCAGAGTAAGGGCATCTGGGTGGCGGGCGGCAGAAACCTGACGATCGAGAACATCGAGATGTCGGGCGCCGAATTGCCTCCTTCCATCGGCACCAACGGCGCCGCCATTCGCGCTGAGGCCACCAACTGGACGGTTCGCAACTGCTACTTCCACGATAACCAGAATTCCATCCTGGAAAGTAACGTCGCCGGCAGCAATATCCTCATCGAATACACGGAATTCGCCCGCAACGGCCATACCAGCGGCCAGTCCCATAACCTGTACATCGGGCACGCCGCCTCCCTGATCTACCGCTTCAACTACTCGCACGATTCCGTGGAGGGTCACTTGCTGAAGACGCGGGCCGCCGTCAACTGGATCCTCTACAACCGCCTCAGCGGAGAGTCCGGCACGGGAAGCTACGAGATTGACGTACCCAACGGCGGCACGACTTATGTGATCGGGAACCTCATTCAACAAGGCCCCGACTCGCACAACTCCACGCTTCTGTCTTACGGCGCGGAGAACGTTCACCCCCAGAATCCGGGCCACGATCTCTATGTGATCAACAACACTTTCGTAAACCAGCGCCCGGCCGGCGCCACGTTCATCCGTGTGGACGCGCGGGGCGGCGTACCGGCGCTGGTCAGCAACAATATTTTCGCCGGGCCGGGCACTCTGGCCGCCGGGCTCGCCCCCGTGCTTGTGGCGAATCTCCAGGTGAGCGACCCCACGCAAGCCAGCTTCGCAGACTATGCCAATTTCGACTACCGCCTGACGGCCGGCTCGCCCGCCGTCAATGCCGGGGCGGAGCCGGGGCTGGCCGCCGATGGCACTCCGCTGGCGCCGGTTGCGCAGTACGTCCATCCAACGGCCGCGGAGGAGCGCATTACGTCGGAAGTCATCGACATCGGCGCTTACGAATATCACGATCCCACGCCGCCGGTGATCACGCCGGTCGTGCAGGGCCCCCAAGGCGCCGGTGGCTGGTACACCGGCGGCGTCACGATCGGCTGGTCATTATCGGACCCCGAGACGGGGATCGCTTCGTCTACCGGCTGCGAGAACACGGTTCTCACCCAGGACACGGCCGGCGTTACCCTTACCTGCTCGGCGGTGAACCGCGCGGGTCTGTCGAGTTCGGCATCGGTAACGGTCAAAATCGACAAGACCGCGCCGGTCATCGCGGGCCTGCCGGCGCCGGGCTGCTCGCTGTGGCCTCCCAATCACAAGCTTGTCACTGTGGGCACGGTGACGGCGTACGACGCGCTATCGGGACTGGTCCCGGCCACCTTCCAGGTAACCGGCGCGAGCAATCAGCCTGCCGAGCCCGCGAGTCCCGACATCGTCATATCCCCGTCGGGCGCCGGCGGGTTCACGGTGCAACTCCGGGCAGAGCGTTTGGGGAATGCCGGCAGCCGGATTTATACTCTCACCGCGACAGCGGCGGACGCAGCGGGTAACGCCGCCACCGTGGTAAGAACGTGCACCGTGCCCCACGACCAGGGCAACTAACACCGCTTCCTTGCGGTCGCGGCTCGGAAACGCTCGCAAAAATGCGATCACCTTTCTGAGCCGCGCGCGCGAGCAAGCGGACTCTACGGATTCAGGAACATCTCTCCGCAGGCGAGTTCCCACTCGTCGCGAGGGACGTTCTTCGACAGATCCTCGCTCAACACACCGCCATCGGCCAGGCTCGCGGTGGGTGCGAATGCGAGTTGCAGCCGCTCGAGCTCCCTCATCACCCACGGCTGCACTTCCGCGCCGCGCAGCAGGTGGGCATCACCGGCGGAGGAATCCGGTTTGATTTTCAGATACCAGCCGGCGGCCGGACCGCCCGTTTCCAA
>DASTMK010000304.1:0-8475 GCA_035714225.1 Bryobacteraceae bacterium | reverse complement strand
AACGGGCGCTGATCACCGGAAGCGTAATCGGAGTCGTGTTGTTCCTGATCGGCCTGTTCGCCCTGAGCCAGTTCCGGGATAAGGCGCCGGAACCGGCTTCTACAGGTCCTGCCCGCGTCAGCGTTGTCAGTGTTCCCAAGGGGGCTGCTATCCGTGTGGACGGCGAACTTCGGTGCGTGGCCGATTGCAGTTTCGACCTGCTTCCCGGCACCCACGAGATTGAAGCGCGGCTGGAAGGATATGAGCCTCTCAAGAGAATAATCGACGCGCGCGCTGGTGAGCCGGTCAGCCTGAACTTGCCGCTTAGTCTGGAAGCTCAGTCCGTCCGGATTGCGGCAGATATGCTCTCCGGTGAAGTGTTGCTGGATGGAAATTCCGCCACGCAGCTACAGGAAGGCCAGGCGGTGCTGGAAAACGTCCAGCCCGGCAGTCACACGATCCGCATCGCCGGCGGCTCCGCGAGCGCCGAGTTCACTCTCGACGTGAACCCCGGCCAGGCTCCGTTGCTATCCGGTCCCATCAGCACGCGAAACGTTCTGGCCGTCCTTGTTTCAAACAAAGGTGACCAGGCGCGGCTTTATACCAGCTCGAATCCCTGGAAGGTCTACATGGGCGGGCAGCAGGTGGGCGAAACGGTGCCGGCGGGAATCGACCTGACGCCGCCTTCGCCAGGCGATCACGAATTGACTATCGGAGAAGGAAGTCAACAGCGCAAACTGATCGTAAACTTCGGCCCCGCTCCCGTACTGGCGGTTTTCCTGAAGACCGATGTCAATGCCGGTACGCTGGTAGTGGCTACCGGAGAAGACGATGTGCAGGTCTTTCTGAACGGCAGGCCGCATCGCCGCGCCACCGCCCGCGGGCAGTTGCGAATTCCCGGGCTCCCTGTGCGGGAATATGCCGTGCGCGTCGAAAAGGAAGGATATCAGGTATCCCCCGGTGAGCAGCGCGCCATGGTACGCAAAGGCGAAGAGACCCGCCTGGAGTTCCATTTGCAGCCTCTGCCGCAGGTTGCTTCTCTCCGGATCAGCGGGGCCGCAGCCGGAGCGCAAGTATTCCTGGAACGCGAGCGCATCGGTTCGGTACGGTCCGACGGCACGTTTGCACACGAGGGAATCGCACCGGGAAAACACACCATTGAGATCCGGCAGCAAGGCTACGTGCCCAGGCAGTTCGCCCGCGAGTTCCGTGCCGGCGAAACCGTTGAGCTTCGCGGCTCCGAGCTGGCTATGGCTAAACAGCCGGCAACACTGCGCCTGGTTCTTTCCCCGCCGGATGCCAAGGTGACGATTCGGGGCGCGGAGGAGACGCAGGCGCGTACGCTGAGCCAGCCATCGGCCGAGTTGCCGGAGGGTTCCTACTCCATCACCGCAACAGCACCCGGCCATAACTCGCAATCCGTCACCGTCCAGCTTTCCGCCGGGCAGAGCAGAACCGTGGAGCTACGTCTGCGTAAACAGGAAGTGCCTCCTGCACCCAAAGTATTGACTCTCGCCGACTGGCCGGGCGTGTGGGAGAAGAGAGAGGAATGGTTCGTCCGGAAGGGTGGCGACTTCGTTCTGTTTCCGGTTACCCCGACTTCCGGAACCTTCCTGTTCACGGCAACCATGCTGAAGTCTACCGCGGTGTTTCGCCAGCGGCACCTGGAGTGGGTGGTCGCGTTTACGGACCCGAAAAACTACCTTGCATTCGAGATCGATAACAAGAACCTGTCACGCAAGGAAGTTCGCAACGGCCGCAGCCGCGACTTGCCGAAAGTGCCGCACGGGTTGAGTCCGGACCAGAAGGTCTATACCATTTCCATCGAGATTTCACCGGGGCACGTCACGCACCGTATCAGAAGGGGAGATGGTTGGGCCGTGCTCGATAAAATTGCAGACGACAGCCTGGATTTCGAACGGGGAAAGTTCGGGTTTCGTATCCAAGGCAATGACGAGGTGGGCGTCAGGAACTTCAGTTTCCAGCCGAAATAGCGGGCCTCTCAATAGCCTGATTTTCTTTTACTGCTACAGCGATCAGTGAGGTAGGAGGCCACGGTAGATAGTTGTCGATGCGCTTCCAAAGCCACACGAGACGGTCGAATGTCCGTAGTTGGCCGGGGCTGATGGTCCTGCGGCGCAATACCGATCCGTTCAGATACCAGCCCGGACGTGAGATCCGGTTGAACGGAATCATTCGCTCCACCCGGAAGCCGGAACTTCGCAAGCACTTGCGGAGGTGTTCTTCCGTATAGCGGTGCGAGTGGCCGAGTGCCGCATCGAGCTCGTTGTAAATTCCCGGGCCCTCGGGCACCAGAATGACTGCGCGTCCTCCGTCGCAGAGCGCCGTGCGTATGTTCGCCAGTGCGCAGAGTTCATCGTCCACGTGTTCCAGCACGTTCAGACACACCACGGTGTCGACACTTCCGGCGAGCTCTCGAAAATCGTCAGGGCGGTTTAGATCGCACGGCAGGGTCTGCAGGTTCGGGCGGTGATGGAGGCGCGCGCGCAACCGCGCGAGATGCTCCCGGTCGATGTCGGCGGCGATATAACGTTCGCGCCGGGAGATCAGATGACGTGTCAGATTCCCGATGCCTGCTCCGATCTCGAGTATGTTCCGGCCCAGGTAAGGGGAGATCACATCCGCCATCCACCTGTTGAATCGCGACGCGCAGGCGAACGAATCGAGGATCTTCTGGCCGGGGTCGTTGTAGAGATCGCTGGTGAAGGCGTAGCGCGCGATAACGAAGAACGCAGCCACGGCGTCGGCGAAAGATATCTTCTTACCTTCCTCGTAGGTCCGCCCGTGGTAATTGATGGGTGTCTCGTAGATCCTGGCCTGCCGGCGGGCCAGCTTTATGGTCAGCTCGGGTTCTATCCCGAACCGGTCGCTGCGTAAGGGAATACTCTTGAGCAGCGACGTTCGAAACGCCTTGTAGCAGGTCTCAATATCGGTGAGGTTCAGGTCGGCTGCAATATTGCAAAACGTGGTCAGGAGATTGTTCGCCAAAGCATGCCAGAAATACAGGACCCGGCGCTCTCCGGCAACCAGGAAACGGGAACCGTAGACGGCGTCCGCCTTGCCTTCCAGCAGGGGATGAAGCAGCCGTGGGTAATCCCGTGGATCGTATTCGAGATCCGCATCCTGTATGACGCAAAACTCCCCGCGCGCATGTTCGAGCGCTGTTCGTACGGCCGCGCCCTTTCCGCGGTTGGTCTCGTGCCGGACCAGCTTTATGCAGCCGGAGTGCTGAGCGGCGAATCGCTCCACGACTTCGGCGGAACCGTCGTTCGAGCCATCGTCGACAACGATGATTTCCTTCGCCATCTGGCGCGGCAGAGGAGCGGCAAGCACCCTTTCGAGCAGCGCGCCAACAAACTCCTCTTCGTTGTAGAGCGGAACGAGTACGGAAAGCATGAACCCGGTTATTATCGCTCAACAACACGGGCGGTCTTGCTACTGCGTTCGCTGTAACGTCACCGGTGCCGGGGCGCTGCACACCCGCTCCATGCCAGGGGCGGTCGCGCAAAGCAGGACCTCCGTCGTCATCGCGGGCAGATCGTCCGGCACACGGATGTTTACCTGTTGCACGCCATCCAGTCCGGGAGCAGCGCCCGCATAAATGGGATCGGCAATTTCACGGTCGTGAATCTTTGCCGTAATCGTTCCCTGCGTGGGTAAGCCGGTACCAAAGATCTGTATCACACTGCCCGTAGCGGCAGGGGCACTCTCCGTATTCGCTGAGGAATCCTGATTGAGAATGCCGGACTGGAAAATAGCCGGTGCCGCCGGCCGAAGCGTCACGAGCACAGGAATTCCTTCCACGCCATCGGCCGAAACGACAACCCGCGCTTCGGCCATCGCGCCGATGGCTTCGGGCACTTGCAGATTGATCTGCGTGTCACTGCTGTAAAGCAGCTTGGCGGGTATGCCGTCAAAGCGCACCGTCACTTGTTCGCCCCCGAGCTTTTCGCCCATGATTGTGGCCAGAGAACCGGCTACGAGTGGACCGGGCGCCAGGCTCGCCGCATTTTGAACCGTCCGGATTACGGGTACCGGCGCAATGGGGGCCGGGCCGGGCGTCACGTCCAGCCTGATTGGGAGTGAGCGCGTGCCTGCAAGCGGTCCGGCATCGATCGTCAGGGTTGCTTCGTAACGGCCCGGTGCGAGCTTTTCAGGCAGGACGTCCAGACGGATCACGCCGGCATTCAGTCCGGACGGCTGCTCGAGGCGAATCCAGTCTGAACCGTTTTTGTACGCGAGCGTTGCCGCCCAAACCAGCAGTCCGCCTCCTTCGTTCTCTACTCCGATGTAGTTGACCTTGTAGATCGAGCCGGCGGCAGCGGTGAATTCAAGCAACGGCGCGTCCACGGCCAACCTTGGCATGTAAGAAGATTTGCAATCGTTGAGCGCCGGGCAATCGGGCGGTGGCGCTACGGCCGCAAACCGCGGCACGGGCGCGGAGGTGGACGCCGAGGCGAGCTCCGATACCGGTGCAAACGTTATCTCCTGCCTGGCGATAACACTTTGCCCGCCATCCGGGCGCGGCATTCCGACGAACGTTGGCCATTGCGCGCTTTCACGGACGGCGGCGTTGGCGTCCATCACCTCGTAGACCGCATAACCGGCGCCGTTGATCAGGCCGATCTCGGTGACACCATTGAAGGCCACTTCCTCGGACCCGACGGGGCCCGGTGTGTACACCGGAAGTCCACCGGCGCCGGTGGCGTCGGCGCCGCGGACCAGCGCCAGCAGCAGTGAGCCTTCGGCTGTCCGTTTGTATCGTCCGCCGGATGCCGGAGGCCCGAAGTCGCCCCGCGCAGTCGGCTGTATCGCGGACGAGCCCGCAATCGCGTCCGGGACAAAAATCCTCGCCCCTTGCGGCAGGCCGTTGTACCGGGCGATGAAGCGGGTGCCCGTCCGCGCGCCGTTTTGCCGGACTTCGAAGGCCGCCGGGAAACCCTCGGTCACCCGCGTGGAATAGGAGTGCGTGCCGGCACCTATCAATGCGGAAAAGCTCACGGTATCGGGCAGGGGAGAGCCGATGCAAACAATCGCAGTGCTGGAAGCGCTTGCCAGCAGTCCGCTGGATGCAATGCCCACGGCCGGGTTACTGTTCACCAGGGGCACGTTCTGCGGACCGGTCATCGTGATGATCGCGACAATGGGGACGGGCACCGCCATGCCGCTGGTGAATCCGAGCTGTACGGCGGCAATCCGGATTCCCGAAATACGCAAAAGTGCCCGCCCTGTGGGGCCAACGGAAAAATTCAAACCATTGAAGTTCACCCGGTTCGGCCGCGAAACCGTCGCGGACACCGTTAGCGGTGTTGCGCCCGTGTCTATCGTAAGAGTGACATCAGGGGCGCCGCTCTCTTCGTTGATGCGATTGGTTACCGCAACGGGCAGGATCACCGAAAGATTTCCTGTAACGCCGCTGCCGGGAGCGCCGCCGGCGCAATCGAGAATAATGTCGCCCAGTCTCTCTGTCAGGCCTTCTGCCCGCACGTTTGTAGTGACCGCCGATGCCGTGCATACGAGCGCGGTATTCTGGGCGCTCAAGATCGAAACAGAGAACGCAAAACTCCATAACAACAATCGACGAATTCTTTTCATTTCGACACCCCTGAAGCCCTTTGCCGGGCGTGCACACCGGTAGCCGGGCCTGGTGGACGCGGTTTGGATTGAAGAAAGCGCGAGACGAGCCTGAACGATCCGAAGACATTATTACACACCAATCGAGATACGATGTCCGGGTGGAGGTGAGCGGTGCAACGGCGGAACTTCATGGAAGGTGGGATCACTGCTCTTTCCGCGAGGCGGATCTTTGGAGCGAACGACCGGATTCGCGCCGGGCTCATCGGCTGCGGGGCGCGCGGCCGGTACGTGGCCGGGCTCATGGCACACTCGCCGGGCGTGGAATTTACCGCTGTGTGCGACGTCTACGCCGCGAATGCCGCGGCTGCCTTACAGTGGGCCGGCACCGGTGCGCGGGCCTATGCCGATTTTCGGAAAGTGCTCGATGACAAAGACATCGACGTAGTGCTGATCGCCACTCCGGATCACTGGCATGCCATTCCGGCAATCCTCGCGTGTGAAGCCGGCAAGGACGTTTACGTCGAAAAGCCGCTGGCTCATAATGTGCGCGAAGGGCGCGCGATGGTAGCGGCGGCCCGCCGTTACAACCGCATCGTGCAGACCGGCACCCAACAGCGGTCCGCGCCGCATTTCGCGGAGGTCGCGCGAATCATCCAGAGCGGGGAACTCGGCGAAGTCCGCTTTGTGCGCGTATGGAATTTCAGCAACATGACGCCCGACGGAATCGGCCGTGAGGCCGACTCGGAAGTCCCCGAGGGTCTCGATTGGGAGATGTACCTGGGGCCCGCTCCACGGGTGCCTTTCAACCGAAAGCGGTTTCTCGGCACGTTCCGCTGGTTTTGGGATTACGCCGGAGGAACGATCACCGATTTCGGTACCCATCGATTCGACACGGTACACCAGATCATGGGGGTCGACGCGCCGGAAAAAGTGTCTGCTTCCGGCGGGAGGTTCACGCTGAGGGATGCAGGAGAGATGCCGGACGTTCTTCAAGTCACGTACGACTACCCGGGCTTTGTCCTGAGTTACGAGGCGTCGAACCTCAGCGCGCACGGGCTCGGTGGTAGGACTGCGGGGATGCGCTACTACAATGCGCGAGGAGCCGAGGACCGGCCCAACGGCATGGCATTCTACGGTACCAATGGCGCGCTGTTTGCCGACCGGATCGGATATGAGATCTACCCGGATTTCAGGCGTCCCGGCAATGAACCACGTATCCCTGCGCGCCGCATGAATACGACGGATGCCACCGAACTGCATGCCAGGAATTTTGTGGAAGATGTGCGGAGCCGCCGCAGGCCGGCGGCGGATGTGGAGACCGGGCACCGGTCCACTCTCATCGGTCACCTGGGAAACATCGCATTCAAGACGGGAAGGAAGCTTAAATGGGATGCCGGGCGGGAGTCCTTTGTTCAGGACACAGAGGCCGACCGGCTGCTCGGCCGATCCGCCCGCAAGCCTTGGGATCTCATTCCAGTGATATAGTGGCGGGAAGAGCTGGGAGCGGAACTGGGAATGTCGAGCGTGCCACGATTCGCGTTACTTTGCCTGGCCTTTGTACTGGCGGCGCCCGCATCGGAACGCGACGTTGCGGAATGGGTGATCCGGCTGGGTGGCAGGGTGATTGTCGAAGGCAATCGTACGCCTCTGCGCGATGTTTCCGAATTGCCGCAGAGTGAGTTGCGAATACGCGGCCTCGACTTCACGAACACGACGCTCGACCCCGGAGATCTCGAAAAAATCAGCCATCTGTCCGGGCTTCGCGAGTTGTATTTGCCGGGTCCGAGCTGGAATCCTGGTGCCGGCAGCCGATTGGACGCGAACGACCAATTGCGTTTTCTCTCGGGTTTGACCAATCTGAAGCGGCTGTATTTCAGTCTCCACTTTCTTGCGAACGTGAACGTGCGGGACAAGGGATTTGCCCACCTGGCGGGGTTGACGCAACTCGAAGAACTGCGCTGCTCCCAATGCCGCATCACCGCGGATGGTCTGGCGCCGTTTACAAACCTGCGGGCGCTGGATCTGAACTACGCGACGATTGGCGACGAAGGCATCAAGAGCCTGAGGGGGATGAAAGAACTTCGCCGCCTGTTATTGCGGGATACGCTCATCACCGACCAGGGGCTCCAGTCGTTATCGGGTCTCGTGAAGCTTGAGGAGTTGGATCTTTACGGGGTGAATATCACCGAGCGCGGTCTGGAATCGCTGCGTCCGCTTACCGGTATGAGGAAGTTGAATCTCCTCGGAGCCGGCATCACCGACGAGGGTGTGGAAGTACTCGCCGGCATGAAGCATCTGCGCGAATTGAACCTGTATCGCAGCCGTATCACGAATGCCGGACTGGCGAAGCTCGCCGGACTAAAGGACCTGGTGGCGTTGGACGTTCGGTACAGCCGCGTGACACAGAATGGCGTGGAAGCGTTCCAGGCCGGCGTGCCCGATTGCAAAGTGGACTTTGTGGGCACCGCGGTAGCACGTGTGCGTGAGCCGGGCGCGGGACAGCCATCCGACGATGACCCGCGCGCCGTAGCTGAATGGGTGAAGGCTCTGGGCGGCACCGCCGAGTTCGCCGGCGGCGCGCTTCGCTCGATCTCGCTCGCTTCCACCGGCGTAAGTGACGCGCAACTCGCATACCTCGGCGGCATCCGAACACTGAAGAAACTGGATCTCACTGCGACCGAAACCGGCGACCTGGGTCTGTCAGCGCTAAAGAACTTGACGGGCCTCAAAGAGCTGATTCTCAGCCACACGACCGTATCGGATGCCGGTCTCGAACAGCTCGCGGGTCTGCGTCAGCTTCAGATCTTGAGACTCGGCGGCACGCTCGTTCGAGGATCGGGACTTCGTCACCTGAAGGAGTTAACCGCGTTGACGGAACTCGACCTTACGAGTGCTCCT
>DASTMK010000303.1:0-2878 GCA_035714225.1 Bryobacteraceae bacterium | reverse complement strand
GCGCTCTGGGAATTTCTCGAAGAGACCACATCGTACCTGTCCATTATTGAATTGGGGCTGTACGAATCGTCGGCGAAAACCTATTCCGCGCTGGCGGAGCGCGGTCTCGAACCCGGTACCGCCGAATGGAAGCAGGCGGTGGAGGAGGTTCTTGACAGGCAGCGCAATGCGATGGCACCGCGGCTGTGGCCGGAAATTCCACCCGCACGCTACCTCTGCTTCTATCCGATGGACCGCAAGCGCGGCGAAACGATCAACTGGTACCAGTTGCCCATGGCCGAACGGCAGCGGCAAATGCACGAGCATGGCATGATCGGACGGCGCTATGCGGGTGAGGTGCGCCAGATCATTTCCGGTTCCATCGGGTTCGACGATTGGGAATGGGGAGTAGACCTGTTTGCAGACGAACCACTGGTATTCAAGAAACTGATCTACGAAATGCGCTTTGACCAGGTGAGTGCGGTCTACGCGGCTTTCGGCTCGTTCTATGTCGGTGTGCGTGTGCCGGCGTCCGGGTTGGGAGAATTGCTGGACGGGTCGCTGCCGGAGATGGCGGCGCGCTAAGATTCACGTGCTTCGCTATTGAAGCTTGCCGCGGCCCTCCACTTTCCAGGTGGTTTCCACCTGATCACCGCGAATCCCGTAGACTGTCTCATGCAGGTTCATGGCGGCACAGATATGGTTCGGTATCACGCGGACGCGCTGTCCGATCTCGAATCGCACACTGGAGTTGTGCATGTCCACGTAGCCGTGCTCCTCGTTCATTCGGACGAACGCGGCGTCTGGAGCTTCCGCAACGCGCCCGAAGCCGGGATCGGCGCCGGTGATCAGGCCGTCCGAAGAAAACGTCTTCGAGCCGCCATCGATAATCATCTGGTCCTTCACGGCAGTGGAAACAACCGTGACGAGGATGGACGCCGCGCAATCCTGCCAGCCGCACGCACCAGTTGCCACCGTGTTCCGGTCGTTGAAAATGTAGGTGCCGGGCCGGATCTCGTTCAGCCCTTCCACCAGGTGTGAGTGGTATAGAGAGGGTGTAGATCCGCCGCTCACGACGTTCGCTTTCACGCCTGCCTTCTCCAGGCACGACAGCATCCCCCGTACGGCTTCGTTGAGAGCGCTGAGCTGTTTGCCGCCGCCGTTGTTCATCTCCTTGATGTGCCCCGGGTAGAAAGCGATTCCTTCAAATGTCAACTTCGGCAGCCGGCGGAGGCTGTCCACCAGCGATAAAACTTCACCCGGCGGAACGCCGACGCGGCCCAATCCCACGTCCACTTCGGCCAGTACACCGAATTCGACCCCGCCGGATTGCGCCGCATGGGAGAGCTCTTGAGCGGCGTATAAGCTGTCCAGCGAAACCGTCACGCGAGTCTCCCGAGCCACTTTGACAAGACGCTCCAGCTTCAGGCGTCCGATTACCGGATACGCGATCAACAGGTCGGGTGTGCCGCTCGCGAGCATCACTTCGGCTTCCCCGACTTTGGCGACGGTGAGCCCGGCGGCTCCGAGTTCCACCTGGCGTTTCCCCAGGGCCGGGATTTTATGTGTCTTGGTGTGCGGCCGGAGACGCAAGCCGTGAGCGCGTGTATAGTCCGCCACGCGGGTGAGGTTCCGCTCCATGATGTCGAGGTCGATGGCCAGCGCGGGTGTGTCGAGTTCGGAAATGTGCATGATCTATTATTTGGGCTCTTTGAACCGGATGGAAAACTTGCCTGCCGGACCTTTATACATCATCTCGAGCTGCTTGGTTTTGTGCTTGCCTTCCATCGGGAAATAGAGTAGTCCTTGGACGGGTTCTCCAATCTCTCCCTCTTGCAGAACTTTTTCTTTTAGTAGGGCCAACATCGGGTTTGCTTTGCTTCCCTTATCCGTTTGAACTGTCGCCTGCACTTCGGTGCTTCCGGTGTTGCCGACGGCGGCTCCTTCGCCGCCCATCCGGCGCGGGCGATCCATGGTGCCGCCCCAGATCGGTCCCCGGTCTTCTGACATCATCGCGGGGCCTCCGCGTCCCGTGGTCGATATCACGAGGGCGCCTTCTCCCGCGATCTGGCTGGGAGCGAACGGCTGCGACTTCTGGCCGTCTTTCTCCGACAGCAGAGTGAAATCGTCGCGATAAACTTTCAGGGGACTGTCTCCTTTGGGGGAGACGGCTACATCCACCACCACAATGGTTCCGTCGAAATCCGACCCGAGCAGTTCGCGAACCGAATTCTTATCGTGGTAAAGTTTCGCCGATACCTCGATGGCTTCGTTGATATACCGGCCCTCCGGCCGTTTATCATCGGCACCGAGCAGGCAGGAGCAACAGGCGAGCGCTACGGCTGGAAACAGGCGATGCGGCATGGTGATCCCCCTTGCCGATTATACGCTTGTCCTGGAATAAATCCTCCACGATGAAATTCCGAAGGACGCCGCCGATCTACCGGAGCCGCTCTCCGCGCGTGGAATTCTTCGCACATTTGTGTGCGAGAATAGAACTGGATGAACGGCGGCGAGTTCCGGAGAAAAGCGAAGCGTTTCGCGGATCGGAAAGGACTCGCTTACCGCTGGGTTCCTGCGCGGGGCGTAGGCAGTCATGGCACGGTTTATATCGGCAGCAGAAAGACGTTTGCCTATCCGGCATGGTTTCGGCCGGACGAAGATCGACGGCCTGTTGTGAGTTTTCCCGATTTTCCGCACGCCCATACAGACGGCCGGGATATGCGTGACGCGATGGAGGAGGCTATCGACTGCCTGGGGAGTGTCGTCGCTCAGTACATGGCCGAGAAGGCGGAAATCCCCTTTCCTTCTGCGCCGAAACGCGGCCAGAAGTTGGTCCCGGTACCGCTCTGGATCGCTGGCAAATTAGGCCTCTATCTCGCGATGTGCGAAAAGGGCA
>DASTMK010000302.1:0-12689 GCA_035714225.1 Bryobacteraceae bacterium | reverse complement strand
GATCCGCGCAGGCGGGCTGCCGGCGTAACCCGTCAGGAGCATCCGGCGGTACAAAACGAGCGACCACTGTAACGCCCCTCCTGCTACGGGCGTCTGACTTGATGTGAAAGCCCTTGCGCTGCTTTTAATTACGGCCGCTGTCCTGGCCGCCCAATCCGATTATCCGAAACACAATATACCGCTGGGCCTCGGTGGAGCACAGCCAAGGGGAGATCTGAAACCGTTCTACGATACCAGTTTTGTTTTGGGCGCCGGATATGGTTATCGCTTCCACCGGTATCTTCAGGCAGACGTGGGCCTGGATACGGCGTTTGGAGCCGCGGGGGTCAGAGAGTTCCTGGATAGCGGCTTCGGGTATTTGCGGATCCGCGATTTCCAATATTTCGTGCCCTTCGGGGGCCGCGTCATCGCACCGCTTGCCGACGGCAGGCTGCTGATATCCGGCGGAGCCGGAGGCGCTTACCTGCGGTATTCGGAGCGTATTCGCCAACCGAGCGATTACTACCAGTTTGACTGTCCCGTTTGCACTTCCCGCAGCGGCTGGGGCTACTACGGCCTGTTTGGAGTGAACTGGTTCCTCGACCAGGGCCGGCATTTTCGGATCGGCGCGGTGACACGCGTCTATCGCGGGCATACCGAGGGAGATCCGGTCGGAGAATTGTCGGCTCTGCGCACAAGAGACCGCTGGGTGAATGTCTTCGGCGAATTCGGTTTCAGCTTTTGAGGTTCAGCCCCGGAGCCTGCCAAAGACGAGCACGGCATTCAATCCGCCGAATGCGAAGGAGTTCGACAAGGCGTAATCTACTTTTTGCTCCCGCGCGGTGTTCGGAATTACGTCGATATCGCATTGCGGATCGCGTTCGGTAAAATTAGCCGTCGGAGGCAGTAGGCCGCGATCCAGCGCCAGAATAGTTGCCACCGCCTCAATCGCTCCCGCGGCCCCCAAAGCGTGGCCGTGCATCGATTTCGTCGAACTGACTGCCATATCGCTGGCGTGAGAGTTAAACACGGACCGGATCGCCGCCACCTCCGTAGGATCGTTCGCGAGCGTGCCCGTCCCATGCGCGTTAATATAGCCGACCTGCGATGGATTGAGGCAGCCGTCGGCCAGCGCGCTTCGCATCGCACGCGCAGCCCCCTCGGCGGCGGGCTGCGTAAGATGGTGTGCGTCGGATGACATTCCGAATCCCAATATCTCGGCGTAGATGCGGGCGCCCCGCGCGCGTGCCGCCTCCAGGGTCTCCATCACCAGCATGGCGCCGCCCTCCCCTAGAACCAGCCCGCGCCGGTCTTTCGAAAAAGGCCGGCACGTATCCGGAGCGAGTACACGCATCGCTTCCCACGCCTTCAGCATCCCCGTGCCGAAGGGAGCTTCACTGCCGCCGGCAAGGGCTATATCGCAGACGCCTTGCCGCAACAGCCAAAACGCCTGGCCAATGGCGTGATTGGAGGAGGAACACGCGGTAGAAACCGTGTACACGGGACCTGTAATTCCAAACTCCAGGGAAAGTCTGCTCGCCCCGGCGTTTTCCATGCTGCGGGGAATCGTGAGCGGGTTCACGCGAGAGTTCTTGAGCAGGTAGAGGTTCACATAACCCTCATTTTCGGTGGCCTGCCCGCCGACGCAGGAACCCGTGACAATTGCCGTTCGCTCGCGCTGCCCATCCTGCCATTCGATACCGGAGTCGGCGATCGCTTCGCGCCCGGTGGTAACGGCAAACTGCGCGAAACGGTCAAGCTGCTCGCGTTCCTTGCCGGGGAAGTGCTCCGCGGAATCGTAGCCCAGCACCTCGGCGCCGTTCTGTACCCGAAACTGCGTCCTGTCGACGGTCTCGAGCGGCCGGATTCCGCACACGCCTCGCACCAGCGAGTCCCAAAACTCATCTTTGTTGCGGCCCAACGCGCAGATCGCGCCGAGACCGGTGATAACAATTCGGCGCCCCGGCATATCAGGCCTGCGCTTGAGCCGGGTCGCCCCCTGATATCAGCGTCCGGACCCCATCCACCATCTCGCGTACGGTTCGGATCCGCTGTCCGGCGTCGTCGGGAATATTGATGGAGAACTCGTTTTCGAGAGCAAAGAGGATATTAATGCCATCCAGCGAGTCGATACCCAGCTCCTGAAACGTACTCTCGGGAGTGATCTTTTCCAATTCAATATGTTGAGTGGCCGCGATGATTTTGATCACTCGTTGGGTTAGCTCATCGTTCATAGTATGTTGCTCACCGTCTCAAAACAAAACCCGCGCGCGGCTAAAGCGGGAATGGCGCCGCGAAGGGCCGTGGCCGTGTTACGGATGTCTGGATCGATTCGTAACTCACGACCATCATGAAGGCACAGTATAGCGCCATTGGATGCCGCTCGAAGAATCCGGCGTGTAATGGCGGCAGAAGGCAACTTCCAATCGAGCGCGATAGAAGTCCACATGACGCCTAACAATCCCAGTTCCCTTTGAGCCCGTCTCAAGCCAAACCAGCGCGCCCCATACGGCGCGCGAAACAAGCGAGGAGTCACGCCCGTGGCATCCTCGATCGCACGCTGCGCTCGGGCCAGGTCCTCGCGAACCTCGGCCGGCGTCAGGCACGGAAACAGGCGATGCGTATGGGAATGATTTCCAACCTCGTGCCCCGCCAGCGCCACCTCGCGCGCCACCCGGGGCAGGCGAGCCGCGTTCAACCCGCATTGAAAAAAAGTGGCCGGCACGGAGTACCTGGCCAATAGCTCGAGCAATACCGGTGTGGATTCACTCGGTCCATCGTCAAACGTGAGCGCGATGGCCGGGCGGTCCCGGCGTCCCCGATAGACGGAGGGGGCAAACAGCGCAGAAGAGCGGCCTCGAACCCCCCAGGCCAGCGCGGCGCCGGCGCCCAGAATGGCCGTGGAACAGATCGCCTTCAAGCAGCCGGCCCGCCTTCCGTCCATTTCAGGCTGTGGTCCGATGTCACCGCCCATGTCCCGGCAGGAGAATCCAGCGAAAATAGGACCACGGCCCGGGAATCCACGGGTAGCGTGTGATAATCGACTCGTCTATTTCCACTCCGAGGCCGGGCTTGCGCGGGACGATCAAGTCACCACCATCAATCTCCAGCGGCTCCTTCAGAATCTCCGCGGCGAGCGGGAACGGATACATGCCTGCCCGCGAGGGAGTGGAATAACAGGGATACTCCAGCCAATCGGCTACTGTTTCGGGCCAGCAGATTCCCAGGTGCGCCGCCGCAATCACTTCGAGCGCCGTCCCCCAACTATGGAAGGCGAAGCGGAGGCCCTGGCGTGCAATCTCCCCGAAAATGCGCCGCCCTGTCGGGTAGCCCCCCTGGCAAATTACATCCATCTGCACGTAATCGACGCCGCCGGACTGAATGAGATCCATAAACCCGGGCTCGTCCGGCTCATGTTCCCCACTCGCGAGTGGAACATAGTCGAGGTCATGCAGCGTGCGGTACGCTTCGTGGTCGTCGGGAGGCAGCGGTTCCTCGAGCCAGGCGATATCGTACTCGGCCATGTCCCGCGCAAGCCGCTGGACGGTCTCGAACGAGTAACTGCGGTCGCCCATTCGCCACCAGGTATGGGCATCCACCATCAGATCGAAATCCGAGCCAACCGCTTCCCGCATCAGGCGCACGGTTTCCAGATCCTTTTGCTCACCCAGCGCGGGCCGCATTTTGTAGGCGCGGAAACCGAGATTGGCCACTGTCAGCGCTTCCTCGGCATACTTTTCCGGGGGCATGTACATGCCGGCACTGCCGTACAGCCGGATACGATCCCGAACCCTGCCGCCCAATAACTCCGACACGGGCAGGCCTTTCTGCTTGCCAATCAGATCGTAAAGACCGATCTCCACGGCGCAGTAGACCCGTGTGAGCAGCGGGTTCCGGCCCGGGCCTTTCAGGAACAGTACACGCAACGCATCGGGGTCCGCCAGGGTCCGGCCTTCCAGAAAGGGAGCGATGGAATCCTGAATGGCGGCATGCGCCGCCTCGCTGCCCTGACCCGGCGCATATCCAACCAAACCTTGGTCGGTCTCAATGCGAATCAGCATCGCATCGCGCTTGTGGATCGTGCGTTCACCTCCGTGATAGGAAAGCCGCACCGGTGTATCGAAAGGATAAGAAAGAAGAAAGGGCTGGACTTTGGTGACCTTCATACAGGCGCCATTCTCCAGCATTCAGCCAATACCGCTGTTTGTCAATTGTGCGCCGCCTTCATCATGCTGCTGCTGCCGCCGAATCGTCAGGCTGCGAAAAAAAGCCGGACGCTGGTCAGGCGCCCGGCTGAGGAGCACCCACAAACCGCTCGGAGGAAACGGCCCGTGGTAGTGGAGGAGACTAATAGTTCAGGCGAGAAGCCCTCCGTGGCCCAGACAGGCCAATTCCCACCCTGATACCCGATACTTCGCCAGCATTGGAGGCAAAATCAAATCCATCACATTCAGTTTGGCGGACCGGAAACAACCCGGAGCCGAAACAATGGGCAGATCGTCCAAATATCCTAACAGCAGAAGGTTCCCGGGTTCCACCGGAGCCATGAAACGCTCCAGATGACAACCGACCTTCGTCATAGCCCTGCCGACTACGTCTTCCGGTCCGGCCGGTGCAGTCGTGGACGCCACCAGAATCACCGCTGGCTTCGCTCGCGCAAGATGATGCAGGCTTTTTGCAACGGTCTCCTCATCTTCCACCGCGCTCAGCACAAAACTGGCCGTCGTACCAAACCGCTCCAACCGCTGGCGCATCACGTTTTCAAAGAGCTGTCGAGACCGATCCCCGCTGGCGGGGTCCGTATACAACACGGCGACCTTCGGCGTCCTCATCGGTCGCGCCTGGAGTATAGGGCCTCTTTCGTTCAATATAGAGATTACAGCCTCTAGCTGTGATTGCGCAACAGCAAAAGGAGCGCTTTTCACCGTGGCGATCCGCTGCCCTGCTTTTGCATGGCTGAAGTTGGGCGCTGTCGCGATCACGATACTGGCTGTGCAATTGATCTGCTTCAGCAGTTCGTCATCCACCAGCACGCAGCAGTCTTCCGTCGCTACCAGGTTCGCGCGTCCGCCCGCCGCCAGGCGGATCTCGGAACATCCGCAACTCATTTCCTGCGCCACAGCGCAGACTGCGTCGTCCTCGGCAACTTCGCCTTCCTCTAAAACCGTGACCCAGACCTGATCCATCCCTTCGGTTTCGAGCAGTCTGATATCTTCTTCGCTGATTACGTGGCCCTTGGCCAGGAGCTTCTTCCCGCCGGCACGAAAGATCGTGCAACACAGAACCTTGCCCGAAGACTCCCTGACATCGACCGTTTGAGCTCTCATTACCCGACCACCTCAACGCAGCGAAAACTGGGTTTGCTGCACTAATTATACAGATGACTAGTATCTGTCCCATGCTTTTTCTCTCAAGTTTGCTGGGTATTTTGAGGGCATATTCAATTTCACTTTGGGGGGTATGGCCGTTGTTCGTTAAAGGCCTGAGAAAGCAGGGGAATATTCACCTACGTTCCGGATACTATTGATTATTTTGGACCGGACGAACAGTACTTTAGTAATGGGATTTACCCGCAGTAGCGGGGAGCGGCCAAGGGGAATTTCAAAGTTTCTTTATCATCGCGATCTCATCGCAGCATTGAAATTTCGGGCAACGCAAACAATCCTTCCATGCTTTCAGCGGCAATTCGCCGCGTTCCACCTCGACGAAGCCCAGCTTCGAGAAAAAAGCCGGAACATAAGTAAACGCAAACAGCGAGGCCAGGCCGTAATTGCGCGCTTCTTTTTCGAGACTCTCCACCAGTAGTCGCCCCACGCTGTGCCCTTTCCATTGGGGAGCGACGGCGAGCGAACGCACCTCAGCCGTCGCCGCACTATAGAAGTGCAACGCGGCACATCCAACGACGTCTCCACCCACGGCAGCAACCGTGAAATCGCGAATATTTTCCGCCAGCTCGAATTCGGTGCGCGGCAGCATGATCGCTTCCGCGGCATAGCCGTTGATGAGATCCAGAAGCGCGCGCACGTCGCTCATCCTCGCCATTCGGATTTCGACAGGTGCGTTCTCAACGAAGGGAGGTGCTGCCCGTTCGAGCGGCGGAGCCAATGTGACCAGCGTGTTCACCGGCGTACTTCCTCCGGAATCAGGCGGGTGCCGAGAGGCTCGCCGCGGAGCGCGCGATCCAGAATTTCCGGCTCATATCCGGGTAGAATCACCACCTCGCCCACGCCTTGCTCCAGTGCCTGCACCGCCGCATTGAGTTTGGCCTGCATTCCACCGGTGGCGGTGCCGTCGCGAACCAGGCGGATGCAATCTCCAGCCGTCAGGCTTCCCAACACCGCCCCACCGGCGCCGCGCACCCCTTCCACGTCCGTGAGAAACAGCAGCCGCTCCGCGCCGAATCCCGCCGCGCAGGACACGGCCATCTGATCTGCATTGACGTTGAACATCCGGCCCTGGCGATCTCCGGCCACGCAGGCCACCACCGGGATGAAGCCTGCGCCGCTGAGCGCGTTTAACACCGCCGGATTGGTCCGCAGCGGCCGCCCCACGGCCCCGAGTTCGGGCCGTAACGTCTCGGCTTCCGTCAGGCAACCATCGATGCCGCTGATTCCCACCGCATCGCCCCCGGCCTCGATCAGCGCGGAAACGAGTTGCTTGTTCACGGTGCCGGCGAGCACTTTGAGCACTGCGTCCAGCACTTCCGGTGTTGTAACGCGCAAACCCTCCACAAAACGGCTCTCCACCCCGCGCTCCGCAAGAAAGCGGGTCATCTGCTTGCCGCCCCCGTGCACTACCACTACGGAATGAGTGCGGCCCAGTGCGGCAATCTCGCGTGCGAGCCGCCGGCGCGAGTCGTCGCTGTCGAGCAGCGTGCCACCCAGTTTGATCAGGATCCTCACAGCAGCCCTTCCGTTTCAGGACGTTTTAGGATGAGATTGAGGTTCTGGATCGCCTGACCCGCCGCGCCCTTCACAAGGTTATCGATTGCGGCCACCACCACCGCCCTGCCGGTAGTCCCGTCGAATTTGACGCCAATGTCGCAATAGTTCGTGTGCTGAACGCTCCGAAGGTCCGGAACACGGCCGGCCTCGTACAAGCGTACGAACGGCTCCTCCCCATACTGCGCCTCGTAAATATCGATCAGTTGCGCGGCGCTCTCCAGTTTGGCCGACCGGAAATAGATTGTTTCCAAAATGCCGCGATCCAGCGGCAACAGTTGCGCCGTGAAGCTGAACTCCGCCTCTTCAATCCCCGAATACATCAGGACTTCCGGAACGTGCCGGTGCTCCAGAATCGAATAGGCGGAAAAATTCTCCGTCACCGCGCAGAAGCTTGTCTTAAGGCTGGGCTTTCTGCCCGCGCCGCTTACCCCTGACTTGGCATCGCACACAATGCCTGCCGGGCGATCGATCACGCCCGCCGCAACCAGCGGCTTCAGTGCGAGATTGGCCGCTGTCGGATAACAGCCAGGGTTTGCCACTAGCCGTGCTCCCGGAATGCAGCTCCGGCAGAATTCGGGCAATCCGTACGCTGCTTCGGCCAGCAGTGCCGGCTCCGTGTGCTCTTCCTTGTACCACCGGTGATAGTTTTCCGGTGATTGCAGCCGGAACGCGCCGCTGAGGTCCACCACCTTGATGCCGGCGTCGAGGAACGTCCTCGCCAATCCCATCGATACGTCCGCCGGCGTGGCGAGCAAGACCGCCGCTAACCCATGTTCCTTCGCCGCTTCCGCCGTACAGGGGAGCCGCGGCGGTCCGGCTTTACGCCGCAGATTGCTCTGCTCGCCCACATCCGTCCGATGCTCCAGCAGAACCGGATGGATGTGCGGATGGCGCTCCAGGATCCGAAGCAGCTCCATTCCGCTATAGCCGCGAAAACCGACAATGCCGACTGTATGCTTCATGAGGAATATTTATTCACCGATATGAATAAATATAACACGAGCGGAAGGGGACAGCGTTCCGGGTTGCGTTTCTCGTTTTTGCTTTAGTGCGGGAGCGCTATATCTACCCGCAATCCGCGGTTTCCAGGTACTTCTCGAGCGCCTCACTGACTACCGAATTCAGTTTCCTTTTTCGCTCTGAAGCGAATACGGCAGCGCGCTTGTGCAGTTCTCGTCCAACCCTGACGTTGAATGTTCCTTTGAACGGACGGTCGGGTGCCTTACCCCGCTTTTTGCAGTCGGCGAGATAATCATCGACAGCCTCGTAAAAGCTCTGCTTCAGGCCCCCGACGTCAGTGCCCTCGTATGTTATCAGATCGCGAATTCCTTGAAGTTTGCCGTGGAAAACCTCATCTTCCCCACTGTAGTGTACCGACCCGATGTAGCCCTTGTACTCCATGAAATCCCTCACAGTAACCCCTCCTGCCTCAAATGATCCAACACGTCCCTAACCTGATAAGCCTTTAGTTCATTTCCGGGGTGCGGCCGGTGCAAGCTGATACTGACGCCCGTCTTGGCATTGAAGAACTTTCGGCGAGAACCGCTTCCTTTCTCTTCTTCATAGCCAAATCCACCGAGCAGTGTTGTGAGTTGCTCCCATCGAAAATCTTTCGGCCGTCCTCGTAATCGATCAAGCAGCTTCTGGTGTTGGTCCATATGGGAACCAAATCTGTTCCTCAACAACAGTCTGCTATATCTGAAAAGATAGTGCAACTAAAATCAGTTGCACCGGTGGCGGGGCTCTACTTTTGCTCGGCTACCGATCGTTCGGCCAGCTCGCCGATAATCGGAAGCCGGAACATCTGTTCCTGTGCGGTCTTTACCAGCATGAAGATCCACGTTCCTATAATCGCCAGCTTCAGAATGGAGCCGACCGGCAGCATATGGCGGGGCACGAAAGTGAAGAACGGCGCGACGACCCAGTCCACGATCAGCCAGGCAACAAACAGGTATAGGCCCTGGAACGCATGAAACCGGACGTCCCGGTCTGTGCGGAACTTTGCCGCGGCCAGTACGACGATGGACGCGATCCAACCGACAATGGGGACATAGCAAAGCAGCGCGGCGGTGCGAGGGCTGAGTCCCGACGCGATCTGACTCCCGCTCCCGCCTCCCGAGGGCCCAGCGCCCTGCCTGGTGCCGCAGGTGCCGCAGTAGATGTCCGTATCCCGTACGGCATTTCCGCATTGTGTGCAGAATGGCATTTCTAACTCTCTGCTTATAAATACGTTATGCGGAGGATACGTGTTCGCGCAAATTTTCCTGGCCTCCGCAGCGGCTCCCGGCCCCGGAACTTGTATGCTGATTGCATGATTAGATGCGCATTTCTGCTATTCGCCCTTATCGCATATTCGCTTGCCCAGGAAGTTCCCCGGCCGGAGTATCCACAGCCCCAATTCCAGCGGGAACAGTGGCTGAGCCTGAACGGCCCGTGGGAGTTCGAGTTCGACGATGCAAACGCCGGCCTTGAACAGAACTGGGGTAACGGCCAGAAGAAGTTCAGCAAGACGATCCTGGTTCCCTTCAGCTTCGAAACCAGCAAGAGCGGCATTCGCGACACATCGTTTCATCCCTGGGTCTGGTACAGGCGCACCTTCAACGTGCCGTCACAATGGAAACAAAAGCGAGTCCTTCTGCATTTCGGCGCTGTCGATTACCGGGCCATGGTTTGGGTGAACGGACAGAAAGCCGGCAGCCATGAAGGCGGTCATGTTCCGTTTCGTTTCGATATCACACCTCTGTTGCGCGACGGCGCGAATGTCCTGGTGGTCCGGGCGGAGGACCCGCCACGAGACCGGTTCATTCCGCGCGGCAAGCAGTACTGGGAGCCGGAATCGCGCGGCATCTTCTATACGCGAACCACGGGGATCTGGCAGCCGGTGTGGCTGGAAGCGGCTGGAACCAGCTACCTGGAGCGGGTCCGGATAACGCCTACCAACGACGGCGTAGTGCGATTCGATGCGCGAATCGTCAACCCCGGCGGGGACCTCAGCTTCTATGCGATTGTGTCTTTGGAAGGCCGGCAGTCGGCGCTGGCGATGGTCCGCACGTCGGAGAACCGCGCCGCTGCGGCGGCACGTATCGAATCGCCGCGGCTCTGGTCGCCGAACTCGCCGAACCTGTACGATGTCACCTTCGAACTGCGGCGCGGCGACGCGGTGGTGGACCGCGTCCAGTCGTATTTCGGATTCCGTTCGGTCAGCGTCGAGAACGGGCGGGTTCACCTGAACGGCAGACCCATCTACCTCAAAATGGTGCTCGACCAGGGCTACTGGCCCGAAAGCACGATTACGCCTCCCACGGACGACGCCATTCAATACGACATACGCCTCACCAAGGAGATGGGGTTCAACGGCGCGCGCAAACATCAGAAGCTCGAAGATCCGAGATTCCTTTACTGGGCGGACCGCATGGGCTTGCTGGTATCGAGCGAGATGGCGAACGCCTACGAGTTCGACGATGCCTACGTAGACCGGTTCACTCGCGAATGGATAGAGGCCGTCGAGCGGGATTATAACCATCCCTCCATCATCCTGTGGGTCCCTATCAATGAGAGTTGGGGCACTCCGAACCTGCGCGACCCCAAACAACAGCAGCATCTGCGGGCGCTGTACACTCTGACGCATTCGCTGGACTCTACACGGCCGGTGATCGACAACGACGGCTGGGAGCATACCGACATGACGGACCTGTTTGCTCTTCACGATTACGCGCGAACCGGCGAAATGCTTGCTGAAAAGTACAAGGATCTTGGCAAACCGGGGGCGGCGGTGCCCGACGTGAGCCGCGCGTCACTGGTTCCCGGATTCTCCTATAATGGGTCGCCCTTCATTCTTTCGGAATTCGGGGGCATCGCCTATATTCCCGCCGGCCAACAGGTACCGAAAGAATCCTGGGGGTACTCGGGCATAGAGAAGACGCAGGAAGCGGCGCTCGTGCGTTTGCGCGGTCTTTACGAGGGAATCGCAAAGGTGCCGGCATGGGTGGGAATCTGCTATACGCAGCTTACGGATGTGGAGCAGGAGGTAAATGGCCTACTCACCTATGACCGGAAGCCCAAGTTCGATCCGAAGCTGATTCGTGAAATTAACGAGCTGCTGAAGTAACGGACTCGTGAAGGGTTGTTGTGGAGGAGCGGCCCACGCCGCCCCTCCACGCCAGATCTACTTCTCTTCGATCCGCATTCCGTAGAACGACCTGCGGACAAAGACCATCGAGACTGCGAAGAAGATAGCCGCCAGAGCGATACTCACGCCATGCCCCTGCTGGGCCGAGAGGGAGACAGCCAGTTCCACCGCCAGCAGACCGAACAGGGTGGTGAACTTGATGATCGGGTTCAGCGCCACCGACGACGTATCTTTGAACGGATCGCCCACCGTATCGCCAACCACCGTAGCCGCGTGCAGCTCGGTGCCTTTGGCTTTCAGTTCGGTTTCGACGATCTTTTTCGCGTTGTCCCAAGCGCCGCCCGCATTGGCCATGAAGATGGCCTGGTAGAGGCCGAACAACGCGATGGAGATCAGGTATCCGATGAAGAAGTACGGCTCCAGGAACGCGCATGCGAGAGTGGAGAAGAACACAACCAGAAAGATGTTGAACATGCCCTTCTGAGCGTAGCGCGTGCAGATCTCGACCACCCGCTTGCTGTCCTCGACCGAGGCTTTGGAAACCGTGTCGTCCAGCTTGATATTGGCTTTGATGAATTCCACTGCACGGTATGCCCCGGTGCTGACCGCCTGTATGGATGCGCCAGTGAACCAGTAAATCACCGCGCCTCCCGCAATCAACCCAAGCAAAAACGGCGGATGGAGAATCGAAAGGAATCGCAGCAATTCAGGCTGGAGTCCGTGCGTGAGCATCACGATAATCGAAAAGATCAGCGTAGTTGCACCCACCACGGCGGTTCCAATCAACACCGGCTTGGCCGTCGCTTTGAAAGTGTTGCCCGCTCCGTCGTTCTCTTCCAGGTTGTCCTTGGCCTTTTCGAAATCGGGTTCAAAGCCGAACTGGCTCTTGATTTCCTGTTTGATGCCAGGTATCTGCTCGATCGTGGAAAGCTCAAATACCGATTGCGCGTTGTCCGTCACCGGACCATAAGAATCCACGGCGATGGTGACGGGTCCCATTCCGAGAAAGCCGAAAGCGACAAGACCGAACGCGAATACCGCAGGGGCCATCATCAGGGCGCCCATTCCCATCAGGCTTACGCCGTAGGCGATCCCCATCAGCAGCAGAATCGCCAAACCAAGCCAGTAAGCGCTGAAGTTTCCGGCCACGAGGCCAGACAGGATATTCAGTGACGCGCCACCCTGTCTGGATGCGGTCACCACTTCTTTCACGTGGGAGGATGTAGTGGACGTGAACACCTTCACGAACTCGGGGATAATGGCGCCGGCCAGGGTGCCGCAGGTAATGATCGTCGAAAGCTTCCACCACAGGCTGGTGTCGCCCGCCAGGTCTGGAATCAACAGATAAGCGCTGATGTAGGTCAACGTTACCGAAACGATGGAAGTCAGCCAGACCAGCGAAGTCAGCGGAGCTTCGAAATTGAACTTGGTGGCGTGCCCGTATTTCGCGCGGGCAATCGATTCGTTGATAAAGTACGACAACCCGGAAGCGATGAGCATGACCACGCGCGTGACGAACACCCACACCAGCAGTTGAACCTGCACGATCGGATTGGGCACCGCCAGGAGGATGAACGTAATCAGGGCTACGCCCGTGACACCGTAAGTTTCAAACCCGTCCGCGCTGGGGCCAACCG
>DASTMK010000301.1:0-31572 GCA_035714225.1 Bryobacteraceae bacterium | reverse complement strand
TCCAGCGTCGAGCGCGTCGTCGAAGATTACTGCTGGGGTGTTTGAGCGGCACGCCTGGCCGCCTCCCTGTTCCTGGCGGCGTTGCGATAGCGCGGATTCAGCGATCGTGCGTGAGGGACGACAATCAGAACCGGTAGCCTTGCGCAACCCAGTAGTGCCAGTCGCCGGCCGCTTCGTCGGTTGATTCGTCCGGGTCAACAGGCTTGAGCTGGGCGAGCGGAACCGCGAGTTTTCTGCCCTGCCGGCGGACCAACACGAGCATGTCCGTCGTACAGGCTTCGTCGGGTGCCATGCGGAGCACATCAACCGTTTCACCCTTTTTCAACGGCGAGGTAATCTTCGAAGCTGTGCATGTCGCTGGGAACGGGAAGCTGAGTTTCCCTTCAAGGTAGCAGTACCAACTCATCGCCTGTTCTTCCGGCCCGTAAGCGTCCACGATGGCCTCCTCATGGATTCGGTTTTCCCGCACCGGGTCTTTACGAGGTTTTTTCATCGCGGCGCATCCGATTCCACATTATCAAATGTCCGTTTACAGCCATTTCCGTACACCCGCTCCGTGGAGTCGTCATATGTCAACTACTGCTGGGGTGTTTGAGCGGCGCGCCGGGCCGCCTCCCGATTCCTGGAGGCGTTGCGATAGCGCGGATTCAGCCGTAGGGCCGCGTCAAAGTCCGCTATGGCCTGCTTATATTGTTTCAGTCGCAGGTATGCGTATCCTCTCGCGTTGTACGCGAAGGCATTTTTCGCATTCAGGGCGATTGCTTTGGACAACTCGTCCACGGCCGCGCTGAACTTCGCCTGGTCCAGTAACTTCCTTCCCGTCTCGTAATGCTTGCGGGCAAGCGCCGCGCCTGATGCCGGGACTGCCTTCGAAACCGCGGTCTCCTTCCCGCCCCCTGCCGTCTCTTGCGGAATTGGTTTGGGCGCCTCGGTTGCCTTCTGTTGAGCGTCCAGCGCTCTTTGCAACAACGCCCGTGCCTCGGCATCGTCCGGTTTCAACTCCACCAGCTTCTGCAGGTCTTCAACGGCTTCAGCGTATTGTCCCAGCGACAGGTGCGCGTTGCCGCGTCCGAGGTAGGCCTCGGCAAACTGCGGATTCAGCCCAAGCGCTCTTGTACGATCCGCAAATCCTTCTTCGTGACGGCCCAGCGCGTGATACGATGCCCCGCGCGCTACATAGGCTTCCGCGTTTCGAGAATCCAACCGGACCGCCTGCTCGCGGTCTCGTAGGGCCTGTTGTTGATCGCCTGTCTCCGCATATGCAGCCGCGCGAACTAAATACAGCAACGGATCGTTCGGCTGGCTTTCCAGCGCTTTTGTGAGATCGGCTATGGCTTTTTCCATCTCGCCGGTCTTGAAATATGCCGCGCCGCGCAGCGCATAGGTTCTCGGATCGCTGTCCCCCAGTTCCAGGGCACGGGTCAGATCCCGTGCCGCGCTTCCGAATTGCTCGATCTGCCCGTAGGCGAAGCCGCGTCCGGTCCAGCAGGCTGTTCGTTTCGCGTCGGCTTCAACGCAGCGGGTGTAATCTGCGATCGCGTATTTCCAGTGCTCCAGCTGTGAGTACGCCGCCCCTCGCGTCTCATAGAGGTCGGCATTCTCCAGCCCCGCCGCGACCGCCAGGTTCAGATCTGCAATCGCCTGTTTGTAGTCGGCCGCCTTCAGTTGCAAACGTCCCCGGCGCAGCCATGCTGGCCCGTAGTCGGGGTCGGCTTCCAGCGCCTGCGTGAACGCCCTCATCGCGCGGGCGTTATCGCCTGTCGATTCCGCTGCCACTCCCTCCCGGAATGCCGCTTCCGCGCGTATACGTGCCTCGGCGTCGAACGCATTTGCACTTTGTTGGAGCAGGAAGAACAGAAAACATGCTGTGAAGAGTTTCGGTCCAATCACGTCTGTATCTTCCAGGATAGAGCGAATCCGTTGAGAATACGGAGGTACGATAAAATAGGAATTGCACGAGCACGTGAAGAAGCGCTGCCCCTGGGCGAAAAGCGATCTGGATATCTTGTATCACGATTCGGAATGGGGTGTACCGCAACACGACGATCGTGTTTTGTTTGAATTCCTGATTCTCGAAGGCGCTCAGGCAGGTTTGAGCTGGGCGACGATACTGAAGAAGCGCGAGAACTATCGTTCCGCTTTCGATGGGTTCGATCCCGCTGTCATCGCACGCTATGAAGAGCGGAAGATCGGCGAATTGCTCGCCAACTCCGGTATCGTTCGCAATCGTCTGAAGATTTCGGCGGCGGTGCGGAATGCACGTTCGTTCCTGGATGTGATCGATGAATTTGGAACGTTCGACCGCTACATCTGGCAATTCGTGAACGGTACGCCTGTTGTGAACGCGTGGCGCACGGTTGACGAGGTGCCCGCCCGGACGCCAGTATCGGATGCCATGAGCAAAGATCTCGCGAAACGGGAATTTCGATTCGTGGGCTCTACGATTTGTTATGCGTTTATGCAGGCGGTGGGGATGGTCAACGATCATCTGGTGACCTGCCACAGACACCGCGAGATTTCTGAGAAAACTTTATCTTTTCGATCATGAGAGAAGAATTCCGATATATCGCGCCGGCACCGCCGCGCGACACAGAGGCCGCTCGCACAATCGCTCAGGCTGAGTTGGAGCAGCTTGCGGCGGGCATACAGGCAAGCGCCTCGGCCGCCGCCAACGCTCTTCTTAAGATTCAGGATCCGCAAGGATACTGGTGCGGCGACCTTACGGCCGACTCCACTTTGGAATCCGACTATATTCTTCTTCAGCTCTGGCTGCATCCGCCGGAACCGGATCAGCCGTGGCGTCCCCCGGCCTGGAATCGCATCCGGAAAGCGGTGCGATTCATCCTCGAGCGCCAGTTGCCCGATGGCGGATGGTCCATTTACGAAGGTGGTCCGTCGGAGGTCAACGCCACCGCTCGCGCTTATACCGCAATGAAAATTGCGGGCGAAGACCCTGAAAGCCCCGCGATGGTCCGGGCACGCAGCCGTGTCCTTTCGCTGGGCGGCCTCCAGGCCGGGAATAGCTACACCAAGATGAATCTCAGTCTCTTCGGGCTTTATCCCAAACGGTATGTGCCCAGTGTGCCGCCCGAGATTCTGCTTGTTCCCGGAAATCTTCTATATGAAATGTCTTCCTGGACACGCACCATTCTCGTTCCGCTTTCGATCGTCCAGTCTATAGGCGGCCACCACCCTGTTCCTCACAGTCTCACGGTGGAGGAGTTGTTTGTTCCCGGTAAGCGTCTGACCCTGCCGCGAAGAGATCGTGCCTCCACCGTATTCAACCATGCCGACCGCCTGGTGAAAATGTGGGAGCGGAGGGGAATCAAGGACGTCCGCAAAACCGCCGTGCGTGAGGCGGAACGATGGGTTTTGGAGCGCTTGCACCACGCGGACGGCTTAGGCGCCATCTATCCCGCCATGATGTATACCATCATGGCGATGGATGCGTTGGGCTATGAGCGCGATCACCCCGATCTGATTGAAGCCATCGCGCAGTTTGACCGGTTGCTGCTCGAGACGGAAGACCGTTTGCAGTTTCAGCCCTGTTTTTCGCCCGTATGGGATACGGCGATAGCCGCCTTTGCCGTGGGAGAGATGCCCGGCGGTCCCGTCGATGCGGCCGCGATGACCCGCGCCGCCGACTGGCTGCTGGATAAAGAAGTGCGCCGCAAGGGAGACTGGTCCATTAAGCGTCCCGACCTGCGGCCCAGTGGATGGGCCTTCGAGTTCGCTAACGAATACTATCCCGATATCGACGACACCGCCATGGTCTTACTGGCGCTTCAGCACGCGCGTGCGTCTGATCCCGAGCGCCAGGAACGGGTCGAGCGCCGCGCCATCGAATGGCTCCTTGGTATGCAGTCCTCTGATGGGGGATGGGCCGCCTTCGACGTCGACAATAACTGGGAGTTTCTGAACAAAGTCCCTTTCGCCGACCACAACGCGATGCTCGATCCCACCTGTCCCGACATCACCGGCCGCGTTCTCGAAGCCCTCTGCCGGCGCGGCCTCAAAACCGGGCATCCAGCCGTTCGGAACGCGGTACGCTATCTCATTGCCAACCAGAAACCGGACGGGAGTTGGTATGGACGTTGGGGCGTGAACTACATCTATGGAACATTTCTTGCCGTTCGTGGTTTGCGCGCCAGCGGCGATCTGTCGGCTCGCCCATCCATGCAAAGAGCTGCCGCCTGGTTACAGTCCATTCAGAACGAAGATGGCGGCTGGGGCGAGAGCTGTGCAAGTTATGCGCGACACTATTACGTCCCTGCTTCCAGCACTCCTTCGCAGACGGCATGGGCTCTGCTTGGACTTTCCGCGGCCAACGCCGGCCAGTCTTCCGCTGTCCATCGCGGCTTGCGATACCTGATCGACACACAGCGTCCCGACGGCACGTGGGACGAGAAACTCACCACGGGTACCGGTTTCCCCAACGTCTTTTACCTCACGTATCACCTCTACAGGCAGTACTTCCCGCTGCTCGCCCTGGCTACCTGCCATATCGGCGATAACTGAATGGAAGCGGGCGCTGCTCCGGCGCGCCCGCTGCTTTCAGATCTTTCGCTGCTTCCACTTGCCGCGCCGGAACACAATCAGGCTGATGACCGTAATCAAGCCTTCCGAAATCGGAATGGAAGCGAACACGCCATTTACACCCATCCCGCCTGGTAGTGCCAGGGTCCAGGCAAGCGGAATCTCGCACAGCCAGAATCCGAAAATGTTGATGATGGTCGGCGTCACGGTATCTCCCGCGCCGTTAAACGCCTGCACCATCGCCATACCGTAGGCATACGCGATATTTCCGATCGCCACGATGCGAAGACAGTTCACCGCCGCGGCAATCACCTCCGGATCGGACGTAAACAGCCGTACCAGAGGGGCGGGGAGAACGATGAACACGATGGCGACTGCGCCGAGATAGATCATGTTGTAGAACCCGGTCAACCACACGGCGCGTTCGGCGCGCCCGGGTTTCTGTGCGCCCAGGTTCTGGCCTACCATCGTTGCGGCCGCGCCGCTCAGTCCCCACGATGGCAGAATGGCGAAGGCGAAGATGCGGATGCCCACCGTGTACCCTGCCACCGCGGCACTTCCGAAGGTGCTGATGATCCGGACCAGTAAAATCCAACTCGTATGTGCCACGGCAAATTGTAGAACTCCTGTCGTGGACACACGAATCAGCGACAACATCACCGGCCAGTTCAGCCGCATGTCGGTCCACCGGAGCTGAATGCGGCTTTGCCGGCTCGCCAGAATCCAAAACTGGTACAGCACCCCGCTGCTTCTTCCAATCACCGTGGCCACCGCCGCTCCTGTAACGCCCATCTCGGGAAAGGGCCCCCATCCGAAGATAAAAAACGGGTCGAGCGCCATATTGATCAGGTTCGAAAACCACAGCACGCGCATGGCGACGGCCGCATCTCCCGCTCCACGGAAGATGGCGTTGTTCAGGAACAGCAGCATTACAGTGATACTTCCGCCCAGCACCAGCGCCGTATAGTGTTGCCCTGTCTCCACCAGCTCCGGCGGGCCGCCCATCCATTCGAGCAGTCGCGGCGCCAGCCAGAACCCGGGCACACCCATCGCTACCGCCAATCCCGCACCGAGCAGGATCGCTTGAGCGGCGGCCACCCTGGCTCCTTGCTGGTCGTGCTCACCGATGCGCCGTGCCACCATGGCCGTGGTCGAAAGACTGACGCCCATGGCCACGGCGAACACCAGCGTAAGCATCGATTCAGTCAGCCCGACCGTGGCGATCGCGTTTGCGCCGAGCCGGGACACCCAGAATACGTCCACGACCGCGAACAGCGACTCCATCGCCATCTCGAGCACCATCGGGATAGCGAGCAGAAACACACTGTGCGTGATGGGCAGCTCTGTATAGTCGTACTCGGTCCCGCGGATCGCCTCCTTTACCGATTGCCAGAGGCCCGCGCGCGGATATTTGGAAACAGTTGTAGCCATTACGAACTCCTTGCCCGGCCGTGCGCATTCGAGCATGCGCACACCACCGCCGTCGGACACTATGAACTTTGAGATGGAAGGTTTAGCGCAACTACGCGCCCGTGCTCATTAGAGCCGGTCGCGCACGGCTACACTGACGTTTGTTCGCATCGGCAGGTACATCCCTGAAGGATTCGGGGAAACCCCGTTCATTGAATATAACCGAAAAGCACCATTCCGGCAAGAGCTATCGCTATGTCAGGGCCGAAGCCAGCACGCGAACACCCCGGCGGAGTTCCGAAGGACTGCTGCCGGCGAAACCGAGAACGAGGGCAGGGGGATGGTAGTGGCGGACGGAAAAGCTGGAGAGGGCGCTGAGTTCGAGGCCGCGGTCCCGGGCGCGGGCGGCAAGGACCGTGTCGGGTGCGCCTGTTTTGATCCAGGCGATGGTGTGCATGCCGGCGGCGGCGTTTTCGACATCGAGCAGTCCGGCGAGATGCCTCTGCGCGGCTTGCTTCAGAACAGCCATGCGCTCGGCGTAGGTCTGGCGCATGCGGCGGACGTTGTGGCCAAAGCGGCCTTCCAGAATGAACTCAGCGAGGATGGCCTGATCGAGCGTGGGCGGGTGGCGGTCGACGAAACTGCGCATGGCTTCGAAAGCCCCGGCGAGGCGTTCGGGGAGCACCAGGAATCCAAGACGAAGCGAGTTGAAGAGCATTTTGGTGAACGTGCCGACGTAGATAACCGAGCCTGAGCGGTCCAGGCCTTGCAGCACGGCGACAGGTCGTCCGAAGTAGCGGTATTCGGCGTCGTACTCGTCCTCGACGATCCATGCACCGGCGTTGATGGCCCAGTTCAGCAGAGCGAGGCGGCGTTCGAGCGGCATAGTCACGCCGAGTGGGAAGTGGTGGGCTGGTGTGGTGTAGACCACACGGGTGGAGGCCGCAAGAGCGCGGGCGGCGGCGACATCGAGGCCGTCGCGATCGACCGGAACCGGGATGATGTGCGCGCCGGTGGCGTGGAAGACAGAACGCGCGCCGGGATAGCCAGGATCCTCCAGCCAGACGCAATCGCCGGGATCGAGCAGGATGCGTGCGATCAAGTCGAGAGCCTGCTGCGCGCGGCGGAGAACACGGCCGGCGACACGCGCCCGGAGATCGGCGGGGAAGAGATCGATGGCGGGTTCGTAGTTGCGAAAGGCCTTGCCGAGAGAGCGCGAGGCAAGGCTTCCGACGCTGGTGCGGAGCGCAGTTCCGAAGCTTTTCATCGCGGCGGAGCCTGGAGCGCTCATCGGACCGCGAGCGCGCGAATTCTGCCGCACCTGGCCGAATCAACGCGAGGTCACGGTCAGGGGGATTCACTACGTGCAGGAGGACTCGCCAGAGGAAATCGGCGAGGCGGTGCGGGAATTCGTGAGAGACCTGGCGTAACAGCGTCACCGATAGGTCTTGTCGTCGACCCGGCTCAAATCGACACTGTCGTTGAAGACGCCGAGAGTGATAATTGCGAACGTAAAAACATTCGTTCCAGCCTCCAGGTGCCCTCCGAAAGCTCCCTCGCTGTTGGTCATTGTCATGTGAGCATGTACGCGGCCGTCGATGATGTATCCGTTCATGCTCACGATATCCGCGGATGCCGTGGGGTCCTTTACGTAGATGTTTTTCGATGGGAACGTCCTGTTGCTTACGGAGTGAACGTGATAATTCCGGACCGACCCCGCGCCGGCCAGAATCACCGCGTTTCGAATGTTCTGCTCTTTCACCATCTTTTCCAACCCGGCCAGCAGGTCCGTGCCGAACTTATAACGAAGCACCACTACCCGTTCAAATTGTCCGGAAATGGCATAGACCTCCGGCACCTTGTCGCTGTTGGGCTTGGAGTCGTCTTTGGGCGTCGTCGCTTTCGTTACCTCGGTCCTGGTCTGCTGCGGGAGTGCGGGCAGCGCAAATACGAGCAAACTCAGCGCGAAAATACGATTGCACATGGCTATCCTCCTGTCGTGGTGGCGGCCCATCCAGGATAGCCGTGCCGCGGCCGCTACTTCAATGCTGTAGCGGGATCTTTCCCTGAAAACTATAGATTACTTCCATGCGGAAGAACCAGCCGCTGGAGTGCCCGGCATGGAAGCTTCCGGGAAGATGCCGCTCATAAAGAATATGACCGCGCCAGTGGTCGTTCACACTAAGTTCCGCCCGCGCCTGGTACTGTCTGCCGCGGTGTTTGCCGTCTGAATAATTCAAAGGGTCGGCGTTAAAGGGATGGAAGGCATTCATGTCATAGCAGGTGAAGCTTGTCTTTATGCGTTTCCATGGAGAATAACCGGCTTCAAGCTGCCATAACCAGGTATTAGTCCAGTAACTGACTCCTTGTTCGCGAATGTAACTATAAATATACAAGTCGCTCCACTTAGGCCACCGCGCGAATAGCGGATCCCACCCTTCATAACGGGTGCTTGTCATGGGGTCGTCTCCCGACATACCCCAGTAGCCCGTAAGCACGTAAGGATCGCCGGGCCGTGCAAATGTCTTTTTCAAATACCCGTAGCCGCCCCACGCCGCAATCCGCTCCCCCGGCTCTTCGCGTCCCCATTGCGCCGCAAATTCAGAGGCTGCACTCCAACCACCTTGCATTCTTCGTGTCAGCCGCCCACCGGCGGTATGGACATGGCGGTCGGCCTGGTACTGGTGCTGCGTGGCGGCACGGCAATCCCGGGTTTCCCGTTTTAAGAAGTAGTAAGCATCGATAGAGGTGTTACTAACTTGATCGTTAGTGTAATAGAGAGCCAGCGCCTGCTCATTTCTTTCCGCCAGTTGCCGTGTTGTGCTCGCATGTAACCTTGGAAGATACCTGTCATTAGATGGATTATGAATCGCCATCGCCTCCAGCTTCGACTTACTCCACGAGTAACCAAGCACCGCGGCGTTGAAGTAAATCGAGCGCGAGCCGTCGCCCGGGCTTCCATCCAGCAGCAGGAAACCTTCTCCGCGCATCAGGTTCTGCCTGCCTACACGAAGCGATAGTCCTTTCACGAACAGTTTGCGAAAATCGACATAAGCGTTTTCGACCATTACCTCGTCGAACCGCTGGGGAACATCGGGAACCAGAATCTGGTTGGTTTCCTGATTCAGCGCCACGAACACATCGATATCGGAAGTGACGGGCGATTTCATCCATAGTTTCGAGCGATAGCGGATCTGGCGCCGCTCATCGGCACGGGCGGCGTCGTAATCGAGAATATTGTTCCAGTTCTCCGTTCGCACCCGCTGTTCAAAACCGTATTCGAACAGGCGCGGCTCTATATTCTGCTGGGCTTGCCCGGGCAGAACACAGGACCCTAGCGCGATGGCTGAAAGGAGTCGGCGGAAGGCCGTGCTTCTTTGCATTGGTGAAAGACTCGTTCAAAGGCGGGCAGCGAATTTGTTATGGTCTCCATGGGCACCGTCAAGGACAGGCGGAAGTAGCCGCTTCGCCCGAAACCCGATCCCGGCACGCCGAGCACTCCTTCGTTTAGCAGCAATCTGACGAATTCCACATCGTCTGAAACCGGAGTCTTCGGAAAAACATAGAACGTCCCTTCCGGTTTCTGGACGTCGTAACCGATGGCCGTCAGCGCGTTGCACAGCCGGTCACGTTTCTCCTGATAAGCGAGCACGTCCACCACTGCCTCCGCGGCTTCCGCCTCCACCCATTGCCAGATCGCCGGTGCATTGATGAATCCGAGAATACGGTTCGCGAAAGTGCAGGCATTTCGAATTTCTTCCAATCCCGCGAGGCGCGGCGAAAGCGCGAGATACCCGATTCGTTGTCCGGGAATCGCCTGTGATTTCGACCACGAGTTGCAGATCGCCGTCTGGCTGATGCGTGAGGCTGCGGGCGTTTGTTTCCGCCCGTCGAAGATGAGTCTCTTATACGGCTCATCGCTGATCACCGTTATCGGGTGGTCAAGCTGCGAAAGCAATTCTTCGAGTTCTTCCAGCGCTCCCGCCGGATAGATGCGCCCGGAGGGGTTGTTCGGCGAGTTGAGGATAATCGCCCTGGTGCGTGGTGTAATCGCCGCCGCGATCCGTTCGATGTCCGGGAGAAAATCCGCGTCCGTCTCCACCGGCACAAACCGGCCCGCATGATTGGTGACGTAGAAGGGATACTCCGAAAAGCAGGGCATTAATCCGATCACTTCATCGCCGGGATCGAGAATCGATTTCAGAATGACGTTGCACGCACCCGACGCCCCCACGGTCATCAGAATGTGATCGGGCGTAAACGGAAGGCCTGTTTCCACGGAAAGCTGCCGTGCCACGGCAGCGCGCGCTTCGATGTGCCCGGCGTTCGGCATATAGCCGTGCCGGTGAGGCGTTCGGTTCGACACCGCACGGCTCAGCGCTTCCAACACCTGCTCCGGCGGTTCCACCTCCGGGTTTCCCAGAGTGAAATCGAACACGCGATCCGCCCCGCGCTCCGCCTTCAGGCGGTTGCCCTCTTCGAACATCCTGCGAATCCAGGATGCGTTCTTCAGTTGTCCGGCGATTGTTTTCGATACAGGCATCGGCTCAATGCTGATAGACCTCCAGCGTTTCGACAACGTTGATGCCGGCCCGTTGCAACCGGTCGATGGCGGCATCGGGGTTGTCGAACCGGAAAATCAGTACTGCTTTGTCGCCCCGGCGGACCGGGAAGGCGTACAGGTATTCGATATTGATTTCCGTGTTTTCGAACACCTCCAGCACCCCGGCCAGTCCTCCGGGCCGGTCTGTGACTTCCACGGCCAGCACCTCCGTGAGATTCACCACGTACCCCACCTTTCGCAGCAGGTCTGTCGCACTCTCCGGGTCCGAGACAATCATTCGCAGGATCCCGAATTCGCGGGTGTCAGCCACCGAGAACGTCCTGATATCGATACCTGCCCGCGCCAGCAGACGCACCGGTTCAATCGAGTGCCCCGGCTTGTTTTCCAGGAAGACTGAGATCTGGTCGATTTTCACTGGTCCTCGAACCTCCGGTCGATCACTCTCTTTGCCTTGCCCTCGCTGCGTTGAATGCTCTGCGGTTCCACCAGCCGGATACGAACGCGCAGGCCCAGCACCCTGTCCAGCGCTTCAATCAGGCGGCTGTGGAGTCCTTCGAGGGCGCCGATTTTATCGCTGAAAACCTCGGGTGTGACTTCTACCCGCACCTCAATTTCATCCAGCCCTTGCGCGCGGGTCAGAATGATCTGGTAATGCGGTAGCGTTCCTTCCACGTCAAGCAGCGCGGTCTCAATCTGCGACGGGAACACGTTCACCCCGCGGATGATGAACATGTCGTCGCTCCGGCGCGAGATCTTTCGTATGCGGCGCATCGTACGCCCGCAGGGGCAGGCTTCGGTGAGGATGCAGGTAATGTCCCGCGTGCGATAGCGGATCATCGGCATGGCGGACTTGGTAAGCGTCGTCAGCACCAGTTCGCCTTCCATACCGTCTTTCACCGGCCGCTCCGTTTCGAGATCGATGATTTCCGGATAGAAGTGATCTTCGAACACGTGCAGGCCGGCCTGGCACATGCACTCGCCCGCAACGCCCGGGCCGATAATTTCGGAGAGACCGTAAATATCGTAGGCTTTGATGCCGCCCTGCTCCTCAATGCGTGTGCGCATTGATTCGGTCCACGGTTCCGCTCCGAAGACGCCCACCCGAAGCGGCAGCGAGCGCACATCCACCCCTAGCTCTCGGGCACGGTCCAGCAGGTGCAGGAAGTAGGATGGCGTGCAGCAGACCACCGTCACGCCGAAATCTTTCATCACCATGATCTGCCGGTCGGTGTTTCCGCCGGAAATCGGAATGACAGTCGCTCCCAGAGCCTCGGCGCCGCAATGTGCTCCAAGGCCGCCCGTGAAGAGGCCGTATCCGTAGGCGTTCTGGACGATGTCGCCGGTATGAATGCCGTGCGCCGCAAACGTTCTTACCATTACGTTCGTCCAGATCGCCAGGTCCTTTTGCGTATAGGCCACGACAATCGGCTTGCCCGTCGTTCCGCTCGAAGCGTGCAGGCGCACGACTTCGTCCATGGGGCTCGCGAACAGGCCGAACGGATACGTATCGCGCAGGTCGGCTTTCGTCGTGAACGGAAGGAGGGCGAGATCCTCGATGTCGCGAATGTCCTGTGGGTGAAGACCCAGCCGGTCCATTCTCGACCGGAACAATTGCACCCGCTCGTAAGTACGTTCCACAACCGAGCGCAGGCGCGCCGATTGCAATTCCCGCAGATGCTCCCTCGGCACATAGTCCGGCGCGCTCGCCGGCTGGAAACGCGCCGCGATAACCTCGCAGAGCGTACTCATGCTTTTCTCCCCAACGCGAACGCGTTCAAGTTCACCTCGTGCAGTTTCTCCGGAAGGTTTGCCCGGATTGCTTCCATCCAGGCCTCGTCAGGCAGTTGCAGGCTCCGGCTGAGCTTGCCAAGCAGTGCCACGTTCACGCTTTTCCTGTTTTTGAGCGCGCCTGCGTCAATCAGACCCGCATGAATCAATGTTCCTTCCGGCCTCAAAAGGTGATGGTTGGGTTCCACCTGTTCGGGCGAGATCGCCACCAGGAAATCCGCTTCGCCTTCGGGGATCATTGGACTGAGGACGGATTCACCGAAACGCACATCGCTCGTCACCGACCCTCCGCGCTGGCTCATCCCATGCAACTCGCTCTTCTTCACATCGAAGCCGGCACGGAATGCGGCATCCGCGGCGATGTCGGAAGCCTTGAGCACGCCTTGCCCGCCCAGTCCCGCAATAACGATATTGATGGTTCTGGCAGGATGCTGAAAAAGGGAGTTCGGGGTCCGCTCCCTCGCGGTCGCGGCTCGGACTGAGCCGCGCGCGTCAGCAAGCGGTTTTCGCCCTTTTTCCTCATGGACCGGCTCCAGGCATTTTTCGTATTGCCGGATGGCGCTCGCCGCCAGCAGGCAGTCCCGGCGTGCGATCACTACCGACAGATCGAGCGAATCAAGGCACGCCGCGATGAGATTCTCAAATTCCTGGGGCTTGATCGTTGGATCGATCACGTGCACGCGCGGTATTCCAAGAGCGCGGATCACGTCCTCAAAGATCATCTTCCCTGTCGCCGTGTGCTGAAGAGTGCGGCCGGTACCCGGATGTTCCTGCATGCCGGTCATAGCCGTGGTGCCGTTGTCCAGAATGATGAGAACGTGTCCGTCCTCCGGCGGGTTGTAGATCATTTCCACCAGGCCCGTGATGCCGCTGTGGACGAACGTGCTGTCCCCGATTACGCTGACCACCTTGCGCCGCTGTCCGGGGGGAAGCACGTGACGAAGCCCGAGCCCCACACCGACCGACGCCCCCATGCACACCAGCGTGTCCATTGCTTCAAACGGCGGTAGCACACCGAGCGAGTAACATCCGATATCGCCGGAGACGATGCATCCAAGATTTCGCAACGCGCTGAACACCGCGCGATGCGGGCACCCCGGGCAAAGCTGAGGAGGTGTCCCCCGAGGCAGCGGCGGTTCGGGAGAAACATCGTTCGCCAGAATACGCCGGACGCGCTCCACGTTCAACTCGCCGAACCGGTACATCTCCGGCTTGGCCTCCACCTGAATACCCGCCGCCCGGATCGCGTCCGCAAGAAATGGATCGCCTTCCTCAATCACCACGCAGCGCTCGACGCCCGTTGCGAACTTGCGGATCGTATCCAACGGCAAAGGGTACGTCATTCCGATTTTCAGAAAGGATGCCGCCGGGGCCGCTTCGCGCGCGTGCATGTACGCGGCGCCCGACGCGATAATGCCAAGCGCCCGTTCTCCCTCCATCCACCGGTTCGGCCCGCTCGCTTCATTCCACTCGCGCGCGGCCTGGAGTTTTGCCCGCAGCCGCCGGTGAGCCGGACGTGCATTAGCGGGGATCATGACGCGGCTGTGTATGTCTCGTGTGAAGCGTGGAAGCGGTACCGCGCCGGCGGCGCACTCCGGCACGTGCAACACCGTTTTCGAGTGGCAGACGCGCGTTGTCAACCGCAGCAGTACGGGGATTTCCCAGCGTTCGGAAATCTCGAACGCCAGCGCCGTGAACTCGTATGCCTCCTGTGAATCCGAAGGCTCCAGCGCCGGCACACCCGCCGCTTCGGCGTACCTGCGATTGTCCTGCTCGTTCTGGCTGGACGCCATGCCGGGGTCGTCTGCGGAAACGATCACCAGCCCGCCAGAAACGCCGGTATATGCCACCGTGAACAGCGGGTCCGCCGCCACGTTCAACCCCACATGCTTCATGGTGCAGAGGGCGCGCGCTCCCCCGAACGCCGCGCCAATCGCCACTTCGAGCGCCACTTTTTCGTTCGGGGACCACTGCGCACGGCCGCCGAGCCCGGAAAAAGCTTCGAGGATCTCCGTCGAGGGTGTACCGGGGTAGCCCGTCCCAAGCCGCACTCCCGACTCCAAGGCCGCAAGTGCGACAGCCTCATCGCCGCTAAGGAGAAGCCGCCTCATTTGATTCGTCCGCCAGGCATCTGAAAAATAAGAGAATAAAAGGTAAGTTTATACTAAAATGTAGAGATAAACAACGGTTTGTGACATAGCGGCACGAATTAGCTCTTGCCATCTCTAAAAACAGACGTTAACGTCTGAATGAGGTCATTATGTACACTGATACCCGTTTCACACGCCAGAAATTCAATTTGACGCTGTGCGGCGTCCCATTCGTATCGTTCAGCGCAGCCGCCGAAGAATTTTCTTCCATGCCATGGAACGCCCCGGCCACGGTGGCGAAGGTTTATCTGGCGTCGACACGAGTCCACTGGCCCAAGACCACACTCGATGTACACGCTGAAGTGGGGGAGGTGGAGAGCCGTCTTGCCGAAGTTGCCCGCATGCACGAACAGAACGTGCGGTTTGTTGGAGGCGATCTTCTACGAACCGATGAGGAGGTGAAGCCGTGGCTGGCTAAGGTGGGCGATATCGACGGCGTGCTCATCATTCCCATAAGCCAGCCCATCGGTCCGCTGCGTTCGCTTGTGGATTCTCTTAATGTTCCCGCGCTGTTCTTCTCGCGCCCTTATGCGACGCACGCCTGGTCGAGCATTGCCGGACTTCGGAAAGCCGGTAAGAAGATAGACGTGATCGCAACCTCCAGCTACGGAGATCTCGACCCCTATATGCGCCTTTTCCGCACTGTGCGCCATCTGCGGAAGAGCAAGGTGCTGGTGGGAGTCGCTTCTCCCGGCGCGCGCCAGGAGCAGGCGGACGCATACAGCCGGCATTTCGGCACGAGCTTCCGGTTCCTGAACGGCGCCGAGTTTCATAACGCCTTCAATGCGGTTGATAAGGAAAAAGCCAGGGGCGAAACCGATCTTTTCGTGCGCGGCGCGCTACGAGTAGTGGAGCCATCACGAGAGGAGATCTTCAACGGCGTGCGATTCTATCTGGGCCTTAAGGAGATGCTGTTGAAGGAGAAAGCAAACGCCGTCACGATCGACTGCTTCGGCACGCTGGCCGCAAACACGCTTCCAGGCTATCCCTGCATCGCCTGGTCCAAATTCAACGACGCCGGATTGTATGGCGTCTGCGAGGGTGACCTTGCCTCCACGATGACGCAAATGCTGGTAACTTCCTATGCCGGGGTTCCGGGCTTCGTTTCCGACCCTGTCTTCGATACCAGCCGCAACGAAGTGATTCACGCGCACTGTGTTTCCGCCACCAAGCTAAAGGGACCGGACGGCCCGGCTTCGCCCTACATCGTCCGCAATCACCTGGAGACGAATGAAGGCGCGGTGTTGCAGGTGTTGATGCCTTCGGATGAGACCATCACGGTCGCGAGGTTCAACGGCCCAACCCAGATGCTGATATCGACTGCCGAGGTAACGGGTCCGGTGGATAGCGATCGCGGCTGCCGCAGCCAGATTCGCACGCGCGTTCCCGGCGCCGGCAAGTGGCTTCAAAACTTCGGCGCGGGCTTGCATCGCGTAATCTTCTACGGCGATCATGTGAAGACGGTGGAACGTATGGGGAGGCTTATGGGCTTTGAAGTGGTTCACGAGGCCTGAGCGCGTCAATGCCGGGTCCATCCGTTTTCCGCGCCGGCGCCAGCCCCTTGTCCGGTGAAGCCGCGGCGCAGGGCCACACGCTCTACGCCTACATGGTTTCGCTGGTGGCCGCGGCGTCGGGCCTGCTGTTCGGGTTCGATATCGCGGTCATCAATGGAGCCATTCTCCTCCTGCGCCAGCAATTCGCATTAACGGAATTCCAGACGGAGGTGGCCGCCAGCAGTCTCCTGATCGGATGCGTGTTCGGCGCCAGCCTTGCGGGGATTTCAAGCGACCGCTTTGGCCGCCGCCGGATACTGATCGTCTCCGCGATTCTGTTCGCACTCTCTTCGGCCGGTGCGGCGCTTCCTCGCGATTTGACGGAGTTTACGGCAGCGCGATTCGCCGGAGGACTGGCGATCGGGGTCGCTTCGGTGCTGGCGCCGCTGTATATTGCGGAAGTCTCTCCGGCTCGTATTCGTGGCCGCCTGGTATCGCTGAATCAGATGGCCATCGTCACCGGTATTTTGCTTGCGTACCTGGTGAACTGGCTGCTCTCCTATCATGGGCCGGAGAGCTGGCGATGGATGTTCGCTGCCGCCATCCTTCCTTCGGCGGCGTTCTTCGCCGGGTTGTTGTTCGTGCCGGAAAGCCCTCGCTGGCTCACGGAAAACGGTGCGGAAGACAAGGCGTTCCGGGTACTGATGCGCGTGTCGGGCGAAGCGCAGGCCCGGCGCGAAATCGAAGACATCAAGACGGCTATTGCCGGTGAATCGGGCAGCCTGCGCGAACTGTTTCAGCCAGGGCTCCGCCGGGCCCTGCTCATTGCGGTTACCCTCGCCGTGCTTCAGCAGATCACCGGAATTAACACGGTGCTGTTCTACGGCTCCATCATCTTCAAGGAACGAGTGGGCGGACACACGGAAACAGCAGCCATTGGAGCGAACGTCATCATAGGCCTGGTAAACTTTGTGGCCACCATCGTTGCGCTATGGCTCATCGACCGGGCAGGAAGGAAGCGGCTGCTCATGTGGTCTTCGGGTGTAATGGCAATAGCGCAATTGTTGCTGGGAATCGCGTTTTTGCTGAAACCGCCCCCCGCGGCTCTGGTGCTTCCCGCCATGCTGTTTTGCGTCGCCGCCTTCGCCGTCGGACTTGGCCCCGGTGTCTGGGTGGTGCTCGCGGAAATCTTTCCCACACGGATACGCGGCCGCGCCATGTCGATTGCCACCATCAGCCTCTGGGTAGCCTGTGTCGCGCTGACGATGACCTTCCTTTCGCTGGCACAAGCCATCTCCATCTCCGGGGCGTTCTGGCTGTACTCGGGCCTCTGCGTGGTGACCTTTCTGTTCGTCCTGTTCGTTACGCCAGAGACAAAAGGCAAAACGCTCGAAGAAATCGAAGAGTTCTGGTACCGCGACCGGCGTAGTTGAACCGGCGGGCACATCGCATCCGGTTCGCAGCATGAACTGTTCTGCTATGCTCGTTTGGCAGAAGAATGCCTACTCCTAAACCTCTGTGCTTCGTCTTGATGCCGTTCGGGAAAAAGAAAGATCCGACCGGACTTCCGGATATCGATTTCAATCGAATCTACAGAAACGCGATTGAGCCGGCTATCAAAGGGGCGGGGATGATCCCCGTTCGCGCCGACGAAGAGAAAACCGGAGGCATCATTCACAAGCCGATGTTTGAGCGGCTGCTGCTCTGTGAATACGCGGTCGCGGATCTTACAACCGCAAATGCAAACGTGTTCTACGAGCTTGGTATAAGGCATACGGCCCGCCCCTGTACCACCCAGCCGATTTTCGCTCAGCATCAACCGATTCCCTTTGATGTGAATTTCCTTCGCGCGCTGCCGTACGAGTTGGGGAAAGACAACGCTTTCGGTCCACGGCAAGCGGCTGCTTTGCGAAGGGCGCTCACCGGGCGGCTGAGCGCCCTTCGCAAGATTGCCATCGATCGGGCGCCCATCGATAGCCCGGTGTTCCAGCTTATCGAAAACTGGAAGCCGGACCTTGCCCACCTGCGTAGCGACCTGTTTCGCGAACAGGTGGCGGCGAGCGAGGAGATCAAGCAGCAAATGGTCCAGGCCTGTTCCGGGCCGCCTGGTGCTGCCCGCAGAGCGCTCCGTAAAATCGAAAAGAAACTCGGGCTGCTGGATACTCATGAAGTCGGCATCATGGTGAACCTGATGCTCGCCTACCGGTCGGTTGAAGGCTGGACGGAGTTGATCGAGCTGTACGAACGAATGCCGGACACCCTCAAGCGGCAGATGATGGTGCGGGAGCAGCTTGCATTCGCGTTCGAAAGGCGCGCTGAGGACCAGAAAGCTCCCAGAGACGCGCGGACCTACGACCGCCGGCGCGCGCTGGAGATCCTGGAGGCGGTGGAAGCGGAGACCGGTCCGAACCCCGAAACCTGCGGTCTCATCGGCAGAGTGTACAAGGCGCTGTGGGCGGAAACCGCCGCCGCAGGCGACCCGGCCGCCGAAGGGCATCTCGATACAGCGATCGCGGCGTATGTGCGCGGATTCGAAGCGGACCCGAGAGACTTCTATCCCGGCCTGAACGCGGCAACGCTGCTGGAAGTGAAGGGCGGCCCGGAAGCAATCGGCCGGCGGAATCAGATTCTGCCGGTTGTACGTTTCGCCGCGGAGCGTAAGCTCCGGCAGGCGCACCCGGACTATTGGGACTACGCGACAATGCTGGAGATCTCGGTGCTCGACTCGGATTGGGCCGCGGCACGCAAATACGCGGGCGCTGCCCTCGCTCGCGTGAAGGAGACGTTTCAGCCCAAGACGACGGCGAACAATCTGCGCCTCATCGGAGCCGCCAGGAAAAAGCGCGGGGAGGCGGAGGCCGAAATCGACTCCATCGTGGCGGATTTTACTAAGGGGTCTTCTCGCGGCCCGTCCCGTGATCCACGCCCCGCCGGATCTATGAGAAAATAACGCAAACCTACCATGATCCGGCTGTTTGTCTCATGTTGTGCGCTGTGGGCTGTTGGCTGTAGCGGTCCATACTCGGGCGGGCCTGTATCGGCTAACGAGCCCCCTCGTCCGGTCGCAGTCGAGGTGCAAACCGCGAGGCTCGAAAACGTCCCCGAGGTGATCACCGCGACCGGGGAACTGCTCGCCGAAGAGTCGGCTACGATCAGTGCCAAGGTTGCCGGACGCGTTCAAGCCTTGCGCGTGGACCTGGGCAGCGTAGTTCGGGAAGGGGAAGTCCTGGCCGAGTTGGAAAAGGAAGATTACGCGCTACAGGTACGGCAATCCGAGGCGCTGGTGGAGCAGATGAGAGCGCGGCTGGGCATCGCTTCCGCGGCGCATGATGACGTCGTTCCGGAACAGACCGCCACGGTCCGGCAGACAGCGGCGAACCTCAGCGATGCGCGGCTGTTGTTTGACAATACGTCGAAGCTGTTCAAGGAAGGCGTTGTTTCGAAGCTCGACTACGATCGCGCCCAGGTGAACTTGCAGGCTGCGGAAGCCCGCTACCAGGCTTCCCTCGAAGAAGTGGCCGGCATGCGGGCGCAGTTGAGTGAGCGGCGCGCCCAATTGGCGCTGGCGCGGCAGCAACTCAGCGATTGCACAATCCGTGCCCCCTTTTCCGGCGCGGTGACACGGCGTATTGCCTCGTTGGGTGAGTATCTGGCGGTCAACGCACCGGTGGTAACGCTGGTCCGGCAGCATCCGCTCCGTCTGCGACTGGAGGTGCCGGAACGGCTCGCTGCACGCGTACGGCTCGGCCAACGGATCGACGTCCGTTTGGAAGGTTCAGGCATGGTGAGCGGAGGCCGCGTTGTACGTTTGAGCCCGGCCATCCAGGCGGAAAATCGTTCATTGACTATCGAAGGCGAGATCCCCAACCAGAATGGATTGCTCCGGCCCGGATCGTTTGTAGAGGGTTCCATTACGGTGGATGAAAGGGCCAAGAGCATTCTCGTACCGGCAGAGGCGCTCACCAGTTTCGCCGGCATCGAGCGTGTGTTTGTGGTAACGGGTAACGTGCTGGATGAGCGCGTTGTAAAATCCGGTCGGCGCCTGTCTGGCGAACGCGTCGAAATCCTATCCGGTCTCGAGGCGGGTGACCGCGTAGTCCGAAAAGCAAACGACCGCATGGCGAAGGGCCAGCGGGTGACCGCACAAGGCACCTGAGCATGCAGAAGCTCGCGGAAATCTGCGTCGCACGTCCGGTATTCGCCGTGATGCTCGTCATGGCGATGGTTGTAATCGGCGGTGTGTCTTACGGCAAGCTCGGTGTCGATCGCTTCCCCGATGTCGATATTCCGATCGTAACCGTTCGAACCGTGCTGCCTGGCGCATCGCCGGAAGAGATTGAAAGCACCGTCACGCGGCGTATCGAAGACGCCGTGGCCACGGTGGAAGGCATCGACACGCTGCGCTCCTCTTCCATTGAGAGCGCCTCGATTTTAACCATCACTTTCAACCTCGAACGCGATATCGATGTGGCGGCGCAGGACGTGCGGGACGCGGTTGCAACGGTCATCAGCCTGCTGCCACAGGACACCAAGCCGCCGCTGATTCGCAAGCTGGACGCCGACGCCGCGCCCGTGATGACGCTGGTGCTCAGCGGCGATAAAACCCCTCGCGAGTTGTACGAAATCGCAGACCGCCAGGTGCAGGATGCTATCGAATCCGCCGGCGGTGTCGGGCAGGTACAGATCGTCGGCGGGCAGCGGCGCGCCATCAATGTTTGGGTAGATGCGGACAGGCTGGCGGCCTACCGCATTCCGATTCTCGACGTGCGGGACGCGGTGGCGCGGCAGAATTCGGATATTCCCGGCGGGCGTGTGGATGAAGGACAGCGCGAACTGGTGCTGCGAACGCTGGGGCGTTTTCCGGATCCCACATTGTTTAACGAGTTGGTGGTGGCGACGATTGGCAACACCCCGATTCGGATCCGTGACCTGGGATATGCGGAAGACGGCCACAAGGAGCAGCGCAGTTCGGCGCGCTACGACGCCAGGGAAGCGGTGGCACTCGAAATCCAGCGGCAGTCCGGCGCCAACACCATTCAGGTTATCGACAATGTCAAGCGGCGCCTTGAAAGCATCCGGCGCCTGTTGCCCGCGGGCGTCGACCTGGACATTGTGCAGGACCAATCGCGCTACATCGAGGCGGCTTTCCATGAAGTACGGCTGCACCTGATTCTGGGCAGCATTCTTGCCTCGCTGGTTGTATTGATGTTTATCCGGAACTGGCGGGCGACGCTGATTGCCGCCGTGGCGATTCCCGCGTCCATTATCGCCACGTTCGGCGCCATGCACTGGCTTGGATTCACGCTCAACAACATCACCATGCTGGCGCTGGTCCTGATGGTGGGTGTGGTGATCGACGATGCGATTGTCGTGCTCGAAAACATTTTCCGCTTTATCGAGGAAAAGGCGATTCCGCCGATGCAGGCCGCGGTGATGGCGACGAAGGACATCGGCTTGGCGGTGATGGCGACAACTCTTAGCCTGGTGGTGGTGTTTCTACCGGTGTCGTTCATGTCCAGCATCTCCGGCCGGTTCCTGTACAGCTTCGGGTTCACGGCCTCGGTCGCCATTCTCGTCTCTCTCGTTGTCAGCTTCAGCCTGACGCCGATGATGAGCTCACGCATGCTCCGGCGCCAGGATGTGACAAGCCATGGCGGTTCGCGGCGAGGATTTTACGCGCACGTGGACCGGGTCTACATGCGGCTGCTCGAAGCGGCGATGCGCCGTCGCGCCGTTGTCGCCGGTTTCGCTCTGCTGGTGATGGTTTCCGGCATTCCCCTGTACAAACTCGTGCGGCATGAATACATCCCCACGAATGTGGATGAGAGCGAATTCGAGATGTCCGTCACCGCCCCGGAAGGGACCAGTTTAACGGCGATGCAGGACGCGATGGACCGCCTTTCGGGGGAGCTTAGAAGCCTGCCCGGCATCGAGCACGTGCTTACCATCATCGGCACAGGCTATCTCCAGCAGGTGAATTCCGGGCGCGCGTACGTGAAGCTGGCGCCCATCGAAGATCGTGTCTTCAGTATTTCGCGGCTCGCAAAGAAGACGCTGGAAGGGCATCCATGGGAGGCGTTTCGTGGCGTATACTCGCAACGCGATGTGATGCAGGCGGTTCGCGAGCGCGTCAAGCGCTATCCGGATCTTCGTGTATCGGTGCGCAATTCGGTTTCTCTGAACCAGGGGTCCGCGCCCGTGGATCTGGACCTGGCGCTGCGGGGCCCGGACCTGATGGACTTGTACCGCTACAGCGAGCATCTGCGGACGGTGGCGGCACAAACTCCGGGCATCGTGGACGTGGATACCACTCTGCGGCTCACCAAACCCGAACTCCGCGTCTTCATCGACCGCGGCCGTGCGGCGGACCTCGGTGTGGACGCTTCCGATATTGCCGGATCGCTGCGCATTATGGTGGGCGGCGATGATGAGGTTTCACGTTTCCGGGACGAAAAAGCGGCTGAGGAATACGACGTGGAAGTGCGCCTGGTGGGGAAGGACCGTGATAGCGCCACCACCGTTTCGAAGCTGTGGGTGCCTTCGGCGAAGAGCGGCCTGACACGGCTCGACAATGTCGTAAACATGCGCGAAGCGATGTCGGCATTCCGCATCGAGCGCCTCGACCGGCAGCGCGTGGTCGGCATACGCGCCAACATCAGCCCGGGTTACGCGTTGGCCGACAGGCTGGAAGAAATGTACAAAGCCGTCGACGCGATGAATCTTCCGGCAGCGTATACCACGATGGTGGTGGGCCGCGGACGGGAGTTCGAGCGGACGCTGGGCGAGTTTCTGCTCGCCTTTCTGCTTTCCATCACATTCATGTACATGGTTCTGGCTTCGCAGTTTGAAAGCCTGACACACCCGGTCACGATTCTGCTCAGCCTGCCGCTCGCGGTTCCGTTCGGTTTCCTGTCGCTATGGCTGTTCCAGGACACGCTGAATCTTTATTCGGCATTGGGTATTCTGGTGCTCTTCGGAGTGGTGAAAAAGAACTCGATTTTACAGGTGGATCACACGAACAACTTGCGTCGGGCCGGTATGGAGCGGATGCAAGCGATCCTACAGGCGAACCGGGATCGCCTGCGGCCTATTCTGATGACGACGCTGACGCTGGTTGCAGGCATGCTGCCTCTGGCGCTCGGCGCCGGTCCCGGTGCGGAGGAGCGCCGTTCGATTGCGATCATTGTCATCGGCGGCCAGAGTCTTTCGTTGTTGCTTACGTTGATCGTAACGCCTGTAGCCTACTCGCTGTTCGACGATTTAGGGCAGTGGGTATCAAGGCGGCGGCTGGCGCGTGTTGAGGTAGCGGAGTCGCCCGCCGGCGACTAGTCCCGATGAGAGGAAAGAACGCTTTAAGTACTGGAGATTTTGACAATGAATAAGATTAGCAGGCGATCGATGCTCTACGCCCTGGCACCCGCCGCGGTGCTGGGCGCCAACGATACCGTCAACGTGGCGGTGATCGGCGTGGGAGGCCGCGGCCGTGCCCACATCACGATGGCAGGCAAACAGACCAAGTGCCGCATCGCCGCAATCTGTGATGTGAACCAGGCGGCGCAGGAGCGCGCCGTTGCCCAGGTGGAAAAGATGCAAGGCCACAAGCCCAAAGTCTACGCCGACATGCGCCAGCTCTTCGACGACCGCGAGATCGACGTTGTCTCCATGGCCACGCCTAACCACTGGCACGCGCTGGGTGCGATTTGGGCCTGCCAGGCGGGCAAGGACGTATACGTGGAAAAGCCTGCGTGCCACAACGTGTGGGAAGGCCAACGGATGATCGATGCGGCGCGCAAATACAAGCGGATGGTCCAGGTTGGTTCGCAAAGCCGCACCACGGCGATCAAGATCCGTGCCATTGAACTGCTCGAACAGGGCATCATCGGCAAGGTCTATATGGCGAAGGGATTGTGCTACAAGTGGCGGCCCTCCATCGGGCACACGCCGGACCAGCCGGTGCCGCCCGGGGTCAATTGGGATCTGTTTTTGGGGCCCGCGCCGATGCGCGCCTTCAGCCAGAATCGCTTCAGATACAACTGGCACTGGTTCTGGGATACGGGCAACGGCGACCTGGGGAACCAGGGAGTGCATGAAGTGGATATCTGTCTGTGGGGACTTGGCGAAACCAGTATGCCCAATTCGGTAGTCTCCACCGGGGGCAAGTACGTCTACCAGGACGACCAGGAGACACCCAACGTGCAATCGGCGGTCTTCGACTACGGCGACCGGCGGATGGTTTTCGAGGTACATGGTCTGCACACCGGCACGGACAGCGATGTGGCCGGGGGCGGGGGCAACATTGTGGGCAATGTGTTTTACGGTACCGAAGGATATCTGGCTGTCGATCCGCAGGGCTTTCGAGTTTTCAAGGGGCGTGGCTGCGCTACGACAGCCTCTGCTCCCTCGAACTGCCGGCGCGAGAAGGTGATGGAAGAGAAGGCCGTGGGGCCGGAGGGCGGCTACGACAGCACGGCACACTTCGGGGCGTTTGTAAAAGCGGTTCGCAGCCGGAACGCCAACGACCTCACTGCGCCGGTGGAGGTAGGAGTGCGGGCCGCGGCGTTGTGCCACTTAGCCAATATCAGCTACCGGCTGGGCCGCAAGCTGGCATTCGACCCGGCGCAGGGCAGGTTCGCCGACGCGGACGCCAACCGCATGCTCAGCCGCGAGTACCGCGCACCCTACGTGGTGCCGGAGCGGGTGTGAAATGCCCGCATGGCCTATCCGCGGTTCGGGAGGAATTCGGCGCAGCCGCAAAGCCAGCTTTCAAATTCGATGTTGCTCAATCCACAGTGATCGACGAGCCGGGGTAGCAACAGCGTGTTTGAACGCCGGGAATGCAAGACCTGCCTGCAGGTCGTAGCCGAAGAGACCGACAGTTGGGTAAGCCACGGAAGTCAATCGAGCCTGTATTCGTTGCTCGGATAACAAAGGTGCACCGGGTTCCGGCCGGTAAGCTCGAGAATGTGTTCGCGGTTCTCTCGAATCTCACCGGGCGACATGAGGTGGAGCAGCCGGCGTTGTAAGATCCAACTTTGAAGAAATGCCAAAATTACGGCCCTTCAGAACGCGGCCACGGGCTTTCCAGAGTATTTATCCGGGCGGTAACCGTTTGTGATTGGCGTTACGATTTCGAGATGCGGAAGGAATCTGGACGAACTCGAAGGCTGAGCCTACTTTGCGTGATTTCACATCTCTCACCGCTGCCCGAACCTGGTATGGTCCCGGTTTTTTGACCGGCAAGGTAATTATATATGTCAGTCCATTTTCGAGAACATGCCGATAGGTTTTTCCGCGTGTGCGAACGTGAAACGTATGCGCGCGGACGTCCACTCTTTCTCCGTTGACGCCGAAAGTGGCCAGCAGAACTTCGATCGCTCCATTCATCCAGCCCTCCGCATCCTGGGAGAAGGACAGGGGTCTCGCGTCAAGGTACAACGTGCAGGAAACGTACTGGCCGATCTTCGGAGAGTAGGCGACCAGCGGTTCCATGCGCACCGGGATTGTGTTTGAAACGAACGGGGAAATCAGGACATTGGCAAGCTGCCGTTTGGGATCATCCGGCACGGCCGGCAGATTTTCTTCAGCGACGCCGTAGAAGCCGCGTCGCGAACGGACTGTAAGTCCCGCGCGCCGCACCCGCACCTCCAGGGTGTGGAAGCGATTCGGATTCCGGAAGGTGGATTCATCGGGACGATAACCGATGAAGTAATAACCCGCCTCCTGGTTGAGAATTGTCGAGACTTCAGAGGGAAGGTCGTTGTAAGCGAAATGCCGCCCGCCCGTCTGTTCGGAAACGGCCGCCAGGTTCCTCATCGCGGGCGAAGAGTCGCTCAACATGGGAGTACGGAGAGGATCGTACATGTAGGGGTCGCTCGGCGGCGCCTGCACGCCAGCGGCATAGATGGTATAAACCACCGCTGAAGCCCGGCCCGCCATGTCGCTGAACCTTTGCCGTAACTCGCGGGCTAATGTGTCCCGCCCGCCCAGCGACAACCCGTCGGAGAAGAGGATAATCAGCTTGCGTCCGGGTACATCTTTGAGGCCTCGCACGATATAGTTCAAAGCGCCGATCGTACCGAAACTCTGCGGCGTGGTTTCGGTTTCTTCGGAAATCCCGTCTGGCGTGAATTCCTCCGGCAGTTCCTTGGGAAACTCGACCGGAAAGCCGCGCCTCATCTTCCACTGAAGCTGGCTGATGGCGGCGTGCAACTGCCGTTTATCGGACGTGAACTGCTGCAGCGCTCCCATGGCTCCCGACGTGCGGAGAATGGCCACCAGGTCCCCCGGCTGCATCTGCTCATCCACGAACCGCCGCAGTACTTCGCGAACCCAGCCTGTACTGGTGAAACTCAGGCTCAGGTCGTCCGCTACCAGGGCGATGGTGCGCCGCACCTGCTCCGGTCTCAGACGCTCCTGTTGTGAAACGCTTTCGCTGCCTTGTCCGGAATGGGCCGGCACGTAAGAACAGTGAACGATGTCTTGCGTGCGCCCGTCCTGAAGAACTTCAAAATCTCCGGCTGTCAGACCGGTCACAGGACGTCCGTCCGAACCAGTGACAACAGCGTCCACCTGAACGAGTCTGACGGAGATACGAATCGTGGGGGCTCGATGGTCTGGGCCTTGGTGGACTGCAATCCCGCCAACACCACAATGCACGGCAAGAGGCGGCGGCCTGGGCGCATGCTTCCACCAGTCTCTCACGAGAGAAACAGGAAACGTTGCGCTTTGAGACCATCTTCCACCCGGTTCGGAGGGGAAGCGCCGCAACTGGCGGCTGGTCTTCCAGCAGAAACATCGGAATTCCATCGAGCATACAAGCGCGATCCAGCAGGAATCCGGAATTGTTCTATACGCCTGCAATAGTTCCTGACCGCCATTTCCTCCACCGGCTGGAGGCTTCCCCGGCGCATAGTTGCCTTGAGGAAATAACAAAAGAATGGGGAAAATCGGAAAATTAGGACGAAACGCTTTACACTTTCCGGGTCTGTGAATATCATGTTTGGAACGCTCCAACGCGGAACCACGCACCCGATGTGGGCGCCGGACCGCTTAAAAACGTCTCTGGGGAGATTCTAATTTGCTGAAGACATCCGCAATGCTCATGCTGCTTCTCGCCGCGCCATTGGTGGCTCAAGACACGCGCGGCCAAATCGTCGGTCGGGTCCAGGACGCTTCCGAGGCAGTGATTCCGGGAGCGGAGGTGCGCGTCACGAATGCCGGCACCAACGTGACCAGCACCGCCCGGACTAATCGGACCGGCGATTTTCTGCTAACCTATCTGGTCCCCGGCACATACACGTTATCGGTAACCTACGAAGGGTTTCGCGAATTTGTGCGCGAAGGAATTCCTATCCGTATCGGCGACCGCGTAACCGTCGATGTCATACTCCAGCCCGGCAGCGTCACCGAGCGTGTAGTTGTAGATGCCAAAGCTCCTTTGCTGGAGCAGGCCAGCGCTTCCATGGGACAGGTGATCGACACCCGGCGCATTTCAGAGTTGCCCCTTCGGGAGGGCAACCCGATGCTGCTGGCCAACACCGTTCCCGGCGTACTGAATTTTGCCGGCTCGTCCTCCACCGATCCTTCCTCGGTAAATGGCTCATCGGCGTTCGCCACCAGCGGCACTCGCTCCTCCAACAACGACATTACCCTCGACGGTGTGGCCAACACCGCGCGCAGCACCGTTGCCTACGTGCCGCCGGTGGACGTGGTGGAAGAGTTTCGAATCCAGACGGCTTCGTTTGATGCCAGTCAGGGCTTCACTCCTGGAAGCGTGGTCAATGTGACTTTGAAATCCGGGACCAACCAGTTGCATGGCTCAGCGTACGAGTTTCTGCAAAACGATGTGCTCAACGCCAATCGGTTCTTCTCCAATATGTCGGGGCAGGAGAAGCCGCCGCTCCGCTTCAACCGATGGGGCATAAATGGCACCGGCCCCGTTTACATCCCTAAACTGTACGACGGCAGAAATCGCACCTTTTGGATGTTCGGTTACGAAGACTCGCGCAGCCGCCAGCAGCGCGGCACGTATTCCAACACGGTGCCCACCGCTGCCGAAAGGGCAGGGGACTTCTCCGCGTTGCTTCAGATCGGTCCGCAGTACCAGATTTACGACCCGATGACCACCAGGCCGGCGGCAAACAACCGGTTCCAACGCAGCCCCTTTCCCGGAAACGTGCTGCCCGCCAGCCGTATTCATCCGATCTCGCAGAAGCTTGCGCAACTCTGGTACAGCCCCAATGTGCCCGGCACAATCGACGGCTCCCTCAACTAACACCGATCCGGGGCCCGAAAGCGTGAATTATGGCAGCCAGCTATTTCGTGTGGATCACAACATCAGCGACCGCCACCGGTTCTTCGTCCGCGGCAATCTGGGGAAGCGCGACCAGCAGTTCGATACGCGTTTCGAGGAAGCCCAGGGAGCTTTATTTCACAGGTATATGCGGGGTATTGCCCTTGACGATGTCTTCACCTTCAGCCCTGCGCTGCTTCTCAATGTGCGCTATGGATACGCCCGGTTCATCGAGCAGAACATCCCCTTACAGGACAAGTTCGACCTGGCCTCTCTGGGATTCGCGCCAAGTTTCATAGCCGAAGTCGGACAAGGGCCCGAAAGCTCCGTCAAGTTGCCCTACCTGAATATTTCCGGTTACGCACCGTTCGGAAACCAGACGCTTACCAACCGTGCCGACGACGCCCATACGGCAGGAGCCACCTTAACGCATGTAGTGCGTAGCCACATGTTGCGCTATGGAGCGGAGTATCGTGTCTATCGCGAGAACACGTACCAGCTTGGGCAATCCTCCGGCCAACTTGATTTCGGAACCAGCTTCAGTAATGGCCCGCTGGATAGCTCCGCGGCGTCACCCAAAGGCGGCGCTTTGGCCAACTTCCTCCTCGGCATTCCCACGGGCGGGAACGTCGTCAGCAACGATTCCTACGCATATCAGAACACCGAGCTGGGACTTTTTGTGCAAGATGATTGGAAGATCACCCGCCGCCTTACGTTTTCCCTGGGGTTGCGCTATGAGATACCAGGACCGCTGACCGAGCGCTTCAACCGCAGCGTGGGGGGATTCGACTTTTCCACGGCCAGTCCGATTGAAGCCGCTGCGCGTGCCAACTACGCGGCCAGGCCGATACCGGAAGTGCCCGTAGAAAGTTTTCGCGTTCTGGGCGGCTTGACCTTTCCCGGCGTCAACGGGCGGCCCCGGCATTTGATGAATCGCGACCGCAACAACTTCGCTCCCCGTATCGGCGTCGCCTTTTCGCTGGATACCCGCACCGTCATTCGCGGCGGATACGGCGTCTTCTACGATCAGTTGGGAACCTCACGCCTTAGCTTCAACCAGACGGGATTCAGCCGGACCACATCTCTGGTCTCCAGTCTGGATAACGGCCAGACCTACATTGCCAGCATCGCCAATCCCTTTCCTAACGGTTTTCAACACGCCGACGGCACTACGGCGGAACTGGCGACGAACCTGGGCCAATCGGTGACCTTCTACAACGAGGAACTTGTAAATCCGTATATGCAGCGCTGGCAATGGAGCGTACAGCGCGAGTTGTTCCAGAACACAGTGCTCGAAGTCGCCTATGTTGGAAACCGCGGGACCAAGCTACGTATCAGCCGCCAAACCAACCCCATACCCCGTGAGTATCTCAGTACGTCCCCCGTGCGGGACCAGGCGGCCATCGATTACCTTAGTGCCGCGGTTCCGAATCCGTTTTACCCCCTTCTCCCGGGCACCGGGCTATCCGGAACCAATACGACACGCGGCCAACTGCTGCGGCCCTACCCCCACTTCACCGGCGTGAGCCGCGATACCCAGCAAGGTTACTCCTGGTATCACTCGATGCAGACGCGGTTCGAGAAACGCTTTGCCGCGGGCTACACCGTGAATGTGTCCTGGACATGGGCGAAGTTTATGGAGGCCACCGGATACTTGAACGAGACGGACCCTATGCCGGAGAGAGTCATTTCCGATCAGGACAGGCCGCACCGCGTCGTAGTGACTGGTGTGTACGAGCTGCCCTTCGGCCGTGGGCGCCGTTGGGGTTCCCAATGGCCCGGAGTGCTGAATGGAGTGCTCGGCGGCTGGCAGGTGGCCAATATATTCCAGTACCAAAGCGGCCCGGCACTGGGCTTCGGCAATGCCATCTTCACAGGCGATCTTGCTGAGATACCGCTCTCCGGCGGAGAACGCAGCCGCACGCGCTGGTTCAACACCGCGGCCGGCTTCGAGACCGACAGCCGCCGGCAATTAGGTTCTAATCTCCGCACGCTACCCTCTCGTTTTTCCGGCATCCGGGGCGACAGCATGAATAACTGGGATTTATCGCTGGTGAAGGCCTTTCCTCTTACTGAACGCGTGGTACTACACTTCCGCACGGAGTTTATCAACGCGTTCAATCACGTCATGTTCAACGTGCCCAATACGACTCCGAGCAGCACGGCCTTCGGGGTTGTGTCGGGGGAGGTGTCAAAGCCCCGAACGGTACAATTCGCACTGCGTCTTGTGTGGTGATCCCCATGTTGCGCGCGTTTCTAGCGGTTTTTGTTTGGGCGCTCGCTCCGGCGTTCGCCCAGGTCCCGGACCTCTATACCACCGAAAGCTATGGCGACCCTCCTTTTCTTTCGCAACCAGGGTGGCGGCCTCTGCTGAATGGCCAGGACCTAAACGGCTGGCATGGCGCCGGGCGGGATCCGCACGGTTGGGTCACCACCCGCAGTGTGATCTGGCGCCGCATCTTCGACCCGAAGCGGCTTACGTTCACCCCGGGTCCCGGCGACCGCATTACCAATGGCCGAGAGGGCCGCGCCGCGTATCTGGTGAGCGATGAGGCTTTCGGCGATTGTGAAGTATATCTCGAGTTCATGCTGGCCGCCGGGTCTAATTCCGGTGTCTTCTTCAACGGGAAGTACGAAGTGCAGCTATTCGACAGTTTTGGATTCGGCGGGGTCTTGATGCCCGGCGATAATGGAGCCATCTACCGCCTCTGGAATAATGCCGGGGGCTGGCCACCGCGCGTCAACGCCAGCCGCCCGCCGGGTACGTGGCAATCGTTGCATGTCTGGTTTCGCCCGCCGCGTTTTGAAGGCGGCAAGAAGACCGCGAATGCGCGTTTTCTTCGAGTCCTGCTGAATGAAACGCTGGTGCATGAAGACGTGGAGGTGGCCGGCCCCACCGGCAACCACAGGGACCGCACAGAAACCCCGGAAGGCTCTATCATGCTGCAAGGCGATCATGGGCCGGTAGCGTTCCGCAACATCTACATCCGGCCGCTGGACGCGCCTTAGTAGAGCTGGCGGAAGCTACGCCAGGATTTTCTTGACCAGTTCGCCGTGAACGTCGGTGAGCCGGAAGTGCCGGCCCTGAAACTTGTATGTAAGACGTTTGTGATCGATGCCCAGGCAATGAAGCGCCGTCGCCTGGATGTCGTGTACGTGTACCGGGTCCTCGACGACGTTGTAGCAGTAGTCGTCCGTTTCGCCGAGCGAAACACCCGCCTTAATGCCGCCCCCGGCCATCCACATCGCGAAGCAACGCGGGTGGTGATCGCGCCCGTAATTGGTTGTGGTGAGCTTACCCTGGCAGTACACGGTACGGCCGAACTCGCCGCCCCAGAT
>DASTMK010000300.1:0-13275 GCA_035714225.1 Bryobacteraceae bacterium | reverse complement strand
GTGTTGGGCCTCCTGTCCCTCCGGCGGCACAGACGGGCTTAGGCAGCCGCGAGCGGGCTGCGGGGCGGATCCATCCCTAATGTTTTACGTTCTGCGGACGATAGATAGTCAGAGCCGCGGACGGTGCTCGCATGGCAGAACGCTCGGTGACAGTTTCCGGGGCATTGGAGAAGATCCCGGCCTTTCCTCCCATTGCGGTTCGCGTGCTTCAACTCACGTCCGATGAGGGAGTGCCGATCGTCCAACTGGAGAAAGCGATTATGCTCGATCCGGTTCTTTCGACAGAGGTTCTGCGGCGGGCCAACTCTGCCCTTTTCAATCTGACGTCGGAAGTGACCACGCTCAAGCATGCCCTGATCATCCTGGGGCTTGATCGAATCAAGTCGATCTCCACGACCATTGCCGCCTCGCGCTATCTGAAAAGCACTCTCATCGTGGACGAGCTTCGCGCCTGCTGGCGCGCCAGTATCGCCCGGGCGGTTATCGGGCAGATGCTGGCACGCTACTTTCTGTTACAGGAGGACGAGGCGTACATCGCCGGACTGCTGAAAGACCTAGGACGCCTGGGGCTGATGACCGCCTATCCCCCCGAATACACTCATCTGCTCTCGATGGCGGCGGCGAGCGTGCACGCCGAAGCAGTGGACATCCGGGAAGCCGAAATCCAGATGTTCAGCATCGACAGCGCGTCGGCGGGTATCTATCTTGCGGGGAAGTGGGGTCTTCCCGATTACATCCAATCGGTCCTTTCGGAAGAGCCCGGAGCGGAGAACGCCTCCAACCTGGCGCGCCTGGTTCACCTTGCTTCCAGGCTGGCCGAAGCCCTGGGATTTGGTTTGATTCCTGGCGCCGCTTCCGCCGATTTCGAAACCGTTCTCGCGGAAATTCCCGAGTACGTACGGAACCGTATTCCCCGCAACGCGGATTTGTTCCGGCGCGAGGTCGAGGCCCGGCTGGAATCGTTCGACCCGAATGTGAAACCGGCTCCTATGGCTACAACTCCACTGGTTTCTTCACCCGGGGAAAGAGCCCTGAAGGATCGCTCTTCGGACGAAGCTGTCTTTAGCAACACCGTTGCCCCTCTGGAACCAGAGCATGAAAGGGTCTGGATCTGGATACTCTGCTGCGGTGTGCTCACCACTGTTTTCACGTTGCTTTTTATGATGCTGCTTCGCCGGTGATGACAGCGGTACAATCCGAAGTTGACTATGGGTCGCATCTACCTTCAGGAGGACCTGCTGGATGTGCGAGCCGAATGGAAGCGGGCCGGGAAAGTGGTGGTGTTCACCAACGGCTGTTATGACATACTCCATCCCGGCCACATACGTCTGCTCGAAGCCGCAAAGGCGTTGGGCGATCTGCTGGTACTCGGCCTCAATTCCGATTCGAGCGTCAGCCGGTTAAAGGGACCGGGACGTCCCCTCATCCCGGAGCGAGACCGCGCGGAAATGGCCGCAGCGCTTTCCGCCGTCGATGCCGTCACGCTGTTCGACGAGGATACGCCTCGCGAACTCATCTCCAGACTCCTGCCCGATATACTGGTTAAAGGCGCCGATTGGTCCCACTGGATTGCCGGCCGGGAAGAGGTTGAAGCGGCCGGCGGAAAGGTTTTGGCCTTGCCGCTCGAGGCGGGCTATTCCACCACTGGAATTGTTGAGGAGATCCTGGCGCGTCAGCTTTGATTCATCCAGCCGTTCGAGATCTCTTTCAATCGCTCAGCCGCCAGCCGGCATTCCAGGAATTGGCGCACGCCCTTGCCGCCGGGCCGGGCCCGGAGCACGCCATCTCTCTTTCCGGCCTCACGACAACCGCCAAAGCCCTCTATATCGTCCTGCTCCGGCAGGCGACGGAGCGTCCGGTGCTGTTGCTGGTAGACGGCAACAAGCAGGCGGAAGCTTACGAAGAGCTTATCGGGACGTTTTATGAGATTCTCATTTCGTCCCGTGCCTCCGAGGCGCCGCAACTGATACCGGCGCTGGACGTCCTGCCGGCACAAAAGTTATCCCCGCATTCGGAAGTGAGCGAGCAACGCGCTATCGGTTTGTGGAGAATCGCAACGCGGGGTGTGCCTATCGCCATCACTCCGGTGGGTTCCGCCCTGCTACGAACCTATAATGCCGAGTTCTACCGGCAACTCCCCCTCCTTTTGCGTACCGGCGACGAATTGCCTCTCGACGACATCCTTTCGCACCTTCACAGCATCGGCTATGAGCGCCGGGAGCCGGTCGAGATGGTCGGAGAATACTCGCTACGGGGCGGCATTTTGGACGTGTTCCCGGCACAAGCGCAGAAGCCCGTCCGAATCGAGTTTTTTGGCGACTCGATCGAGTCCATGCGGCGATTCGACGTCGAGAGCCAGCGCTCAGTTGTAAAGGTTCAGGATTGCCTGCTGCTTCCATTGCTCGAGGAGCCACGCTCCCGCGATCTGTTGAAGGAGATCGCCGCGCGGTTGCCGGAAGGGGCGGCGGTTGTGTCCGGAGAAACCTTCCCGGGCTGGGAGTTCGCCGCACCGCTGGTCCGGGCGCGCACCTCTTCGATTCTCTCGTTGATGGATAACCCGATTGTCATCTGGGATGAGCCCGAACAGATTCGAGGCGCCGCGGAGCGGCTTTGGACGCGGCTCGAGGAGCGGGACCAGGAAGCCTATGCCTCCTCTACGGCGATCTACTACAAATTTAGTGATTTCGAATCGGAAGCCCGGAACAAATCCCAGGTTCATCTGCGGCAGTTGGAGTTGGGGGGATCCGGTCTGCACATCCCATCACGCCCATCGCTGGCCTTTCGCGGTAATCTTCCGGTGGCGGTCGCGGAGACCCGCTCGCTGGTCGAAACGGGACAGCGTGTAGTCTTCTTCGCGTCCTCAATGGGGGAATTGGAACGTCTCGCCGATATTTTCCAGGAGTACTCCGTTCCGTTCCAGGTGGGAATGGAACAGAGCGGTTCCACCCCGGAATACCTGGCGGAGCGCGCCTACATGGCGGGGTCGCTGGCCAGTACCTTTCTGGTGCGCGGGCACGTGCCCCGCGGAACCATCCTGCCGGATTCGGGGCTGGCTATCTTCGGCTCCGAAGACCTTTTTGAAACTTCGGACCTGGTGGTGCGGCCGGGTGGGCTGAGGTCCCATGCCGCTGCCTTCAGTACCGACTCGATGGACCTCAGCCCCGGGGACTACGTTGTCCATGCGGAGCACGGAGTCGGGCGTTTCGCCGGAATTCGCGAAATCGAGCATGGCGATCAGAAAGGCGACTTCATGCTCCTGGAATATGCGGGTGAGACGAAGCTGTATGTGCCGATGACCCGCATGGACCTGATTCAGAAGTTCCGGGGAGCCGGCGATTCCCCGCCTACCCTGGACCGGCTGGGGGGAGCGACGTGGAACCGCACCAAGTCGCGTGTGAAGGCCAAAATACGCGACATGGCCGACGAACTCCTGAAGCTTTACGCGGAGCGCAAGATGGCGGAAGGCTTTTCCTTTTCTCCCGACAGCAATTGGCAACGGGAACTCGAGGACGCCTTCGAGTTTGCGGAAACGAAGGATCAGGTCACAGCTATCCGGGACATCAAGCGGGACATGGAGAGCGCTCATCCCATGGACCGTCTCCTGTGCGGAGACGTGGGTTTCGGCAAGACCGAGGTGGCGATGCGGGCAGCTTTTAAGGCGCTGGGAGACGGGAAACAGGTGGCGGTGCTTGCCCCTACGACCGTTTTGGCGTTTCAACACCACGAGACGTTCAAACGCCGCTTTGCTTCCTTTCCCGTGCGAGTCGAACTGCTGAGCCGTTTCCGCATGCCCAAGGAAATTGCAGAGGTGATCGGCGATGTGGCCAATGGAAAAGTGGATGTCGTGATCGGCACGCACCGGATTCTTTCGAAAGATGTCGAATTTCGCGATCTCGGGCTGCTGGTGGTCGACGAGGAACAGCGCTTCGGAGTACGCCACAAAGAACGGCTCAAGCAACTAAAGAAGAACGTGGACGTGCTGACCATGACGGCTACCCCCATTCCACGCACCCTTCACATGTCCCTGTTAGGAATGCGGGATATGTCCGTTATCGAGACTCCGCCCAAAGACCGGCTGGCCATCCAAACGGTGGTTGCGCATTACCACCCGGAACTGATCAAAACGGCCATTGAGCAGGAACTGGGCCGCGGAGGCCAGATCTATTTCATACACAACCGGGTGGATACCATTTGGTCGCGCGCGGCCTCGATCCAGGAACTGGTGCCACAATGCCGTATAGGGGTGGGACACGGCCAGATGGGCGAGGCGGAGCTTGAGAAGGTGATGTTGGGGTTTATGCGGTACGAATATGATCTTTTTGTTTCTACTACTATAGTAGAAAATGGACTGGATATCCCTCTCGCAAATACGATCATTATCGAAAACGCGGAGCGGTACGGTTTGGCGGCCATGTATCAGCTCCGCGGACGGGTGGGCCGGTCGAACCGCCGGGCTTATGCGTATCTGTTGGTGCCGCCCGATTCCGAATTGAGCGAAGTGGCCCGCAAGCGGCTGGCAGCGTTGAAGGAGTTCAGCGACCTGGGCGCGGGGTTCAAGATTGCCGCTCTCGACCTGGAGCTGCGCGGCGCGGGAAACCTGCTGGGAGGCGAGCAGCACGGGCATATCAACTCGGTGGGATTCGATATGTATGTGCGCCTGCTGGAAGAGACCGCCCGTGAGATGAAGGGGGAAGAGGTGCCGCTCGAAATCCATTCCTCGCTGAATCTGGGGCTGGATCTTCGGATTCCTCCCGGCTACATTGCCGATGAGCATCAGCGGCTGCGCGCGTATAAAAAGATCGCGGACATCACGGATAGCGGGCATGCCGCCAAGGTGCTGGCGGAAATGGAAGACCGTTACGGGCCGGTACCCGGGCAGGTGAAGAGCCTTGCCGAGTTCGCCCTTATCAAGAGCACCGCGCAGCGGCTGGGGATCGAATCCATTGAGCGGAGGCAGGGGATGTTGAATATCAAGTTCCACAAGGACTCGCGGGTTCAGGCGGCGGCGCTGATGAACCTGGTCCGAAAAACGGCGGGGGCACAGTTCACGCCGGCGGGTGTTCTGCGAATTCCGGTTACCTCCGGCGGGGAAGCTTCTCAACTGCTTGGATTCGTCGGTGCTCAACTGCTACAACTGGATGCACAAGAGAGTTCACTACGTTCGTAAAATATCGGATAATCGAACTATATGAAGTTCCTCCGATTCTTGCTTGTAACAGGTGTGGTGTCCGTTTCCGCGGCGGCCGCCGATGCGGTTCTGGTCGACGAAATCATCGCCAAGGTCAACGGTGAAATCATCACGCGAAGTGAGTTGGAACGTACCCGGCGCCAGATGGAAGGTGAGCTGAAGCAGCACGGCGCGACCGGGGCCCAGTTGAAACAAGCGCTCGAAGAGCGGGAGCGCGACCTCTTGCGCGACCGTATCGACCAGATGCTGCTGGTGCAAAGGGCGAAGCAGATGGACATCAACGTCGACGCCGAAGTCAGTAAGTACCTGGCTGAGGTGCAACTGCGAACGAAGATCGCCGAACCGGAGAAGTTTCACGACTTTATACGGCAGCAACTGGGCATGCCGTATGAGGATTACCGCTCAGAGATTCGAAACAGCATGATGACGCAGCGCGTAATCCGCCAGGAGGTAGGAGACCGGATCCGGCCCCCGCGCAGTGATTTAGAGAAGTATTACAACGAGCATAAGGACGAGTTCGTCCGGGAGGAGCGCATTTTCCTCCGGGAGATTCTGGTCTCCACGGAAGGCAAAGACGCGGCCGGTGTTGCCGCCGCCGAAAAGAAGGCCAAAGACCTGGTGGCACGCGCACGCAAGGGGGAACGCTTCGGCGAACTGGCCCGGGACAACTCCGATGCCGAATCCGCCGAGCAGATGGGCGAGCTGCCCGGTTGGGAAAAGGGTCAGTTGGATAAAGAGCTCGAAGCCATTGTGTGGGACCAGGAGCGGGGCTATGTAACCGATCCGATCCGCAGACCGAACGGATTTCTGATCCTGCGTGTGGAAGAGCACCACAAAGCCGGATTAGCGCCTTTTGAGGAAGTGGAGAACGAGATCATGGAAAAGTTGTATATGCCGCTCTTCCAGCCCCGCGTTCGCGAGTTTCTGACCCGGTTGCGAACAGAGGCTTTCCTTGAAATCCGGGAGGGCTATGTAGACACCTCCGCGGCGCCCGGCAAGGATACAAGCTGGTCGGATCCAGCCGAACTGAGACCGGAGACGGTGACGAAGGAGGAGGTCTTGAACCAGCCGAGACGAAAGCGCCTGCTGTGGCTGATACCGATTCCGGGTACCAAGAGCACCCCGGAGCCCTGACCGTAGACTGACGAGCCATGAAATCTGCCTTTGCGCGGGAACTTCAGCCGAATCAGGCTGTCACCACAACCTTTCTGGTTCAAACAAAGGACATCCGGCAGAAAAAGACGGGTGAGCCTTACCTGTCCCTGCAACTGGGCGACAGGACGGGCGACATCGACGCCAAGATGTGGGACAACGTTGCCGAAATCATGCACACCTTCGACCGCGACGATTTCGTCAAAGTGAAAGGCGTCCTGCAAATCTATCAAAACCGGCTTCAGCTCAACATCCACAAGATGATCAAAGTGGACGAGCGCGATGTGGATGTCCGGGACTACTTTCCGTGCTCGAAACGCGATCCCGATGAAATGTTTCGGGAGCTGGAAGAGATCATCGCGAGCGTTGCCAACCCGCATCTTCGCGCTTTGCTCGAGGCGTTTTTTTCCGATGCGGACATCGCCTCGCGTTTTCGCGTGGCTCCGGCGGCGAAATCGATCCACCACGCCTATCTGGGGGGATTGATCGAGCACGTACTGTCGCTGTGCAAGCTCTGCCGCCTGGTCGCTCCGCACTATCCGGACGTCGATCCCGATCTGCTGCTTACCGGGGCGATCCTGCACGACGTCGGCAAAATCTCCGAGCTTACCTATGCCCGGAGCTTCGGCTACAGCAACGAGGGACAGCTTCTGGGACATATTGCGATCGGGCTCCGCACTCTCGGCAGCAAGATTGAAACGGTTCCCGGCTTTCCGCCGGCCCTGCGGTTGCTGGTGGAGCATATGATCCTGAGCCACCATGGGGAACTCGAGTTCGGATCTCCGAAGGTCCCGCTTTTTCCGGAGGCTCTGTTGCTGCACCACCTCGACAATCTCGACTCGAAGATGGAGTGTATGCGCGCGTTCACCGAGCGGGATGCCCGCCTGGATGGCTGCTGGACCGCGTACAACAACGCGCTGGAACGCGTGGTGCTGAAGAAAGCCCGATACCTTGAAGGAGAGAGCACGCAATCCGCGCCTGAGGCTCCCAAAACGGAGGCGGTTGCCGCTAACGGCTCGGCGATGCCAGGCACGGCGCCTCCGGTCCCTCAGGAGCGCCCGTCTTCCGTGGAATCGCCGTTCGCGCAGAAACTCCAACGGGCATTGGGGAAAGACTGAGATGCGGAGGCCGGGGCCACGACGCGACATTCCTCCTCCCCTGGAGCTCGAGTGCCTGAAGGTACTTTGGAGCACCGGTGAATCGAACGTGAAGACGGTGCGAGATGCCTTGAAGAAGAACCGGGTGCTCGCCTACACAACGGTGATGACCGTTCTGGACCGTCTGGCCAAACGCGGAGGCGTTTCCCGCCGCAAGATCGGACGCGCCTTTGTCTATTCGCCGCTGTTGAGCCGCGAAGCGCTCCGCAAAGCCGCCGTCAGCGAACTTGTGGAGTCCTATTTCGACGGTTCCGAGGATGCGCTCGTGAAATACCTGACGGAATCCGATACCGCCACGCCGCCGGTCACCGCCCCGGAGTGGCAGGAAGAGCGGCTGGATACGGTCTTGCTTTAGTCGAGATCGACGCCGCGGCTTCTCAACTCGCGCTCAATCTGCTCCCGCGATTCAAATTGCACCGCGTCTATGCCTTCTTTTCGCGCGCCTTCCACGTATGCCAACACGTCGTCGGTAAAGAAGCATTCTTCGGGACGGCAGCCGGCCCGCGCCACAGCCTCCCGGTAAATCCGCGGCGACGGCTTCATCGCGCCCACTTCGTAGGACAGCACGAGCCCATCAAACCGGCCCAGGATCGGATAAGTGCGGCGCAGCATCTCGAAATGGATGGCATTCGTGTTGGAAAGCAATAGGAGACGGTGATGCCGCTTGACCCGGTCCAGCAGCTCCTCGGAGACGAGGGTGTGAGGGAGAAATATGCTGCTCCAAACCGCGCAGAACTCGTCGTAGTCGATCTTCAAGCCGAGAATACCCGATAACTGCTCCGCGAACTTCTCCGGCTCAATCTGGCCGGATTCGAAACGCGTGATCAGATCCGTGGAGGCAAGCCGCTGGGGAATTTCCGCTGCCGGATAAGAGCAGAATTTGGAAATAGCAGTATAGCCCTGCGCGAAATCGAGCGGCACAATCACTCCACCGAGATCGAAAATAACGGCTTTTATCATATAATTGTGTACTGTACCGGAAGCTTACCCCGGCGCCACCAGACCAGTTTAGCGGCAGCACAAGCAAGCGCGCATCGCTTCTTCCCCGGCGGCAAGTTTTGGTTCAACAGGATATCTGAGAGCATGTCCATCAAAGGCCTTGCCGCCGCCGTTTCCTGGCTGTTTTGGGGACGGGTGAAACACACGTTACGGCGCTACCGGAATGTAAAGGAGCTCGGAAACGCATTGCTCCGGGGTGAGGAGTATCCGAATCCGTCGGACCACCTGGTGATGGAAAGGCGATTTCCGCTGGACACGGAAGGCAGGCAGGAGATTGAAGTGAAGACCTGCGAAGCGACTCTTCATCGGTTGCTCGACCAGGTGCAGAGATCGTGGAAAAAGCTGGGAGAAGAAGTTCCTCATTGGTCCGTGATCACAAGTAACCAATTCAAGCCGGACCAGTTCGATGCTCATGAGGAGGAATTCTGGAGATCCGGAGAAGGCGATGTTCAGCGTTTCTTCATCTGGGCCGCGCGCAACAGCATTCCCGTGGATCCGGGGTGGACCTGTCTCGAATATGGCTGTGGCACTGGAAGATTGACGGCAGTGCTCGCCCAAAGGTTTAGCAAAGTGATTGCGTGCGATGTGTCCGCACCTCACATGGCACTGGCGGCGCGGAAGCTGAAAGACCAGGGAAACACGAATGTCGAGTTTGTCCCGGTGAACTCCCTGGCTGCTCTCGACAGCTTGCCGTCTGTCGATTTGATCTTTTCGGTGATCGTTCTGCAACATAACCCTCCTCCGGTGATAGCGGCCCTGCTGGACAGGTTGCTGACGCGCCTGCGTCCGGGAGGAGTCGCCTATTTTCAGGTGCCGACGCGAGCCCGGGGATACACTTTCAAAGTGGACGACTATTTGCGGGACCGGAAAGACAAGCTGGAAATGGAGATGCATGTGATTCCGCAGAAAGACGTGTTCGAGATCCTTCGAAGAGCAGACTGCGAGCTCATCGAAGTTCAGCCGGACAACATGACCGGTTCTCTCGATTTCATCTCGAATACCTTTCTGGTTCGAAAGCTGTCCGCAGGAGGGGGCGAAGTGCCCGCCGCCGATTTTCGAATACAATGAAACTTCTAACCGCATCGATTCAGGGGAGAGGGCGCGGATGAGCGCAATAGCAGTTGATCTAAAGGTAAAGCACGGGTTCCGGTTCTACGAATCCACCATCGGAAAGAAAGTTGTAATGGCCGTAACGGGCTTCATCCTGTTTGGGTTCGTGGTCGGCCACCTCATCGGCAATTTGCAGGTCTTTGGCCCGCCGGAAAAGATCAATAACTACGCGGTGATGTTGCGGGCCGTTCCGGCGGCGCTCTGGGCGGCGCGCATCGTCCTGCTGCTGTCGGTAATCCTGCACATAGTTGCTTCCATCCAACTTACTAAGTTGAAGTGGGACGCCCGTCCGGTGAAGTATCAAAGTAAAGAGAGCGTGGGTTCCACTTACGCCTCTCGCACGATGATGTGGAGCGGCCCGATTATCGCGGCCTTTGTCATCTACCATCTGCTGCACTTCACATTTGGATGGCGCGTGGTGAGCCCCCATTTCGACCAACACAACGTCTACAACAACATTATTTACGGATTTCAGTTCTGGCCGGCATCGCTCTTTTATATCGTCGCGATGGTGCTTCTCGGCTTGCATCTCTATCACGGCGTGTGGAGTATGTTTCAAACGCTGGGCGTGAGCCATCCGCGGTACACGCCGTGGCTGAGGCGCCTGGCGCTTGCGTTCGCGCTCTTCGTGGCGGGCGGTAACATCCTGATTCCGGTCGCCGTACTTACCGGCTATTTGAGACCGGTCACGGGAGTATAGAATGGAGCTCGACGCTAAAATTCCTTCAGGTCCGATCGAGGGGAGATGGGAACGCCACCGTTTTAATCTCAAGCTCGTCAACCCCGCCAATAAGCGCAAGTACAATATCATCGTCGTCGGCTCCGGCCTCGCGGGAGGCTCCGCCTCGGCGACGCTGGCCGAGCTCGGGTATAACGTTCACTGCTTCTTTTTTCAGGACAGCCCCCGGCGCGCGCATAGTATCGCGGCACAGGGCGGAATCAACGCCGCGAAGAATTACCAGAACGACGGGGACAGCATCTACCGGCTGTTCTATGACACGGTGAAGGGCGGCGATTTCCGGTCGCGCGAATCGAACGTGTACCGCCTCGCGGAGATCAGCCTGAATATCATCGACCAGTGCGTGGCGCAGGGTGTTCCGTTCGCGCGCGAGTACGCGGGTACGCTGGCCAATCGTTCGTTTGGCGGCGCACAGGTCTCGCGTACGTTCTACGCCCGCGGGCAGACGGGCCAGCAGTTGTTGCTCGGCGCCTACCAGGCGTTGATGCGCCAGGTGGAAGCCGGCAAGGTGAAGTTGTACCCGCGCATGGAAATGCTGGACCTTGTGGTGATCGACGGGCGCGCGCGCGGTATCGTGACACGGAACCTGATTACGGGCGAGATCCGGTCTCATATCGCGGACGCAGTGGTTCTCGGCACGGGCGGATACGGCAACGCTTATTATCTTTCGACGAACGCCAAGGGCGCGAACGCCACCGCCATCTGGCGGGCGTACAAGCGAGGCGCGCTATTTGCCAACCCCTGTTTCACACAGATTCACCCGACATGTATTCCCGTCACCGGCGAGTATCAATCAAAGCTAACGCTGATGAGCGAGTCGCTTCGCAACGACGGCCGCATCTGGGTACCGCTCAAGAAAGGCGACAAGCGCGCGGCCAACGAAATCCCGCACGAGGAGCGCGATTACTACCTGGAGCGGCGGTATCCGAGTTTCGGCAACCTGGTGCCGCGCGACGTCGCTTCACGAAATGCAAAAGCCATTTGTGATGAAGGGCGCGGTGTAGGGGAGAGCGGCTTCGGGGTGTATCTCGATTTCGCCGATGCTATCCACCGGCTGGGACGCCATACCATCGAAGAGCGTTATGGCAACCTCTTCGACATGTACCAGAGCATCACCGGAGAAGACCCGTACAGCACCCCCATGCGCATCTACCCGGCCATTCACTACACGATGGGCGGCCTTTGGGTGGATTACAACCTCATGAGCACTATTCCGGGGCTCTACGTGATCGGCGAAGCCAACTTTTCGGACCATGGCGCGAACCGGCTGGGGGCAAGCGCGCTCATGCAAGGTCTGGGGGACGGCTACTTCGTACTGCCCTATACGATCGGCGATTACCTGGCGGGCACGAAGCTCGATAAGACCGGCACCGATCACCCCGCATTTCAGGAGGCGGAAGCAAACGTCCGGTGCATCACCGACCGCCTTCTCAAGGTGAACGGAACCCGCACGGTGGATTCTTTTCACCGGGAACTCGGCAAACTTCTTTGGGAGTACTGCGGAATGTCGCGAACGGCGGAGGGGCTGAAGTACGCACTGGGTAAGATCCCCGAATTGCGCGAGCAGTTCTGGAAAGATGTCAAAGTCCTTGGCGGCGGCAAGGAGCTCAACCAATCGCTCGAGAAGGCCGGCCGCGTCGCGGATTACTTCGAGCTCGGCGAGTTGATATGCCTCGACGCACTCGCCAGAAACGAGTCCTGCGGCGGCCATTTCCGGGAGGAATATCAGACGGCGGAAGGCGAAGCGCTTCGCAACGACCAGGACTATTCGTATGCCGCCGCCTGGCAATACCGGGGAGAAGGCATGGAGCCGGCTCTCCACAAAGAGCACCTGGAGTTCGAATACGTGCATCCATCGCAACGGAGCTATAAGTAATGAACGTGACATTACACGTCTGGCGGCAGAAGCAGGGAGCAGGGAAGGGCCGCATGGTCCGCTACGAGGCCCGAAATGTCAGCGAAGATATGTCGTTCCTCGAAATGCTGGACGTCGTCAATGAAGAGCTGATTGGAAAAGGCGAAGAGCCGATCGCGTTCGATCACGATTGCCGCGAGGGCATCTGCGGAATGTGCGGCTTCATGATTAACGGCGTGGCGCACGGGCCAGTTCCCGGCACCACTGTCTGCGAGCTTCACATGCGCCACTTCAAAGATGGCGATGAGCTGTACATTGAACCATGGCGCGCGCGGGCCTTTCCGGTAATTAAAGACCTGGTTGTGGATCGCAGCGCCTTCGACAGAATCATCGCCGCGGGCGGTTACATCTCCGTCTCGACGGGCAGCGCGCCGGATGGCAACGCGATCCTGGTTCCAAAAGAAAAGACGGAACGGGCGATGGACGCAGCAGCCTGTATCGGATGCGGCGCTTGCGTGGCGGCCTGTCCGAACGCTGCCGCGGCGCTATTCACGGGCGCCAAGATCGCACACCTGGCCATGCTGCCGCAAGGCGCTCCCGAACGGCCGCAGCGCTCTCTCAAGATGGTTCTTCAGATGAAAGAAGAGATGTTCGGGCATTGCACGAATATCGGCGAGTGCGAGGCGGTCTGCCCGAAGCAGATCAGCATCGAGGTGATCGCGCGCATGAACAACGACTTCATCCGGGCCAGTTGGGGCGAACGCGAAGCACCGTACCGCACCGATCAGCCGGCCGAAGAGCCGTTGGCGGGAGGCCGCCGCTAGCGGCTCTTCTCACGCTTCCATCATTCGCTTCAACGCGAGCAGATTCAGCATCAGGTGCCGGGGATGATGGTAGTTTTCGACCCGGTTATAGTGCCGCTCGAAGGTTACCTTGCGATCGGTGAAATTGATCCACAGCGGAAAGCCGTATTGCCGGAGCGGGAACTTGCTTTGCACGAACCGGTACATGCGGCCGAACATCTCTTCCGCCCAGGGATCGCGGCGGTGCTCTAAAAGCATGAGCGAGCCGATCA
>DASTMK010000299.1:0-54656 GCA_035714225.1 Bryobacteraceae bacterium | reverse complement strand
GTATCCATCGGATTCGCCAGGGCTGGGTGTCACGCTCGACTCGGACCTGCGCCGGAAATATGAGTTTGCCGATTCACTCGGAGCTGTCATGCAGAGAGCAGGTGCGTGAAGCATGCGAGTCGACTATCACACCCATTTCATGCAGCCGGCCCACTTCGGCCCGGATTTCATAAAGGAGTGGGCGGCGAGAGGTGGCACCGGCGCTTGGCCGGAGATTTCTGCGGAGCAGTTTGAATCGGCCGTCAAGCAATTCGATCGGGTGATCGTCTTCGGCATTACTGCGCTAGCTCTCGGGATTCATACGCCTCACGAGTACGTGGCGAGACTCTGCGAGCGAAACCGGCGCAAGTACATCGGGTTCATGGCTCTGGACCCTTCCTCTCCCGGCGCCATTGAAGAGATGGAGCGTGGAGTCCGCGACTTCGGAATGAAAGGGATCAAGCTGTATCCGGTTATGTCGCTATACAATCCGCCCGACCCAGCGTTGCATCCGTTCTTCCAACGTGCTACCGAACTGAAACTACCGATCCTGACGCACACGGGCACTTCTCCCGCCTCGAAAGGCCTGCTGCGATATTCGCTTCCGCTTCAGATCGATGAATTGGCAATCGTGTTCCCGGACCTTCGAATCATCATGGCGCACCTGGGACATCCCTGGCAGCGGGATGCCGCGATGGTGATTCGCAAGCACCCAAACGTTTATGCCGATATCTCTGGAATTTGGCACAGGCCATGGCAGGGGTATGAGGCGATGATCGTCTGCCTCGAGTGGGGAGTCACCGATAAGCTATTATTCGGATCGGATTACCCGTTGTGGGACCCGGCGCAGGCCATCACGGCGCTGCGTCAACTGAACCGGTACGCCGAAGGCACCAACCTGCCCAGGATTCCCGGCCACGTCTTCGATGAGATTCTGAACCGGAACATCCTCAGCGAACTCGGTATAACGACTGATTGAGGCACGAATATGTCTAATACTGATCGCGCGCACCCAACATCGCGCACACTCGACCAGCGGGCGCTCCGGACCGTTCCGGGAGGTGTCCATTCCAGCACTCGCCGGACTAATCCGCCGATCGTCTTCAAACGAGCTTCGGGCTCGCGCGTCTGGGACGTGGAAGGCAAAGAGTACGTAGACTATCACGCCGCCTTCGGTCCGATCATTCTTGGTCACTGTGATGCCGATGTCGACAGATCCGTGGCGGAAGCGACGCGAGAAATCGATTTGATGGGCCTTGGAACAACGGAGCCGGAGATCGAAGCTGCGGAGACGATCAGCAGGCACGTGCCTTCCGCCGAGATGGTACACTTCTGCAATTCGGGATCGGAGGCCACTTATAACGCGGTCCGCCTCGCCCGTGCGGTGACGGGACGAAAGAAACTTGTCAAATTCCAGGGCTGCTACCACGGATGGCACGACTATCTGTGTATGAATGTGATCAGCCCGCGTGACAGGATCGGCACGTACGATCCCGGGTCCGCCGGTATGCTGCCCGAGGCGTTGGAAAACACGATCGTCCTTACGTTCAACTCGGTTCCTGAGCTGGAACAGACATTCGTAGACTTCAGTAACGAAATCGCGGCTGTAATCCTGGAACCGATCCCGCACAACATCGGTTGCGTCATGCCCCGGCCGGAATTCCTTGACGCTCTCCGGGACCTGACAAAGCGAAACGGCTCGCTGCTGATATTTGACGAAGTGATTACCGGCTTTCGGCACGCTCTTGGCGGATATCAATCGATTTGCGGTATCACACCTGATTTGACGACACTCGCAAAGAGCATGGCGAATGGCTATCCGTGTGCCGCTTTATGCGGAAAGCGGGATTATATGCAGCGGTTTGCTACTGCGGGAGGCGATGTCTTCTTTGCTGGTACGTATAACGCTCATCCTGCCGGGATTGCCGCCGCGCTGGCAACCATGCGCAAGTTGGAGACAAGCGGGTTCTATAAGCACACCGCCCGGCTTGCTGAACGGTTGAAGCGTGGGCTGCAGGCTCTGGTGGACCAGTTCGGAATTCGCGCATGGGCGACGGGCTTCGGATCGGTCGTGGTGTTGTATTTCAAGGAACCGGGTGCAGACAACTATACGGAACTGCTCGACTGCGATGTCGCCGCGGACGTCGCGTTCCGGAGACGGTTGCTGGAGCAGGGGTCACTCGTCCTACCCCTCGCATATAAGCGCCTGCATGTCAGCGGAGCCCATACGGATGACGATATTGACCGGCTGCTCAATCATGCCGAGGATGCGTTGAAGTCCCTCGCCGCGGGGACGCCGGCGGTTGGCCTGACCGCCCGGGGCCACTAAGAGCCCATAATGATCGTTGTCGACGCGCATCAGCATTATTGGGACACTGCCGCCGTTCGCAACGAGCGGCTGGAACGCATTCCCGAGCTGAGAGGACGTTTTCTTCCCGAGCAGCTTGCATCAATAGCGCCACCGGATATCGCCGCGTCCGTATGCGTCGAGGCGGCATCGGCGGGAGCAGATGGGCGAAGCGAGACCGAGTGGTTACTAAGAGCTATTAGGACAGCCCGAATTCCGACCCGGATCGTCGCATGGGCGCCGGTCGGCACAGAGGCTGCGGCAGGTTACATCGAATGGCTCCGGAACGTTTTGGGTCTAGTTCTGGCCGGCATTCGCCAGGGTTTTGAGCATGGCGCAGCGGATCTGATCTGCTCGAAGCAAGTAGTTAAAGGCGTACGAAGTGTCGGCGCCGCCGGCTTGCCTTTCGATGTAGTCGTCCGGCAAGAGATGCTTCCGCACGTTCGCGTGCTTGCCGGGAATTGCCCCGAGACAACGTTCGTGCTGAATCATATGGGCAAGCCCCGCGTGAGCGGAACACCGTCCACGTCGTGGTGCAGGGATCTGGAAGCCCTCGCCGCCAACTCGAATGTACTCTGCAAGATCTCGGGACTGATGACGGAAGCGGATTCCACTGTGTTGAATCCGCAGACGTACTCGCAATACATCCAGCACGCAATCGATGTCTTCGGCTGGGATCGAATTATGTTCGGCAGCGACTGGCCGGTTTGCACACTGGCGGCAAGCTACGGTCAATGGTTGAACATTGTGGAGCGCTCTGTGTCTAAAGAGTCCCCTTCCAACCAGGACAAACTGTTCGCGAGCAATGCAATTCGAGTATACTTCGGCGGTTCTCTTGCCTGAAGCACATTTGCAACCACACGATCCGGGCGTGAGGCAGCGCTGTGAATTGGTCTGCATAATCTGCCTTTCGTTTTTGGGCTCTGCGCAGGAATCTGACGGACGCCAAGAAGGGCGAGCTTTGATGGCGGAGGCAATTCCGGCACACTCGGCAGTTTGCGAGACAGCGAACGGACGAAACTGCTCGGCTGGCCAGGCTACCGGGTCCACCGACACGAGATCAATGAGCGGGCCAAGACCCTCAAGCTCTGGATACGACGCAAGCGTGGAAACCGGAAGCTGGTTTGCTCGGGATGCGGCCGCAAGCTGGAAGCGGCGCACGACGTGAGCGAGCGGCAAGTGCGCGATCTGCCGTGCATGGAATTCGGATACCAAGGCACCTGTGCGCTGACATCTCGGTTTCCGAATCTTTGTAGAGCAATTGCGCGCAAAGAACTCCAGAGCAGAGCGATGCGGCGGGCACGCTTCCGAGCTGGGTTGATCAGCGCCCTCTCGGAAGAACCGCCACCTGCGACCGCCGCGCTCGCGCGACGATTAGGCTGCAGCCATCGGTATCTGGAGTATTATTTTCCTGATCTCTACCAGCGACTCCTCGAGGCCAGGAAAGCGTGAAGAGCGAAGGAGTGGGAAGCGATCCGGCGCAAGATCGAGACCGCCGCTGCCGAAATGCCAGGTGCGAGTGTGCCTGACGTTTGCCGTGCAACCGGTGTCAGGCAGATGTTTCTCTACACTCATTTCCCAGTTCTCTACAAACAGATCGTCTCTGGCTTCGTTGCACGCCGCGACGCGCTCCGAGAGCAGAGACGTGCGGCGCTTCGCGACGATGTCCGCAGCGCGGTTGCGGAACTGGTACAGAGGGATTTACATCCAAGCGTGAATAATGTCATCCCGTTTCTCCGTGTGGAGGCCGGGCGTGACTGGAAGGGAATCCGCCAGGATTGACCGGGCAATGGGGAGCGCACTGGGGACGGGGAAGCATAAGGCGCCCGCCTTGGTCTCGGAATGGCTGGAAGCACTGAATTGGGCCGAAATACAGAGGGTTCACGAGGAGGCCGATCCGCGGCTCTCCCCCGTGGCGCTGGTATACGCGGACATTGCCGACAAGAACAAACCGCTCTTCTCGCCGGCCTTCCTGCGCCGGGAGTTTTTCCCGCGGTTACGCTCGCTCGTGGCGGCATGGCATGCGCACGGAATCAAGGTGATCTTCCATTCGGACGGCAACCTGTGGCCCGTGCTTGACGATTTCCGTGCCAGCGGCATTGACGGGTTGAACCCGCTCGAACCGCTCTCCGGGATGTCCGTGGAAGCTGTCGCGCCAGCATGTCCGAATTGGATCCTGATGGGGGGCATCGATGCCACTCAACTGCTGCCGTTCGGTAGGGAAGATCAGGTGAGGGCAGCCGTGCGCCGGGCCATAGCCGGCGCGGGAGGATGCGGCCGATTGTGGCTGGGGTCCAGCACCGAGATCCACCCGGCCGTAAAAGTCGAGAATGTTCTTGCCATGTGGGATGAAATCGAGCGCTGTGGGTATTACGAATTCGCCACGGCACTGCGGAACGTGGCCGTATGAATTCCATGTTGCGTCTGGAAGTTCTTGCGATGGCCGGCTTGGCGCTCGCGGCTGGCTGACGCCTCTCATCTCTCTCCGAGCGGTAAGCGGCGAGTTTACGGGTTGAGTAAGCCTTGCTTGCTAGCCCAGAGCCGCGGAGCTGTGATGCTGTATAACTGGGCCGCCGATCGCCCTGACAATGTGCTCCGACGGGCAGGAACGCCGCGCATTGCTCGGGTCGGTGCGCCGGATGCCCAACGAGCGGAATCAGATTGTGACCCGGCATAATGTCACCCATTTCAGCCACTCCTCAGCGGTACGCCTCCGCGGCGGCATGATCTCACTGCTCGAGGAGCCGCAGCGGGTATGGACCCACGCGCCGCGCCGCATCGAGCGCGGGCGCGATTGGCTGAACGTCGACGGCATGCTGGTGGCCACGAATTTCTCGCCGCATCCGGCCATGGCCGCGCTTTCCGTCGAAGGCGGCACGCTCGAAGTGCAGGTCAGCGGCTTCGTGACGCGAGTCCTCGCGGTGCGCGGACGTGAAGGCGTCAGGCGTTTACGAGGTCTTGTCCTGGAACAGCAGCGGCGCGAATTCGGCCAGATACCGGCGCCAGACCAGCCAGGTGTGCGCGCCCGGCGTCTCTCTCCAGGTGTAGCGGACGCCGCGCGATTGGAGGAAGTCGAGCAGCTTCCGGTTCGATTCAATCAGCCGGTCCTCCTTGCCGCAGGCGATCCACAGCAGCCGCAACTGCGCGCCGGCCTTTGCATCCAGATGCGCGAACGATTTCTCGAGATCGTCGCCCATGCCGCCGGAGCTGAACGCTCCGATCCAGGCGAACCGGTCGACCGCATTCAGGCCCGTATAGAGCGATTCGGCGCCGCCCATCGACAGCCCGGCAATGGCCCGCGCCGTGCGGTCCTTGGCCACGCGATAGCTCTTCTCGACCTCCGGGATCACTTCGGTAAACAACGCTTCGCGGAACTTATCGAAGCTGCGCTGGCGCAGTCCCGCCCTGCCCGGTCCGGGCGTGCGTGACACAATCTCCGGCGCGCCGTAGCCGAGCGGCATCACGATGAGCATCGGCTTCGCCTTGCGCTGCGCGATCAGGTTATCGAGGATCACGTTCGCGCGCCCGACCGCGGTCCAGCCGCTCGCATCGTCGCTGAAGCCGTGCAGCAGGTAGAGCACCGGGTACGTCCTGTGCGCCGTCGGATCGTACCCCGGCGGCGTGTAGACGTAGAAGTCGCGGTCATCGCCCACCACGGCGGACCGGTAGAAATGCCGGTGCACCGTGCCGCGCGGCGCACTGCTGCCCAACTCCCACACGAGCGACGCCGGTCCCGGCACGTGCACCACGCTCTGCGTGTTCAGCAGGTTGGGTTTCATCCGCGGATTCATCGGGTCCAGCAGGCTGACTCCGTCGGCGACGAAGGTATATCCATAGAAGTCCGGCTCGAGCGCCTCGGTGGTGATGCTCCAGACGCCCTGCTCGTCCTGCCGCATCGGCACGCGCGAGGCGCCGTCGCGGGCCAGCAGCACGTCTTTAGCGTTGGGAGCGCGGAAGCGGAAGGTCACCCGCCCGTCGGCATGCGCCTCGGGCGACATCACAGGTGGAGGGGGCTGCGCCAGCGCGCCCAGGGAAAGGAGAATCGCAGCGGACAGTTTCATGCGTTGTATTCTATCTCGCGGAGAGCTACCGGGAGCCCGGCACTTAGCAGTATAATCAGGCCCGAAAAGGAGATTATGATGGCTGACCTCCCCATCGTGCCTTCTGCGACCCGCCGTGCCTTCCTGCGCGCCTGCGCCGGCTGCGCAGCGGCTTGCGGCTCGAGCGCTCTCTGCGCGGCGCCGCCCGCGCCCGAGAGCCCCAGGACCAACATCCGCGTGGTCTTCACGCAGGCGCCGGCGGACAAACCCGGCTGGCCTTACGTGAACTTCGACTACGAAGCGAAGAAGAAAGAGATCCTGGCCCAACTGAAGCCTGCCGGGAGCTTCGCCGTCTTCGAAACGGCGACTGCGATGAGCGCCGAGGAGTCGAAGAAGATCCTCGAAAGCTCCGCGAGCACCGATGGCTACGTAGTCTTCCTTCTCGGGATCCCGAGCGGCGGCGCGGGGCGCGAGATCGCCTTCTCGGGCCGCCCGGCCATCATCGTGGACCATCTCTACGGCGGGACCGGCGATTTCCTGGGCACGTATGGTCCGGCGCGCCGAAAAGGGCTGCCGGTGGCCGGCGTCACCTCCAGCCGCTTCAGCGACGTGATCCAGGCGCTGAGGGCGCTTCACGCCGTGAAGCAGATGAAAGGGGAGAAGCTGCTCGACGTCACCGGGCGCGACCCGTCGGCGCTGACCGCGCAGATCCGCGAGGCTTACGGCACCGAGGTCGTCAAGGTCAGCGGCGACGAGCTGAACGCGGCGTACGACAAGGCTTCGCCGGCCGAGGCAGCCGAGTGGGCCCGCACCTGGACCAAAGACGCCGGGAAGATCGTGGAGCCCACCCCCGACGAAATTCTGCAGGGCGGCCGCATGTATGTCGCCATGCGCAATCTCCTGGCGGCGCAACGCTCGCGGGCGATCACGGTGGACTGCCTGCACCTGTTCTACGCCAACAAGCTGCGCGCCTATCCCTGCCTGGGCTTCTTCCAGTTGAACAACGAGAACCGGGTGGGGGCCTGCGAAGCGGACCTGACGTCGGCATCCACCATGCTGCTGATGAGCCACCTGATTGGGCAGCCCGGCTACATTTCCGACCCGGTGATCGACACCGCGCGCAATCGCATCATCTACGCCCACTGTGTGGCACCGAGCAAGGTGTGGGGCCCCGGCAAGGCGTCCAACGAATACCACATCCGGAGCCACTCCGAGGACCGCAAAGGCGCCGCCGTGCGCTCCCTGATGCCCGTAGGCGTCATGACCACCACGCTCGAGTTCCTGCCCGGCCGCCGCGAAGTGGTGATGCACCAGGCCAAGGCCATGGAGAACATCGACGACGACAAGGCGTGCCGCACCAAGCTCGCGGCCGAGCCGCGCGATGCCTTCAAGCTGGCCGAGGACTGGGACGCCGGGTGGCACCGCGTCACCTACTACGGCGATCATCGCGCGGCGATCGATACGGCGGCGGCGCTGCTGCAATTCAAGGTGAAGATCGAAGGCTAAACCTTCACCCAGCTCACGCCGGCTTTTTTCACGGCGTACTCTACCTTGCTGAGATGGCCGCCATTACGAGGTCATCCAGTGGAACCCGCGCATAGCTTCCACCAGCTTCTGCGTATCGCCCTGGATGGCCACATCGATCGCGCGAACACGGCAATCGCCATTTCGGCATATACGCGCCCGGCGCGCGTCCCTCAGCGGAACTCGCGCACCGCGTCCAGCATGGCGACGATGTTGCGTACCGGCGTGCCGTACTGGATGTTGTGGATGGTGTTGAACACGAATCCACCGCCGCTCGCGAAGATCTCGCAACGGCGGAGCACCTCTTCGCGCACCTCGTCCGGCGAGCCGAACGGCAAGGTCTTCTGCGTGTCGACGCCGCCTCCCCAGAACGTGAGCCGGTCGCCGTACTTCGCCTTCAACATCTCCGGATCCATGCCGGCGGCCGAGCATTGCACCGGGTTCAGGATGTCGAACCCGGCATCGACGAAGCTGTCGAGGAAGCGCACCACGCTGCCGCAGGAGTGCTTGAACGTCTTCCACGGCGTATGGGCGTGAATCCAGTCGTTCACGCGCCGGTAGTAAGGCAGCCATAACTCGCGGAAGGTCGCATCGGAGCAGAAGGCCGAGGTCTGCGTTCCGAAATCCGTTCCGCAGACGAAGACCGCCTGCACGGCGTCGCCCATACGCTCGCGGATGCGGGCCAGGTTCGCAAGCGCGATCTCACATTGCCGCTCGAAGATCTGGTGGATGTACGGCCGGCGCGACCGCGTCGAGACGTACCACTCGGTGATATCGCGGATGCCCTTCGGGTTGGTCATGAACGGGCCGGGCACCAGCGCGATGTCGCCGAAGGCCGTGCCGCCGAAGGTGGCGACGATGCCGCGCCCGGTGGAAGCCGCCCAGGCGATGCTGCGCTCCAGGTGGTTCAGGTCCGCCTCGGTGACGGGGCCGAACTCCTCCAGGTTGTCCGCCGGGTCCGGGTTGTTTTCGTCGAAAGGCGGCTGCCGGATGATGGTATCGAAGAAGGCGCTGCCCACCGGCATGCGCCCGCTGGGAGCGGCGGACCGGTCGCCCTTCGGGTAAATCAGGATGTCCCCGTTCGCCTCTTCGATGACGTGGAACTTCCCCGGCACCAGGACGTCGAGGCCGCGAAAATTCCACTCCCTCCAGTCTTCATTCGGGAAGCCGAACATGTCTCGCGGGAGAACACGCCGGCGGTGTCCACGCCGAGGACCTCGGCCAGATCGCCGTCGATCCAGCCCAGCATCTGGTAAGGCTCGTGCACCTTCACCGGGCGCTTCTCCAGCCCGTAGTAGTCGCGCAGCGCGGCCACGCAGGTGACGTGGACGCCGGTGACCGCGGTGCTTCCGAGGTCGATGGGAATGCGGTCCGGGCGCTCGTGACGGAGCGCGGCGGCGAGGCGGCGGGCGCTTGTATCGGCGGCAACGGCGGTTGGACTCACGATTTCCATTGCTGTTCGATCTCCTCGAGGTTCTTGCCCTTCGTCTCCGGCGTATACTTCCAGACGAACCAGACGGTAGCGGCGCACAGGAAGGCGTAGATCCAGAATGCGCCGGCCGCCGTGAACGCTTTCACCAGCGAAAGAAACGTCAGTGTGATCAGCAGGCAGGCCAGCCACAGCGCCACCGTGGCCAGCGACATCGCGCGTCCGCGAATCCGCGTGGGGAAAAGCTCCGAAATCACTACCCACACGCCCGGTCCCATCCCGAAGGAGAAGAACGCGACGTAGCAGAGAATCAGCGTGAGGACGGGCGTGGGCGTCACTGAGCCGGCGGCGAAGACGAAGCCGAGCGCCGTGAGCGCGGCGCCCATGCCCGCCGCCGCCGTAATGAGCAAGGTCCGGCGCCCGAGCCGGTCGATGGTGAACAGCGCCACCACCGTGAGCACCAGGTTCATGGCGCCGATCAGGACGTTCGCCAACAGCGCTGCGGAGGTGCTGGCGGCGCCCGCCTGTTCGGTAAAGATGATCGACCCGTAGTAGAGAACCGTGTTGATGCCCGTCACCTGCTGCAGGACGGCCAGCGTCACGCCGATGGCGAGCGGCCGCCGCAGGCCCTTTTCAAGCAATTGCCGCAGCGATCCGCTCTCTTCGGCGATGGCCCGCTCGATCTCGCCTAACCGCGCAGGCGGCTCGCCCAGGCGCGCCAGCACGCGCGCCGCTTCGTCGTGCCGTCCTTCTTTCACAAGCCAGCGCGGGCTCTCGGGCACGAAGAACAGGGCGGCGAAAAAGAGCAGGGAAGGGAGGGCGGCCACGGCGAACATCCACCGCCAGCTTTCATCGCCCAAACCGGCCAGAGCCCAGCCCACCAGGTACGAAACCAGGATGCCGAGGACGATCGCCAGTTGGTTCATGCTCACCAGGCGGCCGCGGATGGCCGCCGGGGACACCTCGGCGATGTAGAGCGGGGCCAGCATGGACGCGATGCCGATGGCGATGCCGGCCACCACGCGCGCGGCAACGAACTGTGCGAGCCCGTTGGGCAGCGCCGTCGCCACCGACGAGAGCGCGAAGATCAGGGCGGCCAGCAGCAGGACCACCTTGCGTCCGAAGCGGTCGCTGAGCGTGCCGGCCACGCCCGCGCCGAGCGCGCACCCGGCCAGCAGGCTTCCCGCCGCGACCTCCGTTTCGATTTCCGACCACCGGAAATGCCGCCGGAGGAAGACGATCGCTCCGTTGATGATGGCCGTGTCGAAGCCGAACAGCAGGCCACTCAGCGCCGTGACCGACGCGATGCGATAAGAATACAGGCGGGTGGCCGCTTCACGTCCCGCCAACTGGATTCCGTCCGTTTGCGTGGCCAAAAGACTACCAGACCTTTAACTTTAGGTCACCCTGGCCCGGTTTGTCGAACGGCCCGGCGGAGGGCGCGGCCAGCGTCCGCTTCTTGCCAAAGTAGTCGCAATCGACGACCAGGGGCGAGCCGTCCGCGTTTTCGTACGCAAGACCGGGGATCTTCGCCTTGCCCAGCATTTCGGTGTTCACTACGCGCGTCGCGGCCTTCTGCGTCCCGGCGCTCAGGCTGAATCGCAGGTAGACGGAATCGCCCTCCTCGGCGAGCGCGGGCCGGACGCCTTCGACAGTGGCGTCGCCGTTCTCGTTGCAATACGGCCGCGCGCCCTCGACGTAGACGTTGCCGCCCGTGAACAGCGGGTACTCGCGGTGATTGTAGACCCAGAGGCCGTAACCGCCGAAGCGGAGGGGATTGGCGTCGGCCTCGCTGCCAGCGGCAGGAGGCCCGCCGTTGCCGAAGAGGATGTTGTTGTAGAAACGGTTGTCCCCGCCCGCGATGCTGGAGAGGCCGGCGAGCGCGGTCGCGTGCGCCTTGTGATACGGCGTCGAGCGCCGCGGCTCGGGCCGGCTGTGAATGCGCCCGGCCAGCAGGTTATGGACGTAGGCGCCGCCTTGCGACATGTCCAGCAGGCTCAGCGGCGACAGCATGATGTTGTTGTCGACCAGGAACGGGCCGTGGTCCACTTCGACGAAAAGGTCGTCGGTCGTGTTGTCGTACAACAGGTTGCGCGTGATGCGCGTGCCCTGTGCCATCCAATCCATCCAGAGCCCGCGGCCCGCATTGTGAATGCGGTTGTTGCGGATCACGACGTCGATAGCGCCGTGGAGCTTGATCCCGGCGATCTCGGCGCCCGAGAACTGCCGCTTGGTCCAGATGTTGTAGATGTGGTTGTTCTCGATGATGCTGAAAACGGCGCCCATGCTGCCGCAGATGCCGGTCTGTCCGCTGTTGAAGATGGTGTTGTTGCGGACGATGTGCGAGCCGATGTTCTCACGCGACCAGCCCGCCGTTTCCAGCGCGCGCACGATGGTCTCGTTGTAGTGCGTGGCGCCGTCCTTGCGCGGATCGTTGATCCAGACGTTGTGGCCGGTGGCGCGGTCCTTGCCCAGCGTGATGCCGGAGCACTTGGAGTCGCTGATGACGTTGTTTTCGATGATCCAGCCCTTGCTCCAGTGCGTGCCGATCAGCCCGATTTGCTCGGCCGTGGGGGCGGCCCACTGCGTGGCCGCGTGCGCCATGTGGAAGCCGCGGACCGTGATGTAGTTGCGCCCCGGCTGGTTGGGGTAGAAGCAACTGTCGCGCACGTTGATCTCCACCAGTTCCTTGTTGGGGTCGGCCGAGTGGAAGTTGGCGTAGATGTAGGTGTACTGGTCGTCGGTTTCGGCAAACCAGGTGTAGGTGGATCCCTCGCGGTCCCTTGTGTCAGCGAACGCCACCGGATGGAGCACGCGCTCGAGGAGGTGGGTCTCGAAGAGGGACTTCCCGTTGAGATAGACCTCGCCGGTGTGGTGCGGGCGGCCCTTGTTGTTGAACCAGTCGCCCACGATCAGATCCTTGTACGGGTTGTACTTGCCGAACAGCGAGTTGGGGACCACCGCCTTCCACACGCCGGGCAGGAAAGGCTTCCAGTTGCGGATCACCTCCGAACCCTTGATGACGGCCTTCTCGCCGGGCGCCGCCTGGTAGACGATCCGCCTGCTGCCGGAGGTGCCGCCGCGCGGCGGCGTGACGCGCTCCCGGTACGTACCGGCACGCACCGTAATGACGTCGCCGGGCTGCGCCACGCGGGCTGCCGCCGAGATCGTACGGAACGGCTTCGAAGAGGAGCCGTCGTTCGAGTCGTGCCCGTTCACGGAAACGTGATATTCGCCGGCGAACGCCGCGGGGGAAACGAGAACGAGCAAAGCCAGCCCGACCCGTCCGGAGTAATTCTTCTTCATCTTCATCGGAATGGACCTAGAACTCCATTTTTAGACCAATTTGGATGCTTCGGGGATCCCGCGCGCTGGTAACCTGCCCGTAGTTCGCGCTGCCGAGAGCCGCGCTGACGCCCGACAGGTTGGTCCGGTTGAGCACGTTGTACGCCTCGCCGCGGAGCTGGAATGCGAGGCTCTCGCGTACGCGGAAGCTCTTCAGCAGCGACACGTCCCACTTCACCATGCCCGGTCCGCGCAGGATGTTCCGTCCGGCATTGCCGTAGTAGCCATAGGCCGGCGCGGCAAAGGCCGCGGTGTTGAACCACCGCTGTACCGTCTGCGGCCCGGTCGGGTCATGGCCGGGGACCACGTCGGGCCGGGTGGCGAGGCCGATGGTCGAACCGGACAGACCCGGCGAAAACTCTGTCGTGCACGGTAACGGAAAAAACGGCCCGGATCTCGCAGTGGACGCCTTGCAGAAACAGCACGACGTTCGTCCGCGCCGGAGCCGCCCGCAGCGGGTGCCTAATGGTGTTCCTCGAGGAGGATGACTTTGCCGGTCTCCAGGACGTAGTCCGCCGCTACGACTTTCAGCGCATTCCGACGGACCGCCTCTCGCAGCAACGGTTGGGATTCCCGGATCTGCCGCGCGACGTGCCGCGCGTTTTCAATCACACACAAATGAACCCGATCTCCCGGCAGATTCACCGTGGCTGAAACCGATGGCTCAATCGCTGTCACCAGCGCTTTCAAATGTCCCTCGTCGTGTCCGCCCGCGACCGCCGCCGATACCGCCCCGCACTTCTCATGCCCCAGGACCACGACCAACTTGGTGCCCAAGTGCTCCACAGCGTATTCAATACTGCCCAGGACGACGTCGTCCACAATGTTACCGGCCACGCGGATCACAAAAAGATCGCCGAGTCCCTGGTCGAACAACAGTTCCGGCGGAACGCGCGAATCCGAGCAGCCCAGAATCACGGCGAATGGATGCTGCCCGCCTACCAGGCTCTTGCGCCGGGTCAGGGATTTATGCGGGTGCTGTTCCTTATGGCGCACATAGCGCTGGTTGCCCTGGAGCAGTTTCGCGAGAGCCTGATCGGTGGATACCGGAGCTTCCGCAGGCTGTGCCAGCGCGGCGCTCCCACAGAGCAGAATGATCGAAGCGATTAACCTGATTATCATAATTTGATCCAGCGCATGCCCACACGAGGCGTGCCGATTGGCTGGCATAAAGAGGATTTTCAGCGCGGAATCTCCCCTTAATTTGAGTCTACCATCCAGTATATTTGTCCCGAAGCTTGGGATTGGGCGGGATTCGAGTCCACGAATCGCGCAGAGTCGAGGAATGTTTCGTCCGATAGACGGGATCGAGGCTAGACTTCGATCTCTATGTTCAGCTCCGCTCCGATCGACCGCAGATGCTCCACTGAGCGCCGGTAGCCATCGAGGAGTTGATCGCTCAGTCCGAGGTCAAGTCCGAGATAGCCGTCATAGCCGGTGCGCTTCAATGTGGACAGGAATTCCCGCCAATCGATCGATCCGTCACCTATGGGAATGTGCTCCGCGTTGGCCGGATGGTTGTCCGCGACGTGAACGTTCGCGAAATGGCCTTCCAGCTTCGCGAGTGCCAGCACGACGTTCTCGCGCTGTGCCGAGAAATGTCCGGTGTCGAAATTCGCTTTCAGGTTGGGACGGCCCGCGTGCTCGATCAGCCTCCGCAACGAGTCCACGGAACAGATCACCTCGCCCACGCGCGGTTCCATAAGAACCGTCCGGCCGTACTCGGCCGCCACATCGGCGCAGAACCCCGCCGACTCCACCAGTGCGTTCCACACCGCATCCCAACAGAAGCCTTGCGGCAGGCGCAAGCGCGTGACGTCTTCAAATCGGTAGGAACCGCCTTCGGACAACTGATAGGGAGCCGCTTGCAGGTACTCGACCGGAGGCGCATAGCTGGCCAGATGCAGCGTCTCCGCCTCCAGCACCTCCGCGATCTCGGCGCCCAGCCTGAATCGATCGAGCGCCGGCTGTCGCACAGCCACATCCAGGTGGACCATATCCGGATCCACGACGCAGAAGTTGTGCACGTGCAAGCCGCAATCGTCCAGCACCGAGCGCAACTCCTTGCGCCGGGCATGCACCGCGATCAGGTTCTCACGCCCCAATCCCTCCAATTCCACGTAGTGGAAGCCAAGCTCCTGGATCTCGCTTAAGGACTGGATCGCGTCATCCACAGTATGCGGATAGCCGTACTTGAAAATCGTATAAAGATAGGTAATGCCGATACGCATGGGTTCCCTTTCGGAGTGACAACCGATTACTTCCAATCGAGCGCGACCACCGAGTAGATCTTCAGTTCCGGAATCGCCGAGCTGGCCGCCGATGGGCCCAGCGTGGGCGCTGACAATGTCTGATCTCCATCCGGCGAAATCAGCCGCGCGCCGGAATAGGCTCCCTGCACCTTCAGCCTCACATTCCGGATTGGCTGCAGCGTGTAGTTCAGGATATGCACGAGCGTCCGTTTCTGGTGGGGCTGCACCGTGAGATTCCATAGAACCGCGGGCGGCCCGTCCAGAGTGACCGGCGGCTCGCCGGAGACCTCGCGTAGAGTTGCCGCAAGCTGGTCAACTCCCGGGAGGCGATCATAGATGATTACCTTGTTGCCCGAAGCGAGGAACGAGGGACGCGCCCGCGGCGCGCCGTTCTCATCCAGCGTGGCCGCATCGCCCGCGGCCACGATACGGCCGCCCTTTTGCACGAACTCTTCCATGGCCGGCAGCGCCGGCGCCCGCACCGAGCGGGCTGTCAGGAGTGCGATGGCCTTGAAGCGCGAGAGCGCGGCGCGGTCCACGTCCTTCTCGTACAGCACCTCGAACGGCACACCCCGAGCTGCAAGGCCGTCGAAAAGCTCGACTCCGGCGCTCTCGTCATCCAGAATGACGGCCAGCGGCGCTTTCGATCGCGCCCCCACATATAGGTCTTCGTGGCCGGCGAAGAAGCGGTTGTACTTGCCGATGGCCTGCCACGTAGCCACCGCCTCCGGGTCGCCAATGCTTAGTAGATGCGCCGGCCTGCCCTCCACGTAGTGTTCATAGCCCACTCCAAACATCATTGCTTCCGCCATGGCCAATTGCGACCGTTGGGGCGACATGAAGCCGACCATGCGCTCCTGGTGTTCACGGCGGCTGGCTTCGATCATGACCGGCTTCCATCCTTCCGACAGCGTTTCATGAATGCGCATCAACCCGAAGTTGTTGATCAGCTTCTTGTCCCCGACCGCGAGGTGGTAGGGATAGTGCGGCTTCAGGTCTCCGTACCCTTCGGAAGCGGTGGAGTAAAGCCCGGGCTCGATGCTGTCTTCCGTGGTGATGCAGTTCAAAAGCCGGTTCAGAACGTAGGTGTCCTTGTGGAAGTTCGCCATGACCAGAAAGTCTTTCTTCCGGCTCAGGGCATGGCGCATGATCTGCTGATAGAGTTCAACCAGCGTCGCGCCGAAGTTGTTGTCGTACATGATCCCGTCGGCGCCGGACTCAATCGCCAGGTCGATCCGCTTCATCAGGAGCGCGCGCCATGCCGGATGCGACAGGTTCGCCATGTAGCGCGTAATGCGGCCCATCATCTTGAATGTGGCGGCGCTGTATGGTACCGGCTTGCCATTCGAGTCGAGCTGGACCCAGGTTTTCGACTCGGGGACCTTCTCAAACATGTCCTCCCAGAACATGTTGCCGATCGACTCATAGGCCATCACGCGTATCCCCTCGCGGTGGCACGCGTCGATGTAGCGCCGAACCTCCTCGCGATGCGCGGCCTCGGTCTCATCGGAGAAGCCGACGCTCAAGGTCACCCAGACAAGATTGAGGCCCGCCTGCTTGGCGAACTGCACGGTCTTTGGGTCGTACCAGTTCGTCATCGTATAGAGGTAGTCCGGATTTGGCGGATTCAAGCCCGGCCAGCCCGAAAGGAAGGCCTTTGCCGTTTCGATGCGGCCACCATCCCAACGGGAGAAGCGTATCTTCCCAGGCCCCGCCCACGACGGGATGGCGCCGGGAGCCGGCCCCGCGGGCCAAACGGCCGGATAGCGCCGGATGCGGGCGCGTTGAGTCTCCACGGCTCCTTGCGCCCACAGAGAGACCGGGGCGGTGCTAAGCCCCAATAGCAGTGCAATCCATACTTTTCGCATGACGATCTGTCGATTCGACTTAAACACTGGTGATCTCGCCGGCGGCCCGCCGCGCGGACCGGACTGCGGCCTCCATTCCGAACGGATAGTTGTCCGCGTACACGCCGGCAAAGTGGATCCGGCCCAACGGCTCGATCATCGCCGGCCAATACTTCGTCAGTTCTCCGGGCGGCAATCCCGTCGGCAGGCATGCCATGGCCCAGGGATCGTTCGGCCAGTTGACCACGACGCTCTCCTCGATATCTTCGGACGGGCCTGGGTACGCGCGCCGGTAAGCCGCCACCGCCTTATCCGCTGTCGTCATCCCCGCCGTGCCGATAAGGATGCCTCGCGCGGTTGGGACCTCCTCCGCCATAGACCAGACGGAACCCAGGCTGGGCCCGGGAAGCAGCATGTTGGGACTGACACGGTCGCTCTTCCAGAAGCGCGTGCGCGATTGAAAGATGACGCGGCAGTGGGAGTCGTATGGCAAGTTCTGAATCACGTATTGCTTGGTCTCCGGCCAACCCGGCGTCAGGGGAATCTTGCGCAGGTTGATGAGTGGCATGCAACTCACAAGGTGGTCGGCTTCCTCCTGCTTGATCCGTCCGTTATCGCTGTAGTGAACGCGCACGCCCTGAGGCGAATGCTCGATGCTGGTGATGGGACACCCGAGCCGCAGGCAACCGCTCAGGCGGACTGCAAAAGCGTCCGTGAGACGCTGGTTGCCCCCTTCGATCCGAAACAAATTCGTCTCCAACCACTTCATGCCCCGCTTCCGGCGGATGGCTGCATGCCACACCACCTGCAGAGCGGAGCGGCGTCCGCCGAGCGAACCGGCCGCCGCGGGAGACGCTCCCTGCTGCAGCAGGAACTCGCGTCCGGTCATGGCGTCCAGGTGGTTCAGGCCCGCCGCAAACGGCTTGTACTCGTCTTCAAAACGCCCGATGTAGGGATCGAAATACAGGCCCGGGAGGCCGGGTAAGGAGTGCTCGCCGATGTAGCGCAGTTCGCGCTCGTTGTAGCCGGCGGCCCGCAATCGCGCCGGGCTCTCCAACTCCTCCGGCCCGAGCAGGCGGCCCTCGACGAGACGCAACACGCGGTGGCGGCGGGGATAGGCAATGACAGGCAGCCGGAACTCGTCGATATAGCTCCAAAGCTGATCGTAGCCGGGACGATAGAAATGTTCTGCTCCGGCGTCCGCGTACAGTCCGTCGGCGAACCGGTCGCGGAGCGTCAGCACATGTCCTCCGGCGCGGCCGGCCGCCTCCAGAACGACCGCGTCGTGCCCCCGCTTTCGCAATTCGTAGGCGCAACAGAGCCCCGCGAGTCCGGCGCCGGCGACAATCACCTTCTTCTTCGTGCCCACTGCCTGACTCGCCTCGACCGCTGCCGGCGCTGCCAGCAGCCCCAGAACGGCTCTGCGCGTCATGCCCTCTTTGGATCCCTGCAATCGTTTTGTCGTCATGGGCCAGCCACTAGCCATTGCGCCGTCTCCAACTCCCCACTTGCGCCGAGCCGGAGCCTACTTGCCGCCCCGAAAACGGCATAGAACTTCTGCGTCCACGAATACGCGTCACGGAGTTCCGCCTCGGCGACCCACGGCGGTCCGGCATCGAAGCGGGGCATCGGCGAAAAGTAGGACAGCCTTTCCTGATTGGACGAGACCGGCTCTCCCGCCCTCAGAATCGCTAAAGCCCGGGGCGCGACCAGCGCGGCGATCTGCGGCGTGTCTCCCCAGGCGAGGATACGCGGCACGTCGGCATAGACATGCGCAAATCCCGCCTCGGCCTCTGCCCTGTAGGAGATTGTGTCCATCGCCAGCGCGGCCGCGGAAATGCGGCTGTCGAGCGCCGCGGCATACAGAGCGGCCTTGCCAAAGATGCCGTAGCCCAGAACGGCGACGCGCTCCACGTCCGGACGCGCAAGCAGGTAGGTGGTGACCCGCGACACATCCTCTGCCCACATCCCGGCTGCGGTCCGCCCGGTCAGATTGGCCCAGTTCGAAGTGCGTCCTCCGCCCCAGTCCATTTCACCGGCGCCGCGTGGATCCAGCAGCAGCACGGCAGCGCCCCCGCGCAGCAGTTCCCGCACTTCGGCCGAGGACCCACGTTTCTTCTCCAGGACGATGACTACCGGATAGCGCTTCCGCCCTACAGGCCGCACGAACACCGCGGGCACAAGCAGATCGGGCTCCATCTCGAAGATGAGCCGCTCGGCTTCCTGGTCACCTTCTGCAACGACGTCCGTTTGGCGCTCCGCCACGCCGGGCTTTTCCCCCCACTGGCGCAGGCCGAGGAGCTTTGCCAGCGATTGGCGGCGATCCTCCTGAAAGGTGCGGGCATCGTTTGCATTCGCCGGGAGCGGGACCTCCTGGCGCGTCTCGTCCATCCACCGCTTTGCCAGTTCCGGGATCGACAGCCCTTCGCTGAGCCCTACGCGCAGCGCCTCTCGCGGTTCGACCGGCGCATCGATCTCCGCGGCTCCGCCTGGAGTCTTACCGGCGAAATACCAGCGGCCCAGCCAGTCATATAGCCGCAGACGCTTGTCCAGTTGGTAGCCGTGATCGGTCGTGGAGCGCTCCAATGCGATGCGATCCGCCGCCCCATACAGGCGATAGACGGCGCGGGCATAGTCCACGGACCGCTCCGCGTCGGGCCATGCAAACTCAGCCAGGTCCTTGTGCCCGTTCAGAACCAGCAGCGGCCTCGGCGCCGTCAAGGCGTAGAGTGTGCCGATGTCGGCGAACGCGCGCATTCCCGGCGGGCGCTGGTGCCAATCGTAGTTGAGATCGGCCTTGATCCACTGCGCCATCGATCCGGCGGCGCAGACGGTGACGGCGGCGGTCACCCGTTCATCGAGCGCCGCCACCCAGTAGGTGTTGTTGCCGCCCCCGGATTCTCCGGTGAAGGCGATGCGCGAGCGGTCGACTTCCGGAAGCGAGTACAGATAATCGACAGCGCGTATCCCGTCCAGAACTTCGATTCCGGTCGGCGTGCGGGTGGTGTAGGAGAACAGCGAGTTCGTATGATCGACGCCGCCCCAGACCCCTGGTTGGCATGCGTCGAGCCGCCCCCGCTCTCCACAGCCGAAATAGTCGTAGGAGACGACGATGAAGCCTCGCCGCACCAGATTGTAGTTGCGCGCCTGGATGTAGTCCGCGGCCTTGCTGTCGCAGTAGGTATGCCCGGTGATGCTGACGATGGCCGGCGCCTTGGCGCCCACCCGATCCGGTCTCCATACCAGAGCAGGCACATACATGCCCGGGTAGCTTTCGTATACGATCTTGTCGATGCGGTAGCCCTTGCGCTGCAGCGTCCCCTTCTTTACCACCTGCAGGCGGTGTGTCCGCAGAATATCGTCGATCCCCAACAGGCGCAGGAGGTCGCGCTTTACCGTGACGCGATAGCGCTCCCACTCGGGCAGCGAACGAAACTGCGGCAGCGGAGGAATGTTGGCGTTGACGTAGGCGTACATCTGCCCGCGCCGGGTGGCTTCCGGCAGCACCGGCTCAGTGAGCCAGCGCGCCGGAATCTGGGCTGCCAGTTCCAAAGCGGAAGCCAGCAGCAATACGAGAGAACGTGAGATCATCTGTGGAGGCCTGCCTCGATATCTCTTCACTCACCCGATATTAGCCAAGCGGGCGATAGCCAGGTCCGCGAGCGCGCCGGTCAGAAGCGGACCACGGTGCCGAACTGGATCGTGCGCGGAAGCTGCTTGCCCGCCGTCACGACTCCGAAGTTGGCGCTATATGGGTTTGTGTCGGGCGCTTCGAAGACAGTATGGTTCAGCGCATTGATGAACTCGGAGCGGATGTCCAGACGAATGCGCTCCGTGATCTTCGTTTTCTTGATCAACGAGAAATCCAGGTAGTTGAGTCCGTCCGAGCGCAGTGAGGAGAACCGGGAGGACTGGTAGCGAATGTTCGAAGCGAGCGCCCGCCGCGTGTCCCGTTCGAAGCCGTCCGTGTTGAACCAGCGCTCGGGGCGGCGCTCCCCTCCGGACAGCACGATATTGTCCGGATCACCATAGAACAGAAAGTCTCCCAGTCCGAGCGGGTCTCCGCTCTGGATCTGGTAGATGGCGTCAAACTGCCATCCTTCGATCAACTTGCCCACCACACCCCGCGCGCCCGCCGCATAACGGCGGCCCATACCGAAGGGCAGTTCATAGATCCCATTGATCACCAGGCGGTGCGTGCGATCGTTCGGGGAGATCACGCGCTCCGGCCGTGCGTCCATGGGATTCAGGAAACTGACGGCTTCCATGTTCTTGGACCAGGTCCACGAACCCATGATCGTGTACCCTCGATCGAAGCGTTTCTCCACCCGGGTTTGCAGGGAGTGATACCAGGAGTATCCGTCGTTGGTCTGCGTGGTGACACCGGTGAATTGCGGGTACGGACTCAGCAGTTGCGACCGGGAAACCGTGTCCCCGGCGAGGCCGGTCCCCGGCAGAAGCGGGTAAAACGGATTGGCGACGTTCTGGGAAAGGCGGTCGATGGTCGCCTGATCCCGAACGCGCAACTTGCTCAGATACTCGTTCGGCACGCTGTCCAGTTGCCGGGAGATCTGCAATGCGGTTCCGCGGCTGCCGACATAGTTCATGTCCAGCACGAAGTTCGACAGGAACTGCCGCTGAAATCCGAACGACCAACGCTGATTGTAGGGAGTGCGGGGGTCGGGCACGAAGAAACTGACGCCCCGGCCGAGGAACGTCGCCAACCCGTCGCGCGCTCCGACCGGCTTTTGCAGTCCGTCCGGAAACGGATTGGCCAGGGTGGCGCGGAAGGTCACGCCGTTATCGAGAGAGGGCACCAGCGCCGTGGTGAGGCTGTAGCCGATCTGGATCGGACTCTGCGAAACGATGCCGATCTGATCGAAGAAGACGCCGTACCCTGCGCGGAGCACCGTTTGGCTGCCGAGCATATAGGCGAATCCAATGCGCGGCATAAGGTTTCTCCGAGGTGCCTGCCAAAGCTCGGCGGGCTGGCCGTTCACGCCGGCGAAAGTCAGGCCTCCCTTCACGCGGAACTGGGAGGCGGGAATCTCATCGATCGGCGACCTCGCATAATTCGCCACCACCGCCGGCTCGATGGGGCTCGCCGCGGCGAAGTCGAAGCTGCGCACGCTGCGGTTGAATCGTTCCGCGATGGGGCCGTCGTACTCGTAGCGCAATCCCAGATTGACCGTAAGCTTGCGCGTCACTTTCCAGTCGTCCTGAAGGAACACGCTGCCGAAATGGGATCGTGCCGCGTAAGAGTCGTTCACATCGACGCCGCCGCCATCGGGGACGCCCAGCAGCAACCCGGCGATGCCGGTGCCTCGCGGGGGCGCCGGAGAGTTGTCCAGCGGACCGCTCAGGTAGGAGCCGAAGGTGTAGTTTCCATTGCTGGCGCCGAGAGCATAGTTGTTGACCAGATAGGAACGGAAATCGGCGCCTACCCGCAGGAAGTGGCTGCCCATCGTGCGCGAGACGGAGCCGTAGAAGGTATGGATGTCGGAGAAGTTCCCGTCGAGTTGTTCGGTCATCAGGCCCGAGTAGCCGGCCGGCGAGATCCGCGGGAAGATCCAGCCGCGGGAATCGATGCTGTCGCGGAGCGAATCCGGCAGCCCGAGCGAGGTGATGTCGAAACCGAGCGTCTCAAGCACGTGCTGGGAGACAAAGCGCGTATAGCCGTACCGCAGGTTCAGCACCGTCTGCGGTGTCAGGTTGTTGATATAGTCCAGCGCGGCGCCGCGGTTCTTGTAGTACAGGTTGTTTCCCGAAGCATCGGGCGCCCAATCGCGGTAGGGCCCGTCGACACGCTTGCTGACCACGGCGCGCCCGAAAATCCGCTGCCGGTCGCTAAAGGTGTGGTCGATACGGGTGGTGAAGCTGTAGTAGTGATCCGGCTCAATCCCGCTGCCGAAGTTGAAATTGCTGCCGCCGTCGCGCGAACCTGGCTGGTTAGGCAGGGGGTAGTAGTTGACGATATTCTTTCCGATGCCGCTCTGCCGGCTGGCTGGAATGATGTTGCCGGGAAAAGGCTGCCGCGAGTACCGTCCGGCTTCGGCCGGGCGAGTGGTGGCCGGGTCGTAGAGCTGATACTGGCCGCCCAGCGCGAGCAGCGCGGAGAAATCGCCGTTCCGCTGCGCTTCGGTGGGCACGGTGTAGACCTGCGGGTATGGCAGGTTGTGACGAATCCTCTCATAGCCCACAAACCAGAATGTGCGGTCCCTCCGGATCGGCCCGCCGGCCGTGGCGCCGGTGCGGTAGAACATGTAGTCCGGCTTCGGCTGGCCGGCCTTGTTATTGAAGAACAGGTTGGTGTTCAGCGCCGGATCCTGCCTGTAGTAGTAAGCGGACCCGTGCAGATCGTTGGCTCCCGATTTCAGCGCCACATCCACCCAGCCCCCCGCGGAATGACCTTGCGCCGCGTCATAGCTGGTGGTCTGCACCTTGTATTCCTGGATAAACTCCACCGACGGCTGGTAGGCCGGGCTCCGCCGCCAGTTGTTGGCGACGCCATCGAGTTGGAACTCGATGCGGGCGGTCTGGGAGCCATTCACGGAAGCCACCGACGCCGGACCATCAAAAGGCCTCGTCCAGGCGATGTTGCCGTTGAAGGTGATTCCCGGACTCAGGAACTCGAGCATGAACGGATTGCCGTGCACCAGCGGCAGATCCTGAATGCGCCGGTGGTCGATGACGGTGCCGAGAGAACTGCTCGCCACTTCCAACAACGGAGTGCCGGCCTCCACCACGATCCTCTCGCTGGCCGCGCCGATCTCCAACTGCACATCCAGCGTCATCCGGTCCGCGGCGCGCACCTCCACGCCCCGCTCGAAGGTTTTGAATCCCTCCTTCGACACATAGATGCGGTATTCGCCCGGAAGCAGGTGGTTCAGGGTGTAATTGCCCTGCGCATTGGTGGCCGCAGTGACCGCCACGTTGCTGGCGGTGTTGACAGCCCGCAGGACTGCCTCCGGCACGAGTGCGCCGGAGGCGTCCGTGACGACGCCTGTGATCATGCCTCGCGCGTCCTGCGCAATGGCGGATTGCGGGCTGGTAAAGACCGCCGCGAATAGACAGAGTGATCCCAACAGCGAGCGAACGGATCGCCTCATAGCGAGACTCCTTTTGCCTGAATTGGGCTATGGTTTCCCGCCGAGCGGACAATGTTACCGATCCAACCCGTGCGCGGGCGCCACTAGCCTCCCCCTGAGTGTTCCCAGTCAGGTAAACCAAATCTTATTTCGTATGTTGCGCAATGTCAAGGCAAATTTGCACAATTCATGCGCCTCTTTAAGCGCAACTCGCGCACAGAATTTCGCACCTTTTGCTTCAGCACAGGCTATACTGAACTCGGGAATCAGAAGCGAACATGAAGGTTACCAAGCCTACCCTGAATGCTGTGGCTCGTCGCGCAAATGTCAGCGCATCAACGGTTTCTCGGCTCCTCCGCGGCACCATGCGGGTCACTCCCGAGATCGAGGAGCGCATCCGGCGAGCGGCGGAAGAGCTCGGCTTTAGCCTGAACCGGGAGAACGGCACGCGCATCATCACCTTCCTGTTCAGCAACCGCGACGTCCTGCACTACTTCCACTCGCTGGTTCTGGCAAGCGCCGAGGTCTACCTCGCGCGCAGAGATTACAACCTGCTGTATCTCTCCTTGCGCTACTCCCAGACCACCCCGTGGCGAGAGGTGCACCTGCCCAAGCTGCTGCAGCGGCGCGACCTCGTGAGCGGATTCATCGTCGCCGGCACCAATACGCAGAACCTGTTTGATCTGCTGGCGCACCGCAAGGTACCCTTCGTGGTGTTCGGCAACAATGTAGCGGGTCCGTGGAAGCAGGACAAGATCGACTCGGTATGGTCCGACGACGTCCAGGGCGGCATGGATGTGACGCGGTGCCTGCTCACTCTGGGCCATCGCGACATCTGGTACGTCGGCAACACACGTCTCACGTGGCATGCCCATATCTACGAGGGCTACTGCCGCGCCATGACGGACGCGGGCTGCGAGCCCCGATTGAGCGAGTTCGACTCCGAGGACGAACACGAACTCGGCTATCTCACGACCAAGAGTATTCTGAACCGGGGGCTCCCGGTGACCGCTTTGTTCGCCGGAGGCGACGTCGTCGCGCGAGGAGTATACCAGGCGCTGGCGGAAGCCGGCCTGCGTGTCCCCGCCGATGTGAGCGTGGCTGGATACAACGACATTGAAGCGGAGAACATGCGGCCTCCCCTGACCTCCGTGCGGGTCTTCTCCGAACAGATTGGCAAGGCGCTCGCGGAGTTGTTGCTCAATCGCGTCAGCCAGCCGGATCTACCCCCGCAGAGGAGAACCATTCCCACCCAGGTGATCCTCCGCGAATCCTGCGCTCCACCGCTGGCCGGCACCGCCGGTCCGCCGGCGCGCCAGGTTCTGGCATCGCAACCCTGAGCGGACGATCAGAAGCCTATGCTGGCGCCACCGTCCACCGGCAGCACTACGCCGTCGAGGAACCCCGCGGCGGGGGAACAGAGATAGACGGCCGCCCACGCGACATCCTCCGGGCTGCCGAAGGTCTGCTGCGGGGTGCGGGACAGAATCCGCCGTTCCCGCTCCGGATCGCGCGCCAGCGCTTCGCGGAGCATGGGCGTATCGATCCATCCGGGGGCGATGGCGTTGACGCGTATCCCGCGGGGCGCGAGTTCGCAGGCCAGGGACCGTGTCAAACCAACGCAGGCGGATTTCGCCGCCGAGTACGCGGCCACGTGGGGCATCCCGAACAAGGCTGTCATGGACGCGATGAACAGAATACTGCCATGACGGCGTTCGGCCATCGCCGGGATCAGCCGGCGCGTGATGGCGAACGCTCCCGTCAGGTGGGTGTCCAGCACCGCGCTGAACTCCGCTTCGGTCGTCTCCGCAGCCGCTTTCTTGAGGTGGATGCCGGCGTTGTTCACCACGATGCTGATGAATCCGAATTGCTTCTCCAGCGAGTCGGCAAACGGCCCGGCCTGGTCATGCCGGCTCACATCGTGAACGCGGTGCGAGGCCTGCGGCCCCAGGCGGGCAACGGCCTCGGCCAGCAAGGTTTCGCGGCGCCCCGCCAGAACCACGTGGCACCCGGACGCCACGAACGCCTGCGCCATCGCAAAACCCAACCCGGTACCGCCGCCGGTGATCAACGCGGTTTCCCCGTCCAGGCCAAACGCTTCCTGCGTGTTCCGGAACGGCTTACGCACGGCACCCCTCGGCCAGAGCAGGCGTGTCCTGATGCTTGTACATGATGAAGTACTCGCGATGATTGAGCGCCTCCGAGCAGGTGGCTTCGCCCGCGGCGACGCGCGCGACCAGGCCGCCGAGTTCCCGCGCGGCCGCTTCCATCGACAGTTCCCCCTCCAGGATCCGGCCCGCGTTGAAGTCCATGTCATCCCTCATGCGCCGGAAGGTCTGCGAGTTGCCGGTGATCTTGACGAGTGGAGCGATGGGGCTGCCGATCACGCTTCCCCGTCCCGTGATGAACAGAACCATCTGGGCACCGGCCGACAGCAAATCCATCACGCCTTCGGTGTCGTTCGGATTGGTGTAGCCAAAGCCCATGAAATACTCGTCCGGAACGCTGTCGAGCAGCCACAGTCCGGGCCCGGGCGGCGCCTCGGCCACACGGATCGCACCCTGAATGGGACGGCTTCCGCTCTTCGAGAAGGCGCCCATACTCTTCTCTTCAATGGTGGTCAAACCGCCGGCGAAGTTGCCGGGCGATATCGAATACTGGCGAACCGACCGGCAATAGTTCACCGCCTTGTCATAGCTCGCCACAAGCTGCCGCTCGGCCTCCGGCGACGCTGCGCGGCTGCGCAAGGTGTCGCGCAGCCCGATCATCTCCACGGTCTCCTCGAAGATAGCCCTCCCGCCACGGTCCACCAGCAGATCGAAAAAAGCCCCCACTACGGGGTTCGCAGCAAGCCCCGAGGTCGCATCCGAGCCGCCGCATTCGGCGCCCACGGTGAGGTCTGCGAAGGTCATGGGGACGGGAACATCGGAGCGGCTCATCTGATCCCGGAGACCGGCCACAAGAGCTTTGCCCTTGGCAATGCTCGCGCGTGTGCCGCCCGCCTCCTGGATGGTGAACCACTCGGCTGGCCGGCCGGAGGCGCGGGCTACGCCGGCGATACGCTCCGGGCGCGTGTATTCACATCCCAGCCCCACCGCCAGCACGCCGCCCACGTTGGGATGGCGGGCCAGCGCCAGGATCAGGCGTATCGCGTAGTCGTTGTCGTAACAACCGGGAAAGCCGATCACATGCGTCGCCTCTTCGCCGGATGCGATGGCGTGTGCCACGTGGCTGGCGCATTCCACGGTGTAAACAACCAGCACCAGGTTGCGGATTCCCTTGCGTCCATCCGGCCGGAGATGTCCCTGCCAAACAGGCTCACTCATAGACGGTCTCCGTGCGGGCTCCGGTTTGCACATCGAGTTGCGACGACTTCTCATCCACCCGGCTACGGCAGTTGTGGAGATGGACCCACTCGCCCGGCTCGATCTCTCGTGTGGCGACGCCGATCGTCGTCCCGTATTTGACGATGGCATCGCCGGCGGCGATACGGCTGACGGCGACCTTGTGGCCGAAGGGCACGTTTTCCCGCACCTCGAGAGAGCCGATGCTTCCTCCCAGGATGCCGGCAACGCCCGGTTCCACGATATCCGCTAACAGCGTTGCCACGTTATCGGCGGGATGGATCTGGAAACACCGTGTCATATTACAGGACCCCATACTTCAGTTCTTCGTTCACGAAACTCCTTCTCCACTTCGATGTGCCGCCGCTCCCGCGCCCGCCATGCGGCGCACTTCGGGAATCAGGCACTGCACGGTCAGCATCGCGAGCAGCGGCAGCAGGCCGGCAGCGACAAAGATGGGCTGGTAGGAAAACCGGTCGACCACGACTCCGATCGCCCAGGTGAACAGGATTCCTCCCAGCCCCGCCCCCATGCCGGAAAGACCAGAGACGCTCGCCACCATGCGTGCATCAAACAAGTCGCACGGCAGAGTGAGCATCATGGTTCCCCATGCCGCATACGAAAAGCAAGCCACAGCGATCAGCCCCAGGCACAATGCGGCGCTGGCCGTCGTGCCGGCCGGAAGAGCCGCTACCATGCCGGCGGCCGCCAACAACAGGACCGCCTTGCGGGCGGCGTTCAGGCTGAATCCTCTCCGCATGAGCCGGCCGGAAATCCAGCCGCTGCCCACATTCCCCAGATCTACCGCCACGAACGGGATCCACGCCATGGCGCCGATCTGCGATAGGGTAAACCCGCGGACATCAGCCAGATATTTCGGCAGCCAATAGACATAAAACCACCATACGCAGTCCGTGAGGAAGCGCCCTAGAATTACACCCCACACCGCCCGCACCCTGAGAAGTCCGGTCCAGGTGACCACGGCGCCTTGCGGCTCCAACTGGTTTGCGTTGCCCTGGCGGATCCACTGCAACTCTTCCTTGGTAATTCTCGGGTGCTCCTCGGGCTTGCGGTAAATCCACAGCCACAACCAGAGCCACACCAGGCCCAGGCTCCCCGTAATGAGAAACGCCGGACGCCATCCGTAGTGCAAGGTCAGCGCCGCAATGAGCGGCGCGGCCACGATGCCGCCCACCGCCGAACCGCTATCGAAGATCGCTACGGCCAAGGCGCGCTCCCGGCCCGGGAACCATTCCGACACTACCTTGGTGGCCGCCGGCCAATTTCCCGCCTCCCCGAAGCCAAGCAGGAACCGGAATATCCGCAATGACCAAAGACCTTGAGCGAAGGCGTGCAGTATTCCGGCAAACGACCAGATCAGAATCGACAGCGCCATTCCGGTGCGCACTCCGATGCGGTCGATGATCCGGCCCGAGACCGCCTGCATCAGCGTGTACGCAAACAGGAAGAAGGTGATGATCGAGGAGTAGTCGGCATTGGAGAGCCCGAACTCCTTGGAAAGTACCGCTGCCGTCACCGAGAGGCATTGGCGATCAAGGTAGTTGATCGTGGTCGCCAGAAAGCAGGTGAAAATCACCCACCATCGGAGCCCACGGATGCGGCCTAACATGAAACTGCGGTGGCAGACAGCGGAAATGGCCTCAGACGCAAGCACCCTCCTAGGGCAAGGATACTGCATCCTTCTAGGCGTGTAAAGCAAAATTGCGCGTTCGTTGCGCAATAATGAAGTGCTGGGTTCAGAAAAACCCCACGCAGCCCCCAACCTGGAAGCAAGGCGCCGGCTACGATCGCTCAGTAGCGCACGCGGAGGCGGTCTGTTACCTCACGTTCGCCTTTGCGGCCCACGGCGCGGATTTCGTTGTCGCCGCTCGCGAGCAGGACTTTCCAGACCGGCGCGCCTCCGGGCTGCACGCCCGCGCTCTTGCCGTTGACGAACAGCTCGACCCGGTCGCAATTGCTGTAGACCTTGAACTGCTTGGGCTCGCCCGGCGCGCCCTGGCGTTCGGTCCAGGTGTGCGAGACAACGTATATCATTGGCTCTTCCGTCCAGCGGCTGCGGTAGAAATAATAGACGTCCTTGGGCCGCCGGTAGTAGTCGTAGATCCCCTTCTGGTTCATGTGGGGGATGGTCTGCGCCATGCGCTTTTCAACGGCGAAATCGAAGATGTTCCAGATCAGGCTGCCGGCGACGAACGGCCGCGCGTCGATCTCGCGCAGGTATGCCTCGTGATAGAGACAGCCCCATTCCTCGGAGAAATCGTAGCGGCGCGGCGTATCGCTATGAAGGCCGCGCCCCATGTCCGCGCCGTATTCGGTGACGATCAGGGGCTTGGTGGGGTGCTTGCGATGCAGGGCGTCGAGCAGCGGAGGGAAGTCCTCGAAGGTCTGCCCATACCACCCGTAGTACACGTTCAGGCCCACCACGTCCACCAGTTCCATCAGCCCCACGTGCTCGGCGCGGTCGAAGCGGTTGATGGCGACGCCCGTGGGCCGTGTAGGATCCTCCTCTTTAGCGAGCGCGACAAGCTCTTTCGTAAGGCCGGCCACGGCGCGCCACTCGTTCTCGGTGGCGCCGTTCAGGTTCTCGTTCCCCACGCTCCACACGATGACAGAGGGGTGATTGCGGTCGCGCCGGATGGTCTCACGCAGAATCTGCTTCACCGTTTCAGCGAAGCCGGACGCGCCGGCATAGGGCGCCAGTTGTTCGCCCTCACCGTCGAACGGGACCTCTTCCCACACCAACAGTCCCAGACGATCGCAGGTTTCGAGCACCACGGGGTGCTGCGTGTAATGCGCCGGACGGAGGAAGTTCGCCCCGATCTCTTTCAGTAGTTTCAGATCGGCCACATGGCGCGAAGGCGGCAGCGCCCAGCCCAGGCCGGGATAATCGTCGTGACGGTTGGCGCCGCGTAGTTTCAGGGGTGCACCGTTGAGGAAAAATCCCTTGTCAGGATCGAAGCGGAACCAGCGGAAGCCGAGCGGGCTCTCGTCGTCGTCGATGGCAGCTCCTTGCTCGCGGATTTCAAACCGCACACGATAGAGGTTGGGCGTGTCCGGAGACCACAGCCGCGGCTTGAGGATGGGCCGCGTCTCCTGCCGGAAGGTGTGCGCCGCGCCCGCCAGTATCGCTGCTTTGGAGGTGAGCGTCTCTACCGGCGCGCCTGAGGAATCGAGCACCTGCGTAACAATCTCGACCTCGCGCTGGGTGGAGGCTTCGTTCCGCACCTCGGCTTCAAAGGCGGCAACGGCTTCACCTTCCGAAACGCGAGGCGTGGTCACGCGCGTAGAGGCGATGTAGGCCGACGCGGTGGCGATCAAGTACACCTCACGATGCAGGCCGCCCATCATGTTAAAGTCCATGTCGTAGGGCGGGACGTCGCGCCGCCAGCGGTTGTCCACACGCACCGCCACCAGGTTGTCTCCGCCCACGCGCGCCAGGCGCGTGATGTCGAATTCGAACGGGGTGAATGCGCCCTTGTGCTCGCCCACCAGCGTGTTATTCACCCACACCGTAGCCACCTGCGCGGCGGCTTCGAAGCGCAGCACGATGCGCTTGCCGCGCCACTCCGCCGGGATATCGAACGACTTGCGGTACCAGGCCGGGCCGCGGCGGTAGCCCGGCACGTTGTCGAAAATGTCCTTCGTGTTCCAGGTGTGCGGCAGTCCTACGGTGAGCCAGCCCACGCGGCTCAGATAGTCGGTGTTCTCCATGCCGGCTTCATCCACCGGCAGGAACTGCCAGTTATCCGAGATATCGCGGCGGATGCGCACCGCGCCGTCCAGGAGCGGAGCCCAGGCGAGTATGAAGACAGCTAGAGCCAGTAAGAAACGCGGCATGATCGCGATGCTAACCAATGGCGCGGGAGCCCCGCAATGGAGCGACTTTGCGAAACCTGGATTTTGTTGCGCCGCCCGCGCACGCTCATCCTGCGCGCCGCCAATCACTTGAGCGCATCTCCGTGGCACCGTTGCGCATATGGGCCGCCTCGGCCGGGAAATGGCGCTTATACTGGAGACCGATGCGCATTGCCGTTCCTTTGATTGCCCTGCTCATGGCTGGCGCGGCGCCCGGCCAGCAGACCGGATTCCGGTGGCCTGACGGCGCCAAGGCCGCCGTGGCTCTCACTTACGACGACGGGGTCGACGTGCAACTCGATCACGCCGTCCCCGATCTGGAGGCCGCCCGTCTGCGCGGCACATTCTACGTGACCGGCTATTCCGAGAGCTTCCGCAAGCGCATGGCGGAGTGGCGCGCCATCGCCGCGCGGGGGCATGAGCTGGGCAACCATACACTGTTTCATCCGTGCCTGAAGCAGGCCGATGGCCGCGAGCGCACTTGGGTGGACGCCGAGCGCGATCTGAACACTTATTCGATCGCCCGCATCGCCGCCGAATTCCGGGTGATGGACGCCTTCCTGCACGCGGTGGACGGGGAGAAGGCGCACACGCTGGCCTACACCTGCGGCGACGAAACCATCCGCGGCGTCTCCTTCGTGGATTCCATCCGGCCGCTCGCACCCGCCGCTCGCGCTTATAAACATGCGTTCCGCGCACTGGCGGACCCGCTCGAGCTCGACCCGTACCGCGTGCCGAGCTGGGCCCTCGCCAACGACAAAGGCGCGGAGATGATCGCGTGGGTGGAGCAGGCCGTGCAGTCCGGTGCGCTGGCCGTTTTCACCTTTCACGGCGTGGGCGGCGGCCATAGCATCAACGTGGACCGCGAAGATCATCAGGCGCTGCTGCGCTGGCTGGACGCCAACCGCGCGCGAGTGTGGACTGCGCCGTTCGTGAAGATTATGGCGCACGTGACCGCTGAACGCCGGCGTCTGGCGCGTTAATCCATCGTTCGCAAATTTCGCCCATGGACAGCAGAGACTGAAGGGCTCACCATAAAGCCATGAAAATTGCGATTGAGGGCCGAACCCCGGTGCGGTCGCAGCCCCTGCCGCTCGAATATCCGGGCGTTCATTATATGGACGAGGAGGAGGTGGAGGCGGCTGTACGCGTTCTTCGCTCGCGCTCGCTGTTCCGGTATTACGGACCCGAGCCGCAGAACGAAACCGGCCTCTTCGAGGAGGAGTTCGCGCGCTTTCTCGATGTGCCGTACGCTTTGGCGGTGTCGAGCGGCACCGGCGCGCTGCATACCGCGTTGGCCGCTTTGGGAGTCGGGCCCGGACAGGAAGTCATCGTGCCTGCATATCTATGGGTCTCGATCGTGGGCGCGGTGGTGAGTCGCGGCGCCATTCCGGTCCTCGCCGATATCGATGATACCTTCTGTCTGGATCCCGCCGATGTGGAGAGGCGCATTACGCCGCGAACCGCGGGCATCGTACTGGCGCATATGAGCGGCGCGCCGGGTGACGCACCTGCGCTCGCGGCGCTGGCCCGCAAGCATGGCCTGTTTTTGGTGGAGGACTGCGCGCAGTGCGCCGGCGGCGCGCTGGGCGGGCGCAAAGTGGGCACGTTTGGCGACATCGGCGTCTTCAGCTTCCAACTGAACAAGAACATGACCTGCGGCGAAGGCGGCTGCGTGGTGACGGGTGATGCCGGCCTGTACCGGCGCGCGGTGGCCTGTCACGATGTGGGCTATGCGCGTGACGTGAACGGCCGCCTGATCCTGAACCCCTCCGACCTCTCGCTCTGGGGCATGGGTTACCGCATGGATGAGTTGCGTGCGGCCGTGCTTCGTGTGCAATTGCGGAAACTGCCGCGCATCGTTTGCGCCATGCGGCGCAGTAAGTACCGCATACGGCGGGAACTGGAGAGATTACCCGGCGTCAAACTGCGCCGCGTGCTGGATTCGGCGGGAGACACCGGCTGCTTCCTCATCTCCAGCTTCGCTGGCGCGGAAGAGGCGCGCGAAGTTAATGCCGCCCTGCGCGCGGAGGGCATCGTAACTTCGCCGGGGGGCATCTCGAATATCCTCATGACCAACTGGGGGCTTCATCTGTATTCGAATAACGCCAGCCTGGTGGACCTGGCGAGTACCGACGGACGGGGCTTTCCTTGGACTCTGGCGGACAATAGCGGCTCGGCGCTGCGGTACGCGAAGGGCACGTGTCCGGTGGCCGACAGCCTGTTCGAGCGCAGCATCCTGCTAGCCATTCCGTCGTGTCTCACGGCCGCGGACGAGGACGATATCGTGAGTGCTTTTCAGAAAGTCGTGCCGGCGGGTGTGCGATGAAACGGTTGGCGGTTCCGGGCCGTGTGCTGGTGGGGCTGTTCGCGGCAGTGCTGACGTATGGGCAAGCGCCCTCACGTTTCGAACTGTTGGCGAAATTCCGCGGGCTTGGCGGAATGTATGCCTCCACCGTGGGGCCCGGACCTGCGGCGGGAGGCGAACGGCTGTATCTCAGCTACTTGTATCTGGCTAATACCGTCGATGTGGTGGCCGTGGATCCGGCGACCGGCGATGCCCAGGTGTTCCGCAATCCGGCCGAGGGAGAGCACGGCGCGCGCTGCATGACGGTGGGACCGGACGGCAACATCTATCTGGGCACGCTTCCGCGCGCGCATTTCCTGAAGCTCGACGTCAAAGCCGGAAAGCTGATCGATCTCGGCCGCCCGAGCAAGACCGAGAAGTTCATCTGGGACGTTGCGTTCGGCGCCGACGGCAAGCTCTACGGCGGCACATATCCCGGCGCCAAGCTGTTGCGATACGATCCCGCCACCGGCGCGCTCGAAGACCTGGGCCGCATGGATCCCACCGAGCACTATGCGCATTACGTGGCCGGAAGCGACGACGGCTTCATGTACGCCGGCATCGGCTACAGCAGGGCCAACATTACGGCGTATGAGATCGCCACGGGGAAGCATCGCGGCATCCTGCCTGCCGGCGCGCAGGTGACCGGCCAGGCCGTCGTCTACCGCGGCACAGATGGCAAGGTGTACGGCAGCATCGCGGGGCGTTACTTTCGTCTGTCCGGCTGGATCGCCACGCCGGTTTCCGAAGCGGAGGCGCAGCGGCGCGCGGCGAATCGCCTGCGGGACGGCCGCACGGTGGAGGTGCGCGGCAATACCCTGCGCGTGCACAATCCGAAGACGGGCGCTTCGGAAACCCGCACGTTCTCTTACGAGGGCAACTCGCTGCCACTCTTGAAATCTCCGGTCGGAATGCATGGTTGTTCTGCGCCGACGCGGCCCCAACGGCCAGCAACAGTGTCGATGTCATGAGTAAGTAGCGGGTCAGCATGGTTCACTCAAATCTGTGGCCGGCGGTTGTGCCACTCTGTTGATCTTTCGAATACGTGAGCCATTGCCAACCGTAGTGGACTGCGCGTCCGCTAACAGCAGTCAAACCGAGGATCCATGTAGGTCACACAATGCATCAGGCAGTTGCCGTGTTTTACCTGCTTTCAAATTTAAATGACATCCACGGTTTAGCAACTGCCAACGGCTGTCATCGCTGTTTTGTCCGGTCATGGCTGCGGGTGGCAGGCGCGCAGTTATTGAAAGCTGTCAACCAGCATCAGATCTGCATCCACTCGTTCCCGGCTCGTATACAGCAGCCACCGGCCATCAGGGCTGACCGTCAAACTTGGGAGGTAACCGGTGTCCGTCTTCTCCACGGAACCAATGGTTATCGGCAGCGTTTTGAAAGTGAAGAATTTCACTGGCTTGCTACCATCGCCCTCAGCAGCCCAATCGCCAAAGAAGATACCCTTTTGCGTAAGCGCCCACCCTTTAAACCATGGACCGTCCAGCACTTTGTGCTCTTCGCCGCCGTCGACCGGGACGCTCCACAAGCCTGGCCCTTCCTCCGGAACCTTCGTATAGTAGAGCAGTCTGCCGTCCAAAGACTCCCATGCGTCTCCACCGCCACCCTTGGTGACCTGGACTGGATTGCCTCCCCGAGCCGGCATCTTCCAGATTTGCGTCTTACCCCCTCTTCCTGATCCAAAATAGATCGTCTGGCCATCATGGGACCAACTCGGCAAAAAGTCGGCGTACCGCTCGTCGCGACTGAGAAGCTGAGGTTTTCCGTCCGACTCATCGACCACGTAAATCTGGTAATTGCCAGCTGCGCCAGTGGGGGCAAAGAAGGCGAGTTGACGACTATTCGGCGACCACCGTGGCCCCAATACTGGCGGACCTTCCATGGATGCGCGGCGCACCGGTTCGTGTTGGCCATCGGAAACCCACAGATCCCATGCTCCGGAGCGGTCCGAGGTGAATGCAATCTTATGCCCGTCGGGAGAAAACTGCGGCTCCGACTCGCTCCTGCTCGAATAGAGGAGACGCTCAGACGTTGACGACATGCGCGAAGAGGAATCGCCAGCGAGTGCAGTCCGCCGGATATACTGGTTCTCCCGGTATTGTTGATACGCGAGGCGCACGGGTCTACCCGGTCCGGGTCGCGAGAAAGATGGGAATCTGGCGTCTTCGCCCGCGCCTTCGACGATTTGCGCCGACGCGGGCCGCGAACGCATGTTCAGGAATACCGAGAGCAATCTGACGAGTCCGGCAGGGGTACCCTGTGCAGCAGTTTGCGCTGTCATTCGCCAGAGCCGAAAAACTCCGTTGCGATCCGACGCGAAGACCAGTTCCCTCCCATCAGGCGTCCAGGAGAGGCCCCTGATGTTTGCCTTATCGTCGGTGATTCTTCGCGGCACGCCGCCGTCGAGCGGCTGAATGTAGATATTGGCGGAGGAATCTTGCGGAAACTCGGCGAATGCGACGCTCCGGCCGTCCGGCGAAACGGTTGGCCAGAAATGGCCGATGCCCGGTCCCGGCGGGAAAGTGATCTGCTTCTTTTCTCCAGTGGCAATCGAGACCATGGCCAGATGCGCCTGAATCTTGTTACCTTCCGAGGGAACCTCAGCAATCACGAGAGACTTGCTGTCGGGCACCCACGCCAGGGTCCCGCCCCATGGCGAGGCCTTGATGGAAGCGATTCGGGTCGTGGTCCCACCAAGCGGGGTGCTGACCATGACCTCGGCGCGATTTTTGACGTACGAAATCCAGCGGCCGTCGGGAGACCAGGCGGGAGAAGCCTCTTCGGCTCCCGGCGTGTCAGTGATGTTTCGCACGCCGTCGCCGTCCACAGCTTTGACCCAAATATCGCCCTTCCAGTGAAACGCCACTTGATTGCCATCCGGTGACAAGCTTGGCGGGCCTTCAATTTCCGGGTAAGCGGTCAGCGGGACCGACTTCGCCGTCCGGCGCGGCGGAGACCGAAAGGCAAACCAGCCGAGCGCCACCGCCATGCTCAAGGCTGCTACTCCGGCCGAAACCACTATCCATGGAGAGCGGGCTTTCCGCGGCGACAATGCGACAGCGGACTCGTTGTCAATTTCGACCTGGATTTGTTTCCGGTGGGCCGCCCACCAGGCATCGATCTCCGGCTTGTACGCATAAACGGCTCCCGTCTTATGGCGGTACACCGGCAATCCCTGCTCCTGCTCCCACCGGGTCACCGTGCGGACGCTGCGCTTGAGATAGGCGCCGATCTCCTTCCAGGAGTCGAGTCGATCCCCCGGCGCCGGTTGCTTCGGGTCGCGGGCGTTATTGGTTCCGCCGTTGGGCATGAAGATCTCTCCGGCCGCGCGGACCATTTTAGATCATTCGAGTCATTCTCAGCCAAGCCCGGCCACAGCCGCAGTGGCAGGAGTTGCTGATGGTTTTCGGGACGCCTTCATCGGAAACTCGGCGCGGGAGGTAATTTCAATGCAGTTGACGTTTTCACGTGTGCTGACTCTGATGGTTGTGTCCATCATGACGAGTTCCCTCAACGTGCAACAGTTCACGCAGTCCGAGGGAAATGATATGACGGGATCCTGGTTGATTAGCCTGAATCGGGTGTTGCCGTCACCAGTACAGGCTTTGGCGCTAGGCACGTTCAATAAGGAGGGCACATTCATTGCCACGGCTCAGGGTGACGGTACTTTCTTGCAGGGCTTGAGAACGGAAGGACCGGCACACGGGGCCTGGAAACGCACAGGGTTTAATATTTTTGCCCTCACGTTTCACACACTCTGGTTTATGCCGGATGCGAGTCTTACCGGGATCATGACGGTGAACATGCATCTAACGCTACATTCCATGACGGATCGAATCTCAGGGCAGTTCAGCGGTCAGCTCGCGAGTCCGGGCGGAAATCTTATTTTCTCGCTGAAAGGGACTTTCACTGGCCAGAGAATCCGGGTTCAATGATTGCAAGCGCCGGTTCTCAGAATTCCCACCACGCTGCCAACTGGAGAACTCGTGGCCCGCCGAATGGCTCGCCAAGAGGTGCCCCAGGCTGGCCGCGCACGGTAGCGTTGATCCTGCCGAGAGTGGTGGGTGACTTTAGGTTTGGATCCGGATTAGTTTTCACCGAGGGAGAGACCCGAGGATATCCCGCTCCTGGCCGACTATTTTCTTTGCCGTATCCGGCAAGAGTATGTAATCTTCATTGGTCTAATTATTAGTCACAATGGAGCGACCACTCCGATTCGCGATCACGCGGATGACGCTGTGAATCGATGAGATCTGCGGCGCAGAGCCGCACACGAAAGGAGTTGACCGCATGTCTAATAGACGCCAAGTAGTAATTCAAGAAATCCAGGGCCTTGATAGCGGCCGCGTGGTTTTGTGCTCATCTGAGTCGCAGACTGGATACTCGGGCCATACGGGAGCTACTCTCGAGTCCTGAGAGTGACCACGAGATTTGTGGGCATCATGGTAAAGGCAAAATGTTCACCGACTTCCTTTGCGGCTTCGGCTTTCGAGATGCAGAAGTTGCGGCAAAGCATGGCCACAACTGCTTTGATCTCAAGCAAAGCCAGGGAGCGCCCAGGACAAAAACGCGGCCCATCTCCGAAGGGCATGAACGCGTTCGAGGTACGTTGGCCCGGCGATAACTCCGCGCCGGCAAGCCAGCGCTGTGGTTGAAACTCGGTCGGCATCGCAAACGCGCACTCCTGCAAACCGCACTGCCGGGTGAGAAGAAATAACGCTGTTCCTTCAGGCATATGCACACCACCCAGTTCCACGGCATGATTGGTCTCAAGAAACAGAACCGGAGCCACCGACTTCAGACGCATGGTCTCATGCGCAACCGCTTCAAGAAACGTTAGACGTTCCTGAACTTCGAAGTCCTCCAACATGCTGGCCTGACCTAAAACCTCGTCTACCTCCTGCTGCAGCCTCTTCTGGACCTGCTGATGCCCGGTGATGAGGTGGATCATCCACGCCATGGTGTGGGCGGTCGTATCCTCGCCGGCTACCAGCATGGTGAGGGCATTCCCGACGATCTCTTCCCTAGTAAACGCGCCCTCCTGTTCTCGCGCGGCAAGCATAGCCTCTAAGAGATTGGTCGGATGATATCCCTCTCCCTGGGCGTGCTTCAGGCGCGCCTCGCATTGGGCAACGAGATCCGCGATCAGCAGGCGAACCACCCTTAGCGCGTCATCAAAGGCCCGGTCGGCAGGCAGCCTGACAAATTGCCAGTAGGGTACCGGCGCATTGATCCGGCGATTGAGTGCCGGCAAGAGGTGTTCGAGGTGCCGCTGGAGCACATCATCTTCGTTTTCCAGCGTGTTGCCGTCGTACCCGAGGACGAGGTTCGTGGTGACATCGACGGTGTAGCGCATCAGGTCCTGTTGCACGTCAGTCGCACAAGCTTTGCAAGCCACGCGGTCCCAGCGGCTTTTCAGGCGCCCTGTTATCCTGGCGAGCGTAGGAAAGAAGCGGCGTAGATGTTCGTTGTCGAGCGCCTGCGTCACCATCCGGCGCTGCCGGCGCCAGGACGCACCTTCTGCGGCAAATACGCCGTTGACGCCTGCCTCTGTCAGGACGCGGGCGATAGAGCCCAGGCGCCGATACATCTCCGGCCGGCCACGCAACACCTCGTGAATGAGGGCGGCTTCGGCGATGGCTACGACCGGTCTTGAGCCAATTTTGAACGTATAGAGCGGGCCGTACACGTTCGCCCACTCCTCCAGGATGACGTGTAGCTGCGTGACGTCCAATTGCAGCAGATTGCCCAGCAGCGGCAGTCCCCTGGGGCCGGGAAGGTTGCTAAGGGAGTTGCCCGGTGTGCGGGATGCAGGAGAAATCTTCATGCGCACCAGCCCTTCAGGCCGCGAAAATCCGGACGGCCTACATCGGTTTGGAAATCCAGTGACCACTCGACACCGTTGCCAGGTATTCGACGTAGCCTGGCGGTTCGTGACCAGCCGCATCTCACGGACTCTCCTCCTAGCCAACTGCCTCGATTGAATCACCCACGGCAACGATCCCCTCGACTAAAACCGCGCAATAAACGCCAGCAAACGCTTCGTGTGCTTGAGCCACTTTGCGAAGCACCGCCGGGTTGTGTTCACCCGTATCCGGGTCGAGAGAGATCATCTTGCATCGCGGATCACGCTCCAGGACTGCAATAACTGCCTTCGATCCGAGACGCAGGTTGCGACCGACTAATTCATCCTCCGCAAAGCTCTCATTAGACGTGAGGTTGAAATAGACATTCGCTCGGAACCGTCGTTTATCAATCGCGATCCTCGATTCCTCTTCGATCTGCCTGATTGTTTGCAGACTGATCACTGAAATCGGACGACAGTCGGTCAACGCACGGTCGGAACGCACGAGCGTGAGATGATGTTCACCGCGCAACCCTTCGCGCAAACTCTTTGTCAACGAGGCGTCATCAATGCCGACCACCGCGCCAAAAGGCGTCACGACATCCAGCATCAAGTCATCAGGTTCGGCATTTGCCGGGGTGACACCGGGCTTAATGCTCATCGCTTCGATCAGATTCGGTGGTTTAGCTGCCCTTTCCGGATATCGGAACTTCGGATGATGGAGTAACATCCGTTGCTGTGCAGCTGCGTTCAGGTAGGGAAAGCCCTTGCGCGCGGCTGAACTCTTGAAGGCGTAGCAGCGGTCGCCGTAAACGCCGGAGAACCCCATAAATGCTTCGGTCAGTGCTTCACCGGCCATGCTTTTAACCGGATAACGCCATAAACTTTCAATCGTTCCAACAGTCCTCACCTCGAGTGGCCTCCCTTATTTTCAAACGCTCCACCAGGCAGCCTGGGCGCCCTGGTTCATGGAACCACCACCGGAATACCACACGAAATCCGCATCCCGCCCGAAGCCGGAGTTCCTATGTCATCCGTGAGACAAGCTTGATGTTCGGGTTGAGCTGGAAGAAGTTCGTCGGATCGTACTTCGCTTTGATCTCAACGAGGCGGTCGTAGTTCGAGCCAAAGGCGGACCGCACCAGTGTATCCACCTCGCCGTCCTCCGAGCCGAGGTAGTTCAGATAGACAGTACCGGTGGAGTGGGGCCCGAGCCGGTTCCACGCCTGCCGGACCCAGGCGACATGCCGGGGCGTCTCACGTGCGTCCCTCCAATCGCCCATAAAGTTCACCAGGAACGCGGCATCGCTAGTGGCAAAGGTGTTTTCGTTAGGGTGCACGCGGCGCAGGGCGCCTCCCAGATGTTCGACCAGCACCATTGTCGACGGGGAACTGCGGTTTTCGCGCGGTCGGCGATAATTTTGATTGCGGCCTCGCTGAGGTCGTGAAGGTACAGCGACTTCCAGTAGCCCATCACCGCTCCCGTATTCGGAAAGAACGGATCGAAGGCGCTCTGAACACTTCGGTAGGATGTCACTCCAGCGATCTCACTGAGCAGATTACCGAATTCCCGGAGTGGTTGCAGCAGCCTCATGCCCTCCTGTGGATCGCCAGCCCAGACTCCGGCGGCGATGACGACCTCCCGGCCGTGTACCGCGGGCGGCAAACTCGCTGCCGGAGGCGGCGTCCACGCCACGATTTCGGTAGCGGCTTCGTCCGGAGCGGACGCGACCCACTCGCGCCACTGTTTCAGCACGTTCCGAATCGCTGCCATCGGATACATGGAAAACACAGTGCCAACCGCCGGCCCAACCGGCCCAACAGGATGCAGGGCGAACTCGAAGGAGGTCACGACTCCGAAGCTGCCGCCGCCACCGCGGATGGCCCAGAAGAGGTCGGCGTTTTCGCTCGTGCTCGCCGTGAGAATTTCGCCACGTGCCGTCACTACCTCTGCCGACACCACGTTGTCGCAACTAAGACCGTACTTGTTCCGCAACCAGCCAATCCCGCTGTTCAGAGTCAGCCCTGCAACGCCGGTGTGCGAGACGATGCCGCCCGGTGTTGCGAGTCCGAACGCTTGCGTCTCCCTATCCACGTCGGCCCATGTGGCTCCGCCTTGGACTCGCGCCACCCGGCGCTTAAGATCGACCGTGACCGCGTTCATCAGCGAAAGGTCGATCACCAAGCCTCTGTCGCAGGTCGAGTTGCCTGCTACGCTGTGACCGCCTCCACGGACCGCCGTGAGGAGATCTCACTCGCGGGCAAACCGCACGGCATCCACAACGTCCGTGACGCCTCGACACCGCGCGATCAGCGCGGGATGGCGGTCGAACATCCCGTTGAAGACGACGCGCGCCTCGTCGTAGCCAAGGCTGCCGGGACGAAGCAAAGACCCGCGCATCGCGATTCGAAGGTCGTCCAGGTCAGCTTCCGCAATAGTGACCGGGTTGCCGTGAGAAGTGGCAATCTCCATCGTTCTACTGTCCTTTCATCATTCCGATGCGGCAACCTCCCGCCTGGGTCAATTGCTCGCGGCCAGCGCTCTACCGAAGCCTTCCCCTGCGTTGATCGGAGTAAAGAACTGGTCATCAGGCGCGCCGTTACCGGTAGCCTGCACTCCGTTTTGGCGACCGTTTCCGGGGGAGCCGTACAACACATGGACGCCATTTGCCTGGACGCCGATGGCGCCGTTCCCAATCACCAGATCGGCGCAGCCATCATTATTGAAGTCGCCCGCCGCAAGCGCAAAACCGAAGAAGTCCTGCGATGCGGCGGCGGGGCCTTGTAAGTCAATACTTCCGCGATCCCAGAGTTGGTCTTCCGGTCCGTTTGTGCCGGCCTGTATGCCGGCGCCAGAGCCATACAAAACGTACACCTGTCCGTACCAGAGAAGCCCGCTCCGGGACTTATACGGCGCTCCTATGGCGAGGTCGGCGAAGCCGTCCCGGTTGAAGTCGCCGGCCGTCAAAGAAGCGCCGAACTTTTCGCCCGGTGTCCCTGTACCTGCGACGTCTGCGCTGTCCGGGCTCCAGAGTTGATCATCCGGACCGACGCTGCCGGTCGCCTGCAGCCCTGACGGCGAGCCATAGAGCACATTCAGCGAGCCCGTGCGTTCAAAAGGGAACGGCGCGCCGACAGCTAAGTCGGCAAAGCCATCGCCGTTGAAATCACCGGCTGTCAGCGCGGCTCCGAAACCGCCTTCTCCGCCATGACCCTTTACGCCCGGACTGTCCCGGCCGATAAACTGGTCATCCGGCGCGCCGCTACCGGTAGCCTGTAATCCGGCCGCCGAGCCATACAGAACACTCAGGGCTCCTCCGCCAGGGTTGCTGACGATGCCGATGGCCAAATCCGCAAAACCATCGCGGTTGAAATCGGCAACAGTCAGAGCGTTCCCGAAGTGATCGTGCCTTTGAGATACTCCCTGCAGACCATTGAGGCCCTGTTTCCAGAACTGGTCATCAGGGCCGCCCTGGCCGTTGAATTGTATTCCTGTGACCGAGCCGTAAAACACACTCACAGACCCTTCGGCGTACCTGTCAGGATTGGCGCTAAAGAAGCCGGGCGCACCGACAGCTATGTCGTCATAGCCATCATTATTGAAGTCGCCCGCTGCCAGGACATCGCCGAATCTGTCGTCCAACCGTCTTGTACCCTCGACTCCTGGAAGGCCGCGCCGTATCCACTTCTCGGGAGGAGCGCCGACGCCGACAACTTGCAGTCCTCTAGCCGAGCCGTATAACACCCTCAACTCACCGCTGTTGTCATCTTCGCCCGGCGTTCCAACTACTAGGTCGCCGTATCCGTCGTTGTTGAAATCGCCCGTCGCCAGGGCCGCGCCGAAGTTGTCGCCCGGTTCCGGTATACCGCCAAGTCCCGAATGACCCTGACGCCAGGACTGGTCACCGGGGCCCGCCGTGCCGGTCAAGCCTGTGAACGAGCCATAGATCACGCGCACGCGGCCCTCCCGGCCGATGCTGGGCGCGCCTATCGCCAAATCTGCAAACCCATCGCCGTTAAAGTCGGCCCGTTGGGCCAGTCCGGAGGTCGCGAAAATGGTAATCGTGCCGGCAGCCAGAAGGGCCTGGCTCCAGGTTGCGGCGAATGCGGGAAGCGGACGCCGCCGGTTTCCCATTGTTAAGGCACTTGTGCAATGCAGCATCATTGATCTTCCTCCTCGCCAGAGGCGCAACTCTGCGCGCGTCGGAGCTTGTGTCGAAAAACGTAGTCGCCCACCTGGCGGCCCTGCTCATTGCCTGCAGCGTCATCGAAACGGAAGTGGATTCCACCGAAGAGGCGCGCGTCATTGATGTCATCGCTTATGTCCCTAAGATTCTCGTAATGCAGGGTCACGTTCGGAACGGCCGGCGTCGACAACGTGATTGAGTGGCCTCTGCGGCCATAGATGCGCTCCAGCACGACGCGGGCGGCAGAGCCCAGAGCCGGGAGGGCCGCTGGATAACTCGGGTGGCACGGCGTGGGGACAAACGGGGCAAAGCCAGGGTCAGGTTCAGTATTCCGGTTGCCGCCTTGATCGCCGGCATGAATCGCGGTCTCAGGCCGCCAGAACGGGTACCGGTATTTCGTATCGAAGTTCGCAACAAAGGCATCGAAGATGGCCATGTTCAGGAGCGCAAACGCACGCGCGTTTTCCGATAGCGACTTGTTCTGTCGGGCGGCAATCTGGGTGGCCACCGGATTCCAGATAAACGTTGACAGTACCTTGGAATAGAAGAGTGCCACGTCAGCCCGGTCCTGCGGACGTCCAGGGCTGTTGACCCCGCCAAACTCCTTCAACTCGTTATATGCACGCGCGTACTTACCACTGGCAAGCGCGGGCGGGGGATCGGAGCGAAACTGGTCGCTGCTGCGGAGAGCAAATAGGGTGACCTTTGCCACGTGCAGAAAGACTCCACCGTTGCACGCCCCCGTCAATTGCCATTCGCCCGGTTTGGGAGAAGGTGGCGGCGTGTAAACTTCCGGCGGCTCCGATCCGTCGCTGGCGCGCGCGGCGATCATTGCATTGGCCGCAGCTTCGCCGGCGGCGATACCCGCGCTCTTGGCCGGTCCCTCAGGAATCCTTGCCAAAGAATCGGCCCGATTGTCGTTGAGCGCATCTGCCCAGTCGGGGAGGTATTTGATAAGCACGGTATACGCGGCAGAAACCGCCGCGGCCTCAGCGGACGCGCCCGGCGATGCGGTGACAGTGCCGAGGTACGGCTTAACTTCGCCGGTCACAGCATTAACGGCCTCGAAGACGGCGAGGTGCGTTATCGCGGCAACTCGCGCCTGAATGTACGGGTTCTGGGCGCTCAGTGTAGTCAGCATTACCCTGTTCCAGTCCGAGACCACGTCAGCGCGGGTAAGCGCCGAAGTAAACAGCATCGCTGCCATTACACGGACTGCGATAGTCATTCTGATCATCCAAGTCCCTTTCCTTTCGTGGCCGCTCTTGCGGCCCTGTAAAATCGAAAGTAAGCCGGGTGTCGAGATGAAGTCGTGGGAAAGCACTGGGATTTCCGTGGGATCCTGATGGGAGCGCTTCGGAGTTCGAGGTGATTCGCTTTGATCAGTATCGACTCGATCCCGTCCAGGGACTTTGGCGTGGTTCCATCGATGTGCGCATTACACCCAAGTCCCTCGCACTGCTGTGTGTTCTGGCTGAACGGACCGGGGAAGTCGTTACCAAGGAAGAGCTATTTCGTGCGGTCTGGCCCGGCACCGCGGTTACCGACTCTGCTTTGACGTCCTGCATCCGGGAGTTGCGGAGTGTACTCGGTGATACAGCGCGGCGTCCCCGATTCATCGAGACACTTCATCGAAGGGGTTACCGGTTCCGTGCACCAACCCTGACCGGTTCGCCGGACGGGGGCCCAAACGTCGGGCCGCCGGCGCCGATCCACACCGATGCGCCGCTGATTGGCCGTGAACTGGTATTTGCGGGCATGCTCGACGCATTCACCCGGGCCGAACATGGCTCCCGGCAAGTGCTCTTTGTGACCGGTGAACCTGGTATTGGGAAGACAACCGTCGTTCGAGCCTTCCTGGCGAGGGCGAGGTCCCGCGATAATGTCAGGGCGACCTGGGGTCAGAGTATCGAGCACTACGGTGTTGGAGAGCCGTATCAACCATTGCTGGAAGCGCTGACGAGGCTGTGCCAGCAGCCCGGGGGCGACCGGATCGTCCACCTGCTTGAGCGATACAGCCCGACCTGGCTGGCGCAAATACCGGCCTTACTTGCGCCGGAGCACCTGGTTAGTCTGCAACGTACAGCCGCCGGCACGACGCGAGAGCGCATGCTCCGGGAACTCAACGACGCCGTGGAAGCGATCACCGCGGAAGCGCCGCTGATCCTCTGGTTGGAAGACCTCCATTGGAGCGACATGTCCACGCTCGATTGGGTTGTCGCCTTCGCGCAACGGCCCGAGCCCGCCCGCCTTCTGCTGATTGCCACGTTCTGGCCTCCGGCGGTCAGCGGAACTGAGCATCCGCTGGCCGAGGTGGTTGAGCGGCTCCGGGAAAAAGGTCTCAGCCGGGAGATTGCGCTGGGGGGCCTGGACGAAGGCGGAGTCGCCGACTATGTTGCCCTTCGGTTCCCGCCAGCGACCGGCCATAACGAACGCATGAGGCAACTGGCTCGAGTCGTGCAACAGCACACCGGCGGAAACCCGCTGTTCGTCGTCAACATTCTGGGCGATCTGGTCGAACGTGGCCTATTGCTCGAGCAGGATGGCAGATGGACGGTGAGTGGTGATGCAGGCGAGCCCGCTCTGGGCATCCCCGACGGTTTGAGAAGGGCGATTGAGCGTCAGGTGAATCGCCTGCTCCCGGATGAACGCTTCATTCTAGAGATCGCGAGCGGTGCCGGAGCGACATTCTCGGCAGCCGCGGTCGCGGTCGCTGCGGGGCGCGAGCTGGATGAAGTGGAAATCACGCTGACCGCACTCGCTCGCCAGCGTCGCTTCGTGCAGGAAGGCGTCGCGGTCGAGTGGCCCGACGGAACCATCAGTGCCGGCTTCGACTTCCTGCATGTGCTGTACCGAGACGTGTTGTACCAACGTATTCCGGCGAGTCGCCGCGCTGACCTGCACTGGAAAATTGGAGAACGTCAGGAGACCGCATACGGACAACGGTCGCCGGAAATCGCCGCGGAGCTGGCTATGCATTTCGAACGGAGCCGCGACCTGCACCGTGCTGGAATCTATCGTCAGCACGCGGCGGAGAACGCGCGCCGCCGCAACGCCTACAAGGAAGCCCAGTTGCACTTCAAGAAGGCGCTTATGCTGCTGGCAAACGAGCCACCCGGCCAGGAGCGGACCGAGCATGAAGTGGCGTTGCAAATTGGGCTGGGAGCGGTGTTGATGGCGACTCACGGCTGGGGTGCACCGGAGGTCGAGCATCCATACTCGCGGGCGTATGAGTTGTGTCACGGACTCGGGGACACTCCGCGGATCTTCCCCGCCCTTTGGGGCCTTTGGCTCTATTACCTGGGACAAGGACCTTTGAGCATTGCGCATAACCTCGCGCAGGACCTGATGACCCTTGCCCGCCGGCACGACGACCGCCAGTTGCTCCTCCAGGCCCATCACTCAGGTTGGGCTACGGCTTTCTTACGGGGAGATCTCGATGCCGCGCGCATCCATTCGACGTCAGCCATCGGCATCTACCAAGTTGAGCGGCATGCGGCTATGGCCGCAACCTATGGAAGCCACGACGCCGCTGTCTGTGGCCAGTATTTCCTCGGTCTGACCCTGGCATTGCAGGCGCGGATGGACGAGGCGGCTCGCGCCTGCAATCAGTGCATCGCTTTGGCTCAAGAGTTGAGCCACCCGATGTCCCTGGCGTTGGCTCAGGTATTCACAGCGGCTGTTGGCCAGATGCAGCGCGACAGCGACGCAGTGAGAATACACGCAGAGGCGGCTGTAGCGACCGCCCGCGAGCAGGATTTCCGGCTCATTCTCGGTTGGGCCTGGCCCCTTGAAGGATGGGCAGCAATTGAGCACCAGCAATACCGTGAAGGCCTCGACCTCATCTCTCGGGGTTTGGCTGAAGTTCGTGCGACCGGGTCGAATTCGTGGATGACGTATTTACTGGGACTGCACGCGGACGCGCTGCTGAAAGGCGGACAGGCGGTCGCGGGCTTGCAGGCGCTCGACGAGGCATTTGCCGTCTCCGGGCGCACGGGCGAACGCTTCTGGGAGGCGGAGCTGCACAGGCTGAAAGGGGAGCTTCTATTGGCCGCGAGTGCTTCCTCGGCAAAACACGAGGCGGAGCAGGTATTCCTCCGGGCGATAGAGATTGCGCGGAGTCAAGGCGCGAAGTTGCTGGTGTTGCGTGCAGCAGTCAGTCTGGGACGGCTGTGGTGCCGCCGCGGGCGCCGCGCCGAGGCCGGACTAATAGTAGCCGAAGCGCGCCGGGCCATCGACGGACCGGCCTTCCCGGACATGGTTGAGGCAGATTCGTTGCTGGCCGAATCGGGAGGCCGGGCAGCCCCTAAATCACCACCGATGGACTTGTGAAATTGGTTTCGGCGAGCGGGACTGGACGGCGTTGTGCCGGCCGAATTCGTGCGGCGGCAATTGAACCTTTCGAGTCGAAGACCGATCGCCTGATCACTGTGCTCCGGCGAATGGGTTTCCTGGAGCAGGTCGGGGCTCGGGGGAGAGTGAACGGCGCAATAGTTGTCCAGGGATGGATTCACCTGCGAGGAGCGACGGCGGCCAAACCGCCATGGCGCGAAACCGCCAACCGCCTACTGTCGGAATTGCTCGAGCGCATCACAGCCTTGAATCGTAATCCTCACTTCCTGGCGCGAGTTTAGAAAGCGGTAGTATTCGGGAGCTACATCGGCGAAACGGAACGGATTGGTGATCTGGATGTCGCCGTTCAGCTTGTCCGCCGGGAGCCTGATTTCGAAAAGCATACAGCTGCTAAACCGTCCAACGAAGGCACAGGAGCCCAGTTGACCAGGAAAGAATTGCCGTCTAAAATATAGACTGTATAGAGATATGGAAGGCGTTGAGTTGAAGCTTAAGCAGGCCAGTGCAGTATTGGGCGTCACCCCAAAAGATCTGCAGAACCTTGTGCAATTAAAAATCTTGCGCCCAGCCCGCCGTGACAGCTTCTACTGGTTCGATAATCGACTTCTTCTGGAGGCGAAAGTTGCATTGTACTTGAAGGAGTCCCTGGGCATATCCACAGAGGTCCTCGCCCTTTTCTCGCGTGCTCTGTCCGCTCTTAAGGACGAGGATATGACGAGCGTTCGCTACCTTTCGCTGCGGTCGCGCCCGTCCAGGGGACGAGAGCCGATTGAGGTCCGAATTCCCGTCAGAGATCTCGCAAAAGAACTGGAGGAGCAGCTTCCTCTGGCAGCCGTGTACAAGGATTTGCCGCGAGGACGAAAGAGACCGGGATGGAAGCGTGAGTTCACACGCAGTTTGGCGGCGGCGGCGGATGAACTGTCCGGCGTAACCGAGACCCAGATCGCGGAGGCAATACGGGGTTTTCGCGCGGAGAAGAAGCGGTTGCCGGAGATTACGGTTGCGCCCTCGAGGAAAACAGCCTAGAGGGGTCGTCGATACATCGGTGCTCATCGCTGGCATCGCAGGATTTAAGTCCCAGCGCACCGTAGAGAATCCGAGCGCAGCCCTTATTCGGGACTGGGTTGAAGATGGGACCTTCATTTGGCTGCTTACGGAAGAGATTGTTTCGGAATACAAGGGAGTTCTCACCAGACTCGTTGTTCGGCGGAGCCTGGTGGGCGAAATTATCAATCTCCTCAGGGAGGAGGCAGAGTTCGTGGAGGTCCGCTCCGGAAGCGACGTATCGCCCGATCCAGCCGACAACGCATTCTGCGCGTGCGCTGAGGAGGGACGGGCCGCCTTCATTGTCACCTTGAACCGAAAAGACTTCCCTCAAAAGAAACTGGTGGCCAAGGTGATCTCTCCGGGTGATCCGATTCCGACGACGCGGCGCCGCCGCTCTTCACGCGTCTGAGTGCGATGGCGTATTGCCACTGGCTTTCCAGAATTGCCGGGTCCTCGAACGGCCAATGGGGTCTCTCGGGCTCACCGGAAAACGCAGGACATTCTTCCCGCGCCGCCCTGTCGCAGACGGTCTATGCCCACCCCGGGCTGAATGACCCGAGCAAACTACGAGTACTCGCTTTCTCACAACCCGCACTCGCCAGTGAGGTCTACCGGTCCAGCGCCGCCCGCTTGCGAACGAAGGCCTTCACGCGTTCATGGATCTGATTGCGAATCCGGCGGAAGGCAGCAAGGCGTACCTCTTCATCACCCTCAACAGCCGTGGGATCTTCAAAGCTCCAGTGGATCCGCTCCGCCTTTCCGGGAAACACCGGACAGTTGTCGCGGGCGTTGTCGCAAACCGTCACAACGTAGTCGAAGGACTGACCGGAGAATTCGTTGACGGATTTTGATCGGTGGTCCGATATGTCGATTCCAATTTCCTTCATAGCTGCGATCGCCTCCGGCCGGACGTCGCCCGGCTTCGTGCCCGCGCTCTCGACCTCATACCGGCCAGCCCCCTCATGTCGAAACAGTCCCTCGCCCATCTGGCTCCTTGCCGAGTTCCCGGTGCAAAGGACAAGCACTTTCTTCATGTGTTCTTCTTCTCCTCCATGCCCGACTACGCTCGCTGCGTTTGGCACGTATCAACACTTGCAAATACACCCCCGAACCATTTGCGATTGATCCAGAGCGCCACGTTCACTAGCGAAATCAGTACTGGCACCTCCACCAATGGCCCGATCACGGCCGCGAATGCGGCGCCGTGGTGAATTCCGAATGTCGCGATCGTCACAGCGATGGCCAGTTCGAAGTTGTTTGAGGAAGCCGTGAACGAAAGCGTGGTGGCCTCAGGATAGTTGGCGCCTACCTTCTTGCTCATCCAGAACGAGGCAAAGAACATCAGTACGAAGTAGATCGTGAGGGGAATGGCGACGCGGACTACATCGAAGGGTAGTTGCACGATCATCTCACCCTTCAGGCTGAACATCACCACGATGGTGAAGAGCAACGAGATCAGCGTGATTGGGCTGATCTTCGGGATGAAGCTCTTCTCGTACCACTCGCGGCCCTTAGCTTTCAGCATCACGAAGCGCGTGAGCATGCCGGCAATAAACGGAATCCCAAGGTAGATGAACACACTCTTGGCGATCTCGCCCATAGAGATGTCCACTTCCACCGCGGTGAGACCCAGCCAGCGCGGAACCGTAGCCAGGAAGAAGTACGAATACACCGAGAAGAACAGCACCTGGAAAACTGAGTTGAACGCAACCAGGCCGGCAGCATACTCACGGTCGCCGCGTGCCAGGTCGTTCCAGACAATCACCATCGCGATGCAGCGCGCCAGCCCGATCAGAATCAGGCCCGTCATATACTCGGGCTTGTCACGGAGGAGCAGCACCGCCAGCGCGAACATCAGGATCGGCCCAATCACCCAGTTCTGGATCAGCGACAGCAGCAGAACGCGGCGGTGCTGGAAGACGCGGCCCATTTCTTCGTACCTCACCTTCGCCAGCGGCGGGTACATCATGAGGATCAGTCCGATGGCAATTGGAATCGACGTCGTCCCGACACTGAACCGGTTCAGGAACGGCACGACGCCAGGAACCAGATAACCCAGTCCGACGCCAAGAGCCATTGCGGCAAAGATCCACAGAGTCAGATAACGGTCGAGAAAGGAAAGCCGGGGGGTGGATCGATTCTCCATTCTATTCAGCCTTTCGGCGCTTCCGCGCCTGTTAGTGAACTACTCACCAGTTCTCTGAGCCGGTCGGGCCCGACCCTTCGGCTACAGTGCGCGCGAAGGCGCTGAAAACGGCGATCTCCTCCGTGCATGGAGAGCGCAGGTCCTCTTCCAGAAGGGCCATTCCTTGGGCGTCCAGGTGCGGCGCCGATTTGGCCATCACCGCTTCGGTGTATTGGCGGGTCTCCCGGGCAGGATTGATCCCGCTCACGGACAGGTTGGGAGCCGCGCCACCGATCGTTGTCGCTACATGAGCCGCCGTGCTGACCAGCAATACCTTCTTGCCTCTCTGCGCTAACGAGACTGCTGCCGCCCAGGCGAGTGATGTCTTGCCGACACCGCCTTTTCCTGTGATCGTTCGACCGCCACCCGCTGGTTTGCCAACCAATGGAGATCAGCCGTGAATCGAACCAGCGTTGGATCTACGTTAGGTCCGCAGACGCCAGTCGAGCAGCACATTGGGGGATCGAAAACTTCGACTTTCTTCATGACCTTTCCTCCGCCATCGATGAATGGCGATATCCTGGTTTCCAGGCGAATCAGATGATGGCTACTAAAGCCTTCAGTTTTCGGAGCGTTCCATAATTGATGCAGTACCCGATTCGGGGCCCGTCCTGGCTGCTGCGCACCAAACCGGCATCCTTCAAAATCCGAAGGTGCTCCGAGACGGTCGACTGCGCCAACGGCAACTCGTCAACAATCTGGCTGCAAACGCGGGCTTCCTTCTGCGACAACATGCGCAGGATCCGCACGCGAGCGGGATGGCCGATGGCTTTCGCGAGCTTTGCCAACTCCTCGTCCGCATCCGGACCCTCGAGGCCGGGAAGGGTACCGTACACCTGCGGTTCCACCGGCGGGCAACAGATCGGATCGTCTTTTATTTTCATAGTCTATCGTCGATTAACGATATCATGCGAATTTGGTTCGAGTCAAGCAGCGCCTTCGTTATCTGGTGTTCCACCGGTTCAGTTGGCGTTACTTCTGGCTCAACCGCGGCTCGTACGTAATCGAAGCCTGGACGTGATCACTCGAAAAAAAGTCTTGACTCATTCTATATTTCAGCTATTATCGAAATGTGGCAGGGACACGTGGGCCGGCTTTAGAAAACAACTCAGGAGCGAAGGGCCGGACCAGTCCGCAAGACGTGAGCCGGTACGCGGATATGATGGCGGCGATGGGAGCCGAACCGCGGCTCAGGATCATGCGCCTCCTGCTGTCCGCCCATCCGCGTGGGATGGTTGTAGGCGACATCAGCGATGGGCTGGAGATTCCAGGCTCGACGTTGTCGCACCATCTCGACAAGCTGAAGAACGAAGGCCTCGTGACGGTGAAGCGTGAGAGCACGTTCTTACGCTACGCTGCGAACGCCGAGGCGCTGCAAGACCTTCTCGGCTTCCTTTATGCCGAGTGCTGTACACGTAACCAAGCGGTCGAACCGGAGGCGATCGTTCAGATCTCCAGGTAGACCGGGACCAGGAATCAATTCGAAACGAACACCGGGTCCGGAGTGTGTCCGTATGACGGATTCGCCCCGGCGAAAGAGGAAGCAGATGAACACCAGCACAGATATCAAAGAAGTCGTGAAAGAGAAATATGGCCAGGCCGCCCTTCGGGTGCAGTCGGGCAAAACCTCCTGTTGCGGCGGCGGTTCGGCGCTCGGCGCCAGTTGCGACCCGATCACCTCGCAGATCTACAGCGCTGAGGAAGGCGCCAACGTGCCGCAAGAAGCGCTGTTGGCCTCCTTGGGATGCGGTAATCCGACAGCGCTCGCCAAGTTGAACCCAGGCGAGACTGTTCTCGACCTGGGCTCCGGAGGCGGCATCGATGTCCTCCTGTCCGCGCGGCGCGTCGGCCTGGCAGGAAAGGCATACGGTCTCGATATGACGGACGAGATGCTCGCTCTCGCGCGCGAGAATCAGAAGAAGGCCGGCATCGAGAACGTGGAATTCCTGAAGGGCGAGATCGAGAACATCCCACTGCCCGACAACTCCGTGGACGTCATCATTTCGAACTGCGTCATCAATCTCTCGGCTGACAAGGACAAGGTCTTCCACGAGGCGTTCCGTGTGTTGAAGCCGGGCGGGAGGCTGGCGGTGTCCGACATCATTGTTCGGGGCGACATGCCTGCAGAGGTCCAGAGAAACGTGGAACTCTGGGTCGGCTGCATTGCGGGAGCGCTTCGTGACACGGACTACATCAGCAAGGTGAAGGCTGCCGGGTTCCAGTCCGTGGAGATCGAACCGACTCGCGTCTACACCGCCGATGACGCGCGCCAGCTCTTCAGCGGGCGGGAGTTGGATGTCGAGGCAATCGCTCCGCAGATTGACGGGAAGTTCGCGAGCGCGTTCGTGCGGGCAACAAAGCCGGCCGCGTGCTGCGGTCCGAGCTGCTGCTCCGGAACGAAGTGATGCCTTCAGAGATTCTGATCCGTCCTGCCACAGCAGCCGACTTGGAGGCGGTGTCTGAACTGCTACGTTCAGCCCGCCTCGTCCCCATCGACGATACGGCGCAGTTCGGGGATCAGTATGCGGTGGCCGCCGCAGTGGACGGAACCATTGTCGGTATGGCCGGGTACGAGAGGTATGGCACGGACATCCTTCTCCGGTCCGTGACTGTTGACGAGAAGTGGCGGTCGGTCGGAATCGGTCACCGTCTCTCACTGGACCGCCTCGAACATGCGAGCGTGCGCGGCTGCACAACGGCGTACCTCTTGACGGACACCGCGGCTGAGTACTGGAAGCGTCACGGCTTCGTGCAGATCGACCGTTCAGCGGCTCCTGTTGCGATATCGCACTCGCGAGAATGGAGTGCCATTTGCCCGGCGAGTGCCATCGCTATGCGGAGGCACTTGCCCTCGTGTACGGCTTGTTGAATTCGCAGGTCAAGACTCCGAGGAGTTGCCGTCGCGGACATCGCGCGCGATTCAACGGCGGAGCGTTTTGCCAATCTCGCTTGCTGTCCGATCGCAGCGGGATTACCCGCCACATGGCCGCTACCGGCGGCTTTCGGCCGCGAAGATAGGTGACATCGCCCGGATCACTTGCCTTGGCGGCTCAGATCGGCTTCATACTTGTGCAGTTGGTGTTCTGCGTTCTCGCGATAGGGCATCGGGAAGTTCGGGGAGTTCAGAGCGCGCCTCTGTGCTGCAACCGCCTTATCCAGTTGTCCGTCCGAAGCGTATGCGAGAGCAAGGATCGTCAGAAGGGTAGGCCTGTTCTTGTCGAGTGAGATCGCGCGTTCCGCCCATGCGATCGCCTTCTTCGGATCCCGTAAATTGCTGTCAGGGCAACCTGCAAGGATGCTGGCTCCCAACGCGTAAGGCTCAGACCAGTCCGCTCGCAGGATTAAGATCTGCTCGAGGTCTGCAATCGCCGATCGGCAAGCCCGCATAGCGTTGTGAAGACGAGCTCGGCGCATGTATATAAACCAATCTCCAGGATGAAAACGAATGGCTTCCGAATAGTCCTTGAGGGCAGCCTTTCGTTGGTTTAAGGCTTGCTCGGATTCCGCACGCCTCAGGGACCCTGGAGGCGCTGGGTGTCCCGTTGCGAACGACGGAGATGGAGACAGCATGAGCCTTCTGAATCCAGGTCAGGTACCATGAAACTA
>DASTMK010000298.1:0-7632 GCA_035714225.1 Bryobacteraceae bacterium | reverse complement strand
CCGTTGTTCCAAGCGGTGCCCAGACCAAACTTGCTGGCAGGCTTCACTGCCCTGTTGCGGTTTACGGCCTCGATCCGCAGCCGCGTCTCATCACAACCTACACCCACTTTCATCTCAGGTTGTGAGCCGAAGGATCATGCGAAACTTGCTCGCGCGCGGCTCCGTTTCTACTCTGAGACCGTCTCCACGAGGGCATATCCGAGCTGGGCAGCATGAGTACGTAGACGGTGGATACGGGCGGCCTGACATCGCTGCTCATAAGCTTCGGCTCCTTCGTCAACGTAGGCCTGTCCCCAGCGCAGGGAGCGGTAAATCCAGGCAGCCAATTTCCTGGCAGTCGCGAAGGCCGCCACATCTGCTCCCAGGCGATTGGCGGTGTGGCGAAAGTAAGCTCCCAGCGCGGTGCGGCTGTGTCGCAACGAAAGAGCCGCACTGCGGAGCGCTGCCGACACACGACTGCTCGCGCTGCCAGACTTTTTCTTCTTCAGTGGCTTTCCCCCACTCACCCGCTGTTTGGGTGCCAGCGTGACAGGCGAGATGAAATGTTTCTCGGTGGGAAAACGGCTCAGATCGGGCCCATATTCGGCGAGCACCAACTGGGCCACTCCGACGCCGACGGCGTCGATCGCGGTCAAATCCGTCCCGCTCAGGCGATAAAAAGCCTGTCGAAAAGGTTCTTCCCCGCGTTGCCGAATCATTTTCGCTTTGTTGGCGTTGGGCAAGGTGGGAGCAGTTTTGCCTTGATTGTCTGGTGGCTCCAACTGGGCCAGGCGGCGCAGAATCTCATGATCATATGCCTGAATTCTTTCCACAATGGCATCGTGCATCTGCAGGCTCTGCTCCAGACTGAACAGATAATCTTCCCGCCAGTTTCCGCTCAGTTGCTCGGCCATCTCCTCGGCGCTGCGACGGCACCCCGGATCCCGTAACTGTGCTAGCTGGGCTGGGTCCCGTTGGCCGCTCACGATGGCTCGGATGATAGCCATCCCGGTGGTTCCCTGAATATCGGAGACCGCTCGGTGCACGCGGACATTCATCTGGTCCAGGCTTTTCTGCAGGCGTCGAATCCAGTCGGCTCGTTCCCTCATCAGGTTGTTCTTATCGCGCACCAGAGTCCGCAACATGCAGATCTGTTCGGCGGGACGGAACGATCCTTTTAGCAACCCGCAACTATGCAGCCGTTGAATCCACTTGCAGTCTATCCGGTCTGTCTTCTTCCGGCCGGGAACCTGCGCCAAGTCGCGGGTGCATACCAGCAGTATTTCCAATCCCTGCTATTCCAAAATCTCGTGCAGCGGAATCCAATACACTCCGGTGCTTTCCATCGCTACAGATTCGACCTTGCGCTCCTGTAACCACGGGGCAAGTTTCTCCAACTCTGGCGTCGTCGCCCCGAACTCTTTTACTTCCCGCCCGCCGCCATCCAGGGTCGGCGCGCATACCCAATGACTTTGGCTCCCGACGTCGACGCCTGCCACGTTTGCACGCAGCACGGGTAGACCGTCCGGCTCCAGCACGCACTCTCGGGGAGTGCAACGGGATGCCTCCAATGTTCCATGCCTTCCTGGAGCCAGGCTGAGCAAGGGGCAAACCGCTCCAATGACAAAAGGGCCGTGACTGCAATCGCGTTCTCTCGCAGTTTAACTGCACTGCCTCGCCCGTCCGACAACGGTCTCTCTCCGTTCCATCCGGCGCAATGCCCGGGGCCCCGCTGAGCCGCGACCGCCAGGGGAGTCCCCATGGCCCTGCGGGCCGCCAATAGCCATGAAGACGCACGAGCGGCCTCACGCAGAATCAACAAATTACAGCACGTCTTCGACGGAGCGGACCCCGAACTCCCTTTCTCAGCATGTTGCTACAGCGTGCGCATAAAGGCGACGATATCGCTCTTTTCCTGCGTAGTCAGCTTGAGTCCGAGCACCAGGTTGAAAAACTCCACCGTATCTTCCAGCGTCAGCAGCCTGCCATCGTGCAGGTAAGGCGGCGAGTCCTTGATGCCGCGCAGCGGGAAAGTTTTGATGGGCCCATCGGCGGCCGCCACTCTGCCGTTGATCATCTGCGCGGAATAGAACCGTTCCGTCTGAAGATCGTGCATGCTGTTGTCGGTGAAGTAGGGAGCCGGGTGGCACACGCCACACTTCCCTTTCTCAAAGAAGAGCTTCTCTCCGCGCAGTTCCTCGGGTGTGGCCTTGCTGGGGTCGAGCGTCCCCAACACCGTCAACTTCGGCGCTGGCGGAAAAGTCAACAGCTCCTGGAACTCCGCCATGGCGTGGACCTGGCTTCCGCGATCGAGGACGTTCACACCCTTCTTCGCCGCGATGACAGGGTCGCCATCGAAGTATGCGGCACGTTGCTCAAACTCCGTAAAATCCTCTACGGTGCGGAGCGCGCGCTGGGACCCGAACAGCCGCTGTATATTCACTCCACGCAGCGTGGGCGTGTCGATGCGATGGCGGAACGCTTGCGGGCGAATGTCTCCCACCAGGTGCGTCGACGCGTTGGTATGTCCGTTGGCATGGCACTCGAAGCAACTGACGCCCAGGCTCGGCCTTTCCGAGCGCCGGTCGGCCGTGCCGTTAAACTGCTGCTGCGGAAACGGCGTCACCAGAAGGCGCAGCCCCTCCAACTGCTTCGGGTTCAGAATACCGTTGAACAGCTCGAAGAAGTTCTCGGTCGTTACCAGCTTGCCTTGCGACACGTCGCCAAGGTCCGGCCGGGTTGTGAGGAAGATCGGTGGCGGAAACTCCGGCAGCAGATGATCCGGCAGATCGAAATCCAGATCGAAGCGCGTGAGGTCGCGGTCTGTTTGCTTCTTCACCTCATCAATGTGGAACTTGGGAAACACCATGCCGCCTTCGGCATGGTTGGGGTGCGGCAGCGGCAGAAATCCCGGCGGAAACGCCTTTTTCTGCCGGATCTCGTCCGGTGTCATCGCCGCGAGCTGGTCCCAGGTGACGCTGGCCGGCAGCTTGGCGCGCACGCCACCCTGCACGGGTTTCCCCCGCGACATCGTCACTCCCGGGGCCGGCTTGTTGCCCAGGTCGTACCGCTGCTCGAGCAGCGACATCTGCCGCTTCATTATTTCCGGTTTTGCCGCCCTCATTTTTTTCATCACTTCATTGAAGTTGGCGTCGGTGACGGGCAAATAGCTTGTGTCGTCCCGCAATTCGATCCCGGCGGCCCGGGCTTCGTTCGCTATCCTCTGCGCAGGAGTTTCCGGCGAGGGTCGTGTTTGCTGAGCTTTAGTTTCTCTCAGCACGAAGAAGCCGCCTGCCAACAGCACGGCGGCCGGTATGGCGAATGATGCTTTGCTCCTCAAGACGTACCTCCTTCACTGGATTTTGGAAAAGGGCTCATGGGTGCGCCCTCGCGACGTGGCGGTTCACCGCCGCTGATGCAACATTATGGCAAACGCAAGCTGAGGTCAATAGTTATATCGCGTGCGAAAATGGACCTTCATGTTATCCGAATTAGTCTGTTTTGAGCCCGGGTGCCGCGCCCGCTTTCCCCTTGACCAGGTGATCTATACGTGCCCGCAATGCGGCGGCCTGTTGGAAGTCGCTTACTCTGGCGACAAGCCGGATCCGGGATCATTGAAAAAGATCTGGCGCGAACGGCGCATGAACAACTCGCCGCTCGATCAAAGCGGCGTGTGGCGGTACCGGGAACTGCTTCCGTTCGACGGCAATGCCGCCGGGGTAGTCACGCTTCGCGAGGGAAACACACCGCTGCTAAACGGCCCGCGGGCCGCCGCCTATGCCGGAATCGATGCGCTCGTTTTTAAGCACCAGGGCTTCAATCCCACCGGCTCGTTCAAAGACAACGGGATGACATGTGGCGCCACGCAGGCTTTGCGGGTTGGCATGCGCCGCGTTGCCTGCGTCTCTACCGGCAATACGTCCGCATCCATGGCGGCTTACGCCAGCGCGGCCGGACTTCAGCCGGTTATCTTCATTCCTCACGGCAACATCTCCTACGGCAAACTCGCGCAGGCGCTCGAATACGGAGCGCGCACGCTTCAAGTAGAAGCGAATTTCGACCAGATCCTCGCGCTGGTACGCATCCTCGCCGAACGCCTGGGCATCTACCTGCTGAACTCCATCAATCCGTTCCGGATCGAAGGCCAAAAAAGTATCATCATCGAAATGCTGGACCAGCGGGATTGGACCCCACCCGATTGGATCGTGCTTCCCGGCGGAAATCTCGGCAATACGTCGGCGTTCGGAAAGGCGCTGCGCGAGTTGGTTAGCCTCGGGTTCATTACCCGTATGCCGCGGCTCGCCGTGGTGCAGGCGGAGGGCGCCGCGCCCTTCTGGGATCTGATGCAATCGGCAGACCGGGCCGCGCTTCGTCCGGTGGAAGACCCCAAGACGCTGGCCACCGCGATTCGAATCGGCGATCCCGTCTCCTGGAAAAAAGCGCTGCAGGAGGTGGAGTGCTCCAATGGAATCGTCGCACGAGCCAGCGAACAGGAGATTGCCGATGCCAAGGCGCAGATCGGCCTTTGCGGCATTGGTTGTGAGCCCGCTTCCGCCGCAACACTCGCTGGAATCAAGAAACTGGTCTCCTCGGGCGTGATTCGCCCAGGGGACGATGTCGTAGCGGTATTGACCGGCAACGTACTCAAAGACCCCGACTATATCTACCGCTATCACACCGGCACTCTGGAGACGCCGGCCGGAGCCCCTATCAAGCCATCGTTCGGCAATAGCCCGATCGTCGTACCCAACGACGCGGAAAAAATCGCTGAGTTGCTTGAGACTTAGCGCCGCTGTTTTTCGCTGAAACAGTCCACTCTTGCGGGCGTCTGGTCATTAGGTCCGCGTATGCCGCTCCCCTATGAAGATCGGATGGAAGCCGGCCGCGTTCTGGCGAAAGAACTTCTTCAATACGCGAATCATAGGGATGTTTTGGTTCTCGGGCTTCCCCGGGGGGGCGTTCCCGTCGCCTATGAAGTTGCCGTTCGTCTTAATGCACCGCTGGATGTCTTCGTAGTGCGCAAACTCGGCGTCCCCGGGCACGAAGAACTCGCGATGGGCGCGATCGCCTCCGGCGGCATTCAGGTACTGAATACCGACGTGGTTGCAAGATACGCGATACCTGCATCCGCCATTGCGGCGGCAGCCGCTCGCGAGATCAAAGAACTTGAGCGGCGCGAAAGGGCGTTCCGCGGCGGCCGCTCTCCTCTCGATGTGCAGGGGCACACATTGATTCTTGTGGATGACGGCCTGGCGACAGGCTCTACGATGCGTGCGGCGGTAAAGGCGCTGAGGGAGCGAAAGCCCGCAAAAATCGTGGTCGCGGTTCCGGTTGCAGCCCAGCGGACGTGCATCGAACTGAGCGCCATTGTGGATGAATTGGTTTGTGCTGAAACACCCGAATCGTTTCAAGCGGTGGGCCAGTGGTACCACGATTTTTCAGACCCCACCGAAGAGCAGATCCGGGCGCTTCTCGAACGGGCCGCCTCCCGCCGAAATTACCGGGAGCCGTAAGGATCAGACCTTTTCGGGAACGACGAACGGCTTACGATACGCCCTGGTGAACATTTTGTTCGCTTCCGCATCGCCTTTCACCGTCATCGTTTCCGCATCGAAGTGCAGCGTGCGGCCCAACCTGTAGGCGATGTTGCCCAGGTGCATCAGCGTACTGGACATGGCGCCCTCTTCGATTGGCGCCAGCAGATCTTCCTGCTTTCCGCTGCGCAGCGCAGCGATGAAATTGGCCCAGTTGTTTCCGCCTTCGCTACGTTCCGGACCCGGCTGCTGCTCTCTCCCTAAACGCGTCCAATACTTGGCGTAGCCGTCCATCACCATGTAGCCTTTGGAGCCGTAGAACGTGTTGCCCACGGTATTCCCCGGCTTTTCGCCGCCTACTCCCGCTTCATGATTGCTGATCCAGTGGCGTACTTCGAAAACACCCATCGATTTCTTTCCGGATTCGTTGAACTCGTAGGTGACCGTCAACGTATTGGGCGTTTCCTGGTCGTCGTCGAACATGAAATGTCCGCCGATGGCGCTCACCTTTACCGGATACTTCACTCCCAGGCCCCAGCGCAGAATATCCAGTTCGTGAATGCCCTGGTTGCCGAAATCGCCGTTGCCGTAATCCCAGAACCAATGCCAGTTGTAGTGGAAGCGGTTCCGCGTGAATTCTCTTTTCGGAGCAGGACCCAGCCAAAGGTCGTAGTTGACTCCCTGCGGAACCGGCTCGGGCGACGTGCGCCCAATGGTATCCCGCCACTTGAAGCACAACCCCCGCGCCATGTAAACGTCGCCGATCAGCCCGTCGCGCAAGTGCTGAACGGCTTCCCGCAAAGCTACACCGGAGCGGCTATTGGTGCCATGCTGCACCAGCCGGTTGTATTTCTTCGCCGCTGCCACAATCTGCCGGGACTCGAATATGTTATGCGAACACGGCTTCTCGACGTAGACATGCTTTCCCGCCTGGCAGCTCCATATGGTCTGCAGCGTGTGGCTGTGATTGGGAGTCGCAATCGAGACCGCGTCGATGTTCTTGTCTTCGAGAACCTTTCGAATGTCGGCATAGGTGGCGGGTTTTTTCTTGCCCATGCCTTCGAGCTCGGCTACCCGCTTCGACAGGATCGATTCGTCAATGTCCACCAGCGCGGCAATCTCGACATTCCGCATGGCGGAATACACCTTCACGTGAGAGCCACCCTGCCCACGCAGCCCCACAATCGCAATCCGCACGGTGTCGTTCGGGCTCGCGGCGCTGTTCATCGCAAGCGCCCCGGCGGCGGAGCTCGCAAGAAAATACCTTCGATTCAAGTTACACCTCGTATCTCAAAAATTTCCCCGTGCGAACGCCCGTTCGCTTCGCGCGAAACGTCCACCCTTATCAAGCGTGTTTAATACCGTTACTTCTGAGTATATGCTCTTGTTATGCGCCTCGCCCGCCGCAGTTTTCTGAAGTCCGCGACAGCGGCTGCCCTCGCTCCTGTGCTATCCGCCGCGCCGGAGCGGCCCAACATTGTTCTGATTTATGCCGACGACCTCGGCTATGGCGACCTCGGCTGCTACGGCTCGCCCATCCGTACGCCGAATCTCGACCGTATGGCGCATGAGGGCATGCGTTTCACCAATGCCTACTCCGCCAATCCGGTGTGCTCCCCTTCCAGGGCTGCTCTTCTGACCGGACGTTACCCGACTCGTGCCGGCGTGCCGCGAGTGCTGTTCCCGCGCGATACGGAGGGCTTGCCGGACTCGGAAACGACCATCGCCCAGGTCCTGAAGCCGGCGGGCTATAAGACCATGTGTATCGGCAAATGGCATCTTGGACATCATCCGGCGTATCTGCCCACCAGCAGGGGTTTCGACGAGTATTACGGAATCCCCTACAGCAACGATATGGTTCCCTGCCCGCTGATGCACAACACCGAGGTGATCGAGGAACCGGCCCGGCAGGACACGCTCACCGCGCGTTACACGGAACAGGCGGTGCGGTTCATCGGAAAATCCAAAGACAGCCCGTTCTTCCTGTACATGCCGCACACCTTTCCCCACATACCACTTCATGCATCCAAGCGCTTTCGTGGAAAATCGAAACTGGGCCTCTATGGCGACGTCATCGAGGAGCTTGACTGGAGCGTAGGCGAGGTTCTGACCGCCGTCG
>DASTMK010000297.1:0-24559 GCA_035714225.1 Bryobacteraceae bacterium | reverse complement strand
CCTGGTGCAACAGGGACAGGTGGTGGTAAAAGGGGCCGCGCTGGTGGAATTGGAATCCATCGATGCCGTGACCGATCTCGCTGCGGCTGAGGCTCGCGCGCGGCAGGCAAGCGCTGAACTCGAAATCCGTCAAAAGGGCGGGAGCGCGCCGGAGTTGGCTGCCATCGAGAGCTCGATGAAGGAAGCGCGCCTGGAGGTGCAGGCCGCCCGGCGCGAATACGAATCTCTCGAAAGGCTCCAAGCCAAAAAGGCGGCAACCGCCCAGGAACTGGCCGTGGCGCGCGATCGCCTCGCGCAGGCGGAGGCCGCTATCGAGGCGCTCGAGCGAAAGCGGGCGTCACTAGTGGTAGAGAGCGACATCGCAGTTGCCGAAGCCCGTGTACGCGATGCGCAGATAGCGCTCGACGCCGCACGGCGCCGCGTCGAACAGGGCACGATCCGCTCTCCCATTAGCGGAACGGTATACAGTTTGAGCGTTCGCGTGGGGGCATTCGTCAATCCCGGCGACGAGCTGGCCCGCATCGGCAAACTGGACAAGATGCGCGTGGAAATCTACGTGGATGAACCGGAACTCGGCAGAGTGCGCGAAGGCCTGCCGGTTTCCATTACCTGGGATGCCAAACCCGGGCAGACGTGGACGGGCGAAGTGGAAAGGGTTCCGACGGAAGTAATCACTCTGGGAACCCGGCAGGTGGGTACCGTGATCGCTGTCGTGGACAATGCGAACGGCGAGCTGTTGCCCGGCACGAATGTAAACGCCGCGATACGGTCGCACGTGGTTGAAAACGCGCTCGTCATTCCGAAGGAAGCGCTGCGCCACCGCGAGCAGGAAAACGGCGTGTTCGTACTCCACGACGGCCGTGTACAGTGGCGGCCGGTCGAGATTGGCGCATCGAGCGTCACGGAAGTCCAGGTTACAGCCGGGTTAGCCGAGGGAGACCGCGTCGCTCTGGCTACCGAGCGTCCGCTCCGGGAGGGAGAACCGGTCAACCCTGTTTCGTAATGCGGCCGTCTTGCAGCCGTTCGGCCACAAGCTGGCACATCGTGGAAACATCGCGAACCTGGACGACATCGAAGCCGGCGGCGCGTCCGCTCCTGATTCCCGGATTGGAGTCCTCAACCACCAGCGGCCGCTGTGCCTGCACTCTCCCGGCTGCCAGCAGATACGGCTCCGGCGCAGGCTTATGACGGGTGACATCTTCCCCGCAGACGACGGTATCGAAATACCGCCGCAGCCCGCCGGCTTCGAGCAGCGGCTCCACTTCACTTCTGGCGCTCGACGATACCACCCCCAATTTGTAAGAGTCCGCGCCCTCGAGAAATTCAGCGAGGCCGGGGGCGAACGGCGGCGCGGCCAGCATCCTTTCGCGGAACATCGCCTTTTTAGCCGGGTATAGCGCCCATAGCTTTTCCGGGTCAACCGGAGGATCGCTGTGGGAAGCCATCCATTCCACGGCTTCGCGGTCGGTGATCCCCACCAGTTCCTTCAAATAAGAATCCCAATCCAGCTTCACACCGAACGGCGCCGTCACATCGCGCCAGCAGGTGAAGTGCACGGGTTCGCTATCAACCAGCACGCCATCGAAATCAAAAAGAATGGCATCATAGGCGGACATTATGTCCAGTGTACGATGACGCGCCTTTTTGCCTGAGTTTGAAGTTCTGTAGTAAAAAGCCCGCCGTCTTTCGTCCTGGTGAGTACAGACGAAAAGCAGTTCCATGGATGACACGCTGACAGGATCGGACTATCTCTTGTCGAAGCGCTCCGATTCCCATCTCGTCGAGGAGTGGGTCTGTGCGCAATACGAGAAGCTCGGTCCCGGGCTCCGCCGGTATCTGCTGCGCCTCACCGGCGACCCCGGGCATGCTGAGGATTTCGTCCAGGAGACCTTTCTGCGCCTCTACGAAGAGGTTCTTAAGAACCGGAAAGTAAAGCGGCTGCGGCCCTGGATTTTCCAGGTGGGACACAATCTGGCGATTGATTTTCTGCGCCGGCGCGGGCAGGAAGAATGGGTCCACGAAGAGGGAAGGGACACGGAGTATCCGGACACAGCGCCCAGCGCTGAAGCCGCGATGTTGGCCGCCGAGCGCCACCGGCAGATTCGTGATGGGCTCTACCTGCTGAGCCCGCAGGAGCGCCAGGTTCTCGAATTGAGGGCGGAAGGCCTTCTGTACCGGGAGATCGCCGGGTTAATGGGACTGCAGGTTTCCACCGTGACTACCTGTTTATCCAGGGCGGTGCAGAAGATCGCGAGGCAGATCCATGGCTAAGAATTGGTGGTCAGCCCTCGGAGCGGAGAAGCACTTAACAGAGGAGATTCTTCTTCAACACATCGATGGCGCCCTCTCCAGGAAAGAAGACGACGCGGCTGCGCGCCATCTTCGGGACTGTTGGGAGTGCCGCACTCTGCTGGAGCGCCTGGACAGCGCGATCCACGCCTTCATGGAAGAGCGGCGGGATCAGTTCCGGACCCTGGAGGGGACGCCGCACAGCTCGAATGGCTTTTCGGCGCGTCTTGCACGCCACGCCGCGCTGCTTAAACCGGAGTCCCCGCAATCCGGGTTTCGGATTTTCTTTCTGGCCCGCCGTGTGTTCTGGCCTCTCGCCGCGGCTGCGGCTGCTCTGGCGGGCGTAGGTGCATGGCCTCCAGTTCGCGACTATGTTTTTCGCTCCACCGTCCCGGAGGCAAGACAGCCGGCACCCCGTCCTTCAGCCGTGAGAACACCACCGCCCACTGCTGCACCGGCCCCCGCTCCACCGGAAGCCGCGCCGTTGGCGGCCGTGACGGTGCCGCGCATCCCGAAAACGCAACCGCCGCTGCTGTTCGTACCTCCAACTTCCGCGGAGCTTGATGCCGCCGAATTCGCGGCTTATCTCGCTTTGCATGAAGCCGGATTGTGCCGGGGCAACACGATCGAAGTTTTGCGCGTGCCGGGCGATTCGATTCGCATTACCGGCGTTGCCGATCGCCTGCAACAGGCCGAAAATCTCAGGGCGGCTCTGGCCGGTGTCAAACTGGCGGACGTGCGGGTGGCCATCCCGTCCGAAGACCTTTCACCCGTAGCTGCCGATGCGGCACCCACCCTTCTGATCGAGCCCCGGCCGCCTTTGCTGGCCGACCGTTTGAAGGAACACTTCCGGCGTCTCTCGCCGCCGGAACGCGCGGGGAAGGACATGGCCGATTACTCGAGCCAGACGGTCCGGCTTGCCGGAATTGCGCATCAGGAAGCGCAAGCTTTGCGAACCCTCGCAACGGTCTTCACCGCCCACCGGATTGAGGCAATGAAGCCGGAAGACCGGGTGCGTTTTTTACGCCTCGTCGAAGAACACCTGCAAGAGTTGCGGCATGGCCTTACACAACTTGGTCAACTGCTGGATCAGCTTGACTACGACGCTTCAACCGCGGCCATGGAACCGGCCCCGGTTATGGGGCACTGGGAGCAGTCCGGTGTTCTGCTGGAGCGGCAAACGGCCCGAATGGACTACCTCATCGGCGGGCTGTTTGCCGGGCTTGACCTGGGCGGCGTGGATGCCGGGATCGCCTGGAGAGAATTGCGTGAGCTCCATCAGCAGTCGCTCGAGTTGTACAGAACGATGGACGTTATCGCCAGGGCGGGTTGGGACCCTGACAGATTGAAGGATTTCGGATTGACAGGCAGGTAACCGGATAAGGAGACGGGAATCATGAGACGCAATACCACGCTGATATGGATGGCTCTACTCTGCGCAGTTCCGGCATGGGGCCAATCCGCCCGCATCACAGGGATCGTCACCGACACCAGTGACGCCGTGATGAGCGGAGTCGAGATTACGGTCACGAACACATCGACGGGCGTGTCGCGGCGCGCCGTTTCCAACGAATCGGGCAATTATTCGGTGCCGCTCCTTCAGCCGGGTCCCTATCGCATCACCGCCCAGGCGTCGGGATTCAAGCCTCTCAGTCGCGATGGTATCAACCTGGTTGTAGATCAGGTTGCGAGGATCGACATCCAGATGGAAGTCGGCCAGGTGACCGAGTTGATTGAGGTTGTGTCCGACGCCACGATGGTCGATTCCTCCAACGCCACGCTCGGCGTGGTGGTTGAGAATCGCCGCGTTGTCGATTTGCCGTTGAATGGCCGGAACGCGCTGGCCCTCGTCATGCTGACTCCGGCCGTCATCTCCCAGGCCGGACCCACCAACAGCGGCTTTGCCAACCGCGGCACGGCGCTCTCGGCGGTCAGCATCAACGGAGGTCCCGGCGTATTCAACAACTATGTGCTCGACGGCGGCAACAACAATCAGGCGCAGCAGGCTGACATCAACGTGCAACCGGCCGTGGATGCCGTCGAAGAGTTCAAGGTGCAGCATAACAGCATGTCGGCCGAATACGGCTTCACTCTGGGCGGGGTGGTGAACGTGGTCACCAAGAGCGGAACGAACGATCCACACGGTGTGCTGTACCACTTCCTCCGCAACGACAAATTCGATGCCCGCAATACGTTTGCCGACACTCGCGCGCCATTCCGCTACAACCAGTTCGGCGGATCCTTGGGCGGGCCGATTGTGCTGCCACGCATCTACTCGGGGATGAATCGCAGCTTCTTTTTTACGAATTACGAGGAATGGCGCTATCGCCGTTATGAGAACCCCATCATCCGCGTGCCTACCGCCGCGGAACGTGAAGGCGACTTCTCCAACTTGCGCGCCGCCAGCGGCGCCCTGATTCCGATCTTCGATCCGCTGACTACAAGGGCCAACCCCTCCGGAAGCGGCTTCATCCGGGATCCTTTCGCCGGCAACCGGATCCCGCAGAACCGTATCGACCCTGTCTCGCGGAACATTCTGCCCTTTTATCCTCTGCCAAACCGGGCTCCCAGCGATCCGTTTACAAATGCGAATAACTACCTGAGCACGATCGATGAGACGCAGTCCATGCGGCAGCTTACTTCCAAGCTGGATCACCGGATTTCGGAGAGCAACTCCATCTATGGGCGCTACACTTACTACCGTCACCGTACCGACGGCGGCGTCGGCGGCTCGCCTTATCCCGATCCCCTCGTCCGGCAGCGCATTGACAACTTTGTTACTCACAACCTCATCATCAACAACACCCATACCATCAATCCCGCGACAATCAACGAATTCCGGGCCGGCTTGGCGCGGTCCTATTTCCCCTTTGAGTCCTTAAGCTACGGGAAGAGCATTCCACAGCAACTGGGATTGCCCTCCAGCGTTCCTCCCGACACTTTTCCGAGTATCAGCAACGGAATGACAAGCTTCGGCACGTTTTACGCCGGCTTGCGGGGAACGGTCATCTTCCAGGTTCACGACATGGTGACGCTGACCCGGGGCAACCATACGCTCAAGGCCGGTGGGGAGTGGCGAAAGCTTCAGGCCAACAATCTTAACAACACGAATCCCTCGGGATCGTACGCTTTTGCCGCCGGATTGACCGGTAACCCTCAACAGCCTGGTGGCACCGGCTTCGGCTTCGCCACCTTCCTTACGGGCTCGGTCAGCAGCGCCAGTCTGACGCGCTATCTCGGGGCGAGCAACCTCGGTTCTTCCATCAGCGGGTTCATCCAGGACGACTGGAAGGTCACACGCCGGCTCTCGCTCAGCCTCGGCCTGCGCTACGACTATCAGACCTGGCCGATTGACCGCTACGACGGCATCTCCAATTTCAACCCGTTGGCTCTGAATCCCGAGAACAACCTCATCGGGCGCATGGAGTACGCCGGCGTTGACTTCGGACGAAGCGTGCGCGAGCCGGACTACAACAACTGGGGACCGCGCTTGGGATTCGCACTCGATATTACCGGCCGGGGCGCCACCGTGTTGCGCGGCGGATACAGCATCTTCTACCCGCAACTCGTGAACAACAGCTTCTATGGCAACACAGCAGGCTTTGCGACGGCCACCACCGACTATCAACCGCCCGGCAACAATACGAACTTTCCGGCGTTTCAGTTCAGTGACGGGTTGCCGTCGCCCCCCATCGCGCCGCTGGGCGCCGCGTTGGGTCCCAGCGCATTCCTCGGTCAGAACGTCACCTATGAGGAATCCAACGCCCAGGTTCCCATGTCGCAACAATGGGGCCTCTCGCTGCAACAGAGACTGAAGGGCTGGCGGTTCGAGATCAGCTACAGCGCGAACCGTGTCAGTCACATGGCCGCGGGCAACTATGACCTGAATCAGCTCGATCCTCAACATCTCGCCCTCGGCTTGGCGCTGCAAAACCAGGTGGCCAATCCCTACGCCGGCATCGTGCCGGGATCGCTGGGGAATGCCACCATCACCCGCCTGCAGTCTCTGCGTCCGCTTCCCTACTACAACCAGGTGGCGGTCTTCAGGCCCACTCTGGGAAGTTCCATCTATAACGCCATGCTTCTCAGTGTGGAGCGGCGTCTGTCCAACGGCTTCAGCATTCTGCTGTCCTACACCAATGGCAAGTTGCTCAGCGACAGCATCCAGACGACCTCCATCGGTTCCGAGCAGGGCGGCGTCACGAATTACCAGAACGGCAAGTTCAATCGCGCCGCGGAATGGTCGCTCGATCCGACCGATGTCTCCCAACGTCTCGTGATCAGTGGTCTGTACGAACTTCCGTTCGGCCGGGGTAAGCACTGGAGTTTCTCTCACGGTGTTCTGGACGGATTTGCGCGTGGCTGGCAGGCGAACATCATCAGCACCATGCAAAGCGGTTTGCCGATCCTGGTGCGGGGCGCCAATAATTTCCTGGCAGACCGGCCGAATTCAACGGGCGCCAGCGCGAAACTGGACAACCCCACCGCCGCACGCTGGTTTGACACCACTCAGTTCGTCAATCCGCCCAACTTCACTTTCGGCAACGTTGGACGCGTCCTGCCGGATGTGCGCTCGCCGGGCCTGGTGAATTTCGACTTCTCGCTCATGAAGGATACCTACGTCCGGGAGCGTGTCCGCCTGCAATTCAGGGCGGAGGCCTTCAATGTTTTCAATCAGGTCAACCTCCGATTCCCGAACGCGACTTTCCAACCCGGAACGGTCGGCACGAATATCAGCGGCAATTTTGGCGTCATCACGTCCGCACGGGATGCGCGCATCATGCAACTCGGACTCAAGCTTGTATTCTGAGCTTTAGGGCTGACATGACTCACCGCTTTTGCTTGTTATCTCTGGCAGCGGCTTTGCTGGCACAGGGCACGACGTCTCCCGCGGCGATCGTCGAATCCCCCCGCCGCGTCCCGGTAGCCGACACCGTCGATGTTGTGGTCGCCGGTGGCGGTATTGCCGGCGTTTCCGCCGCTCTTGAGGCCGCCGCCCAAGGCCGGTCGGTTCTTCTGATCGCTCCCCGGCTCTACCTCGGTGAAGACCTTGCCGACACGATGCGCCTCTGGCTGGAAGAAGGGGAGAAGCCGGTCGGAGCACTCACGGAAACGATCTTCAGCAAGCCAGGCCCGGCTCCGCCGCTGCGTCTTAAGAAGACCCTCGAGGACGCCCTCACCAAAGCCGGCGTTCGCTTTCTGCTGGGCTGCACCGCGACGGAGATTCTGCTTGACGGGAAAGGCCAACCTGCCGGCCTTGTCATGGCCAACCGCGCTGGACGCCAGGCCGTCATCGCCAAAGTTATCGTCGACGCTACAGCCCATGCTTCCGTAGCCGAACAGGCGGGCGCGAAATTCCATCCCTGGGCGGGCGGAACCGTCGAGTTCCAACGAGTCGTGTTGGGAGGCAAGCCGGTCAACGAAGATGCCATCCGCCGGCGGGTTCCGATGCCGGATCAGAATCAGGACTATCTGGAGTACTCGCTCCGTCTCAACCTGCCCGATACCGGCTCCCTGTCTTTCGGACGCGTCGAACAGGAAGCACGCGACTTGACGTACCGTCCGGGACAGATGCGTGCGTCAGCCCGTCTGCATTTTGTTTACCCGAATGGGATTATCGGGCGCCGTCCCGCCTCCGCCTGGCAGGGTTTCACCCGCCCGCACATCGGGCATTTTCAGCCACGGGGCATCGACCGGCTCTACGTCGCAGGCAGCCGCGCGGATCTTGACCGCGACGCGGCGGAACTGCTGATGCGTCCGACGGTTGCCGAAGCGGTCGGCCGGTTCATCGGCGCGGACGCCGCCCGTCAGGCCGCAAGCCTGTCCAGTCCCAAGGCTCCTCAGGTTGCAAGCTCCGTGCTGCGCACTGGTACTTCGGCCGGAGAGATCCGCGAAGTTCTCTCCGGCCTGCGTCCCACGGAGCCAGGCACGGGTTATGTCAATTCCCCCGCGCGAGCATTACCCATCCTGGGGGAATACGATGTGGTCATCATCGGCGGCGGTACGTCCGGAGCCGCGGCCGCTATCGGCGCGGGCCGCCGGGGAGCGAAGGTCCTGGTCGCGGAGTTTCAGGAGGGACTCGGAGGAACCGGTACCCTCGGCATGATCGGCAAGCCTTATCACGGCCGGAACGAAGGCTTCGCCAAAGAGGTTCCCTTCCCCAGTGAGACCTTCACCATCGATGACAAGATGGAGTGGTACCGCAAAGAGATCCGCAAGACCGGCGGCGAGATTCTGTTCGGCGTCCTCGGCTCGGGCGCGATCATGGAGGGAAATCGCGTGCGCGGAGCCGTCATCGTCACTCCGCAGCAACGCGGCGCCGTGCTGGCCAAGGTGGTCATCGATGCCACCGGCAACGCCGATGTCGCCGTGTCCGCCGGTGCCAAGGCCATGTTCGGCTCCGACGCCGAGGATCTGGCGATGCAGGGTGCGGGACTCCCTACCCGTAAGCCCGCCAGCAGCTACGTCAACACGGACTACCTGCTCGTCGATGAGAACGACATGCTCGATGTCTGGAGGGCTCTCGTCGGCGCCAGAAAGACCATGACGGAGGATGCCTACGACTCCGGCGCGCTCATTCAGACTCGTGAACGCCGCCGGGTCGTCGGGGAGCACATCCTTTCCTACCTCGACCAGATAGCCGGGCGCACCTACCCGGACAGCATCGGATATTCCGCCAGCGATTACGATTCCCACGGCTACCCGAGTGAGGATCTCTTTGCCCTGCTGCCGCACGATCAACGTTCCCGGCTCGCTAATCATCCCGCTCCCGGCGGCGCCTGCTACACCCCGTACCGCTGTTTACTCCCTCGCGGGCTGGAAGGCATTCTCGTGGCCGGACTCGGCATCAGCATGCATCGCGACGCGTCCGCAATGGTTCGTATGCAGCGCGACATGGCCAACCAGGGCTATGCGGCCGGCGTCGCCGCCGCGATGACAGCCGCTTCCGGCCGCCCTCTTCGCGACCTCGATGTACGTTCGCTTCAGCGCCATCTCGTCGGGATCGGCAGCCTGCCGGCCGCGGTCCTCGAACATCAGGATTCGTTCCCGCTGCCGGATTCCGAGATTCGCCAGGCGGTTCAGAACGTCGCCTTTGCAACCAACCCGGACGAAGCGGGCGTCTGGCTCGCGGTGATTCTTACGCACAAAGAGGCCGCTCTGCCCCTGCTTCGGAAAACGTTCGAGACGGCGCGCCCGCGGCACAAGCTCACTTATGCGAATCTGCTGGCTTTTTTAGGCGTCCCCGAAGTCGCACCGGTACTCATGGAAGCTCTGGATGCCATCCAGGAATGGGACCCCAGGATTCTGCAAGGACGAATGGCCGAATACGCCCATTTGCCGACCCCCATCGACACGCTGATTCTGGGCCTGGGGCGAACGGGAGACCGGAAGGCCGTACCAGCACTGCTGCGCAAGCTCGAAACGCTGGATGCTTCCGTGGCGCTGTCGCACCATCGCGCCGTCGCCATTGCCCTTGAGCAACTGGCGGATCCGGCCGCGGCGGAGCCTCTGGCGCGATTGCTTGCAAAACCCGGGATGCGCGGTCACGTGATGAAGGAACTGGAACCCCTGCATGACGCGGACATGGACCGCAGGCGAAGGCTGGGCCCTATGCGCGAGATCACCATTGCTCGGGCGCTCTATCGTTGTGGCGATTACAAGGGGCTCGGCGAGGCTATCTTGAAAGACTACACGGCCGACATCCGTGGTTTTTTCGCAAGACATGCAACCGCCGTCCTATCGACGCCGGTGCAGTTCCAATAGTCCTTCAACGGGAGCGCTGACGGGACCGCAAAGGCGTGGAGCGTGCGGGCGTTGTGCGCGCGGGTTCCACACGAATCTTCGATACGCTGCTCTGGATGCGCGAAAGGTCGCCGGTGTCCGTGGTGTATTGTTTTCTGGGAAGTGTCTGGATCTCGGCCTGCACCGCTTTCACGCGGTTTCCGGGGTTCGGATGGCTCGACAGAAATTCAGGGCCGCGGCTGCCGCCTTCGGCTTCCAGCTTTTCAAAGAAGCGGGCCATCTCGATCGGGTTGTAACCGGCGCCGGACATGATACGGGTTCCCAGAAGGTCCGCATCGCGTTCCGCGCTACGGGAAAACTTCATCATCACCGAGTTCGCTCCGATACCGATTCCAAGTTGTGTTAACTGGTCCATCATCGATCCGCCGCGCCCCAGCACGCCGCTCAGAATCATTGCCGGAATCTGCACGGCGTTCGCTTTCGACACCTGATTGGTGCCGTGCCGCAGGGCCACGTGCGCGATCTCATGGGCCAGTACACCCGCAAGTTGCGCCTCGTTTTCGGCGGCCAGGATCAAGCCCGTATGCACGAACGCCGGCCCGCCCGGCAGCGCGAAGGCATTGATGCTCTTATCCGCTACCACTTCGAAAGAGTAGGGAAAATCTCCCGCCTCGGGTTGTGAAGCCAGCCGCTGGCCGATTCGCCGGATGTAGTCGTTGATGTCCGCCTCCTTGACGATAGGCATTTGCTGGCGAACCTGGGCTGCCGCTTCCTTCCCAAGCTGCACATCCTGTTCCTTCGAAAAAAGGTTCCACCCCGGCTTCAGGTCGCGGGCGTCGAGGAGCGCCGGACAGACCAGGCTCGAAAGAAGAACTAACGAAAACAGCCGTCGTTTCAAGTGACACCCTCCAGCCATGCTAGATGCACGTGCATTTCCAATCGTTTCACAAACTGCCTTTCGATATAATAATCAGCATGTTGACGCCTACTGAATACATATGGCATAACGGCCGGTTCATCGGCTGGAATGATGCAAAAATCCACGTGTTGTCTCATGTCGTAAGCTACGGCAGCTCGGTGTTTGAGGGCATCCGTTGTTATTCGACACCATCAGGTCCCGCTATTTTCCGGGTACGGGAACATGTGCGGCGGATGATCGATTCCGCCAAGATTTACCGGATGGACAACCTCGGCTACAACGCCGGGCAATTGGTGGATGCCATGGTGGAGCTCGTACGCGTCAACAAGCTCGATGCCTGCTACATCCGGCCGATCGTGCTTCGCGGTTATGGCGAAGTAGGCGTGCATGCCGGGAATAACCCCCTCGAGATCTACATCGCCTGCTGGGAATGGGGCAAGTATCTGGGCGAAGAAGCGCTGGCGCAAGGTGTGGACGTCTGTATCTCCAGTTGGAATCGCCTGGCTCCAAACACGCTTCCCGCGCTGGCCAAGGCGGGGGCCAACTACATGAACTCGCAACTGATCCGCATGGAAGCGCAGATCAACGGCTACTCGGAAGGCATCGCTCTCGACGAGGCGGGGTATGTCAGCGAAGGCTCGGGAGAGAATATCTTCGTTGTGCGCGACGGCAGGATCCTGACGCCGCCGCTCGGCGCTTCGGTATTGCCCGGCATCACGCGCGATAGCGTCATCAAGCTGGCCGAAGATCTGGGCCTGCCGGTCATCGAAACCATCGTCCCGCGGGAAATGCTTTACATTGCCGATGAGGTATTCTTCACCGGCACCGCGGCCGAAATCACCCCCATACGTTCCATTGATCGCATCGTTATCGGATCCGGCAAACGGGGGCCCGTCACCGAAAAGCTTCAGCAGGAATTCTTCGAGGTCATCAACGGAAAGAAACCGGATTCCTATGGATGGCTTACAAAGGTGAATGCGGGACAGCCGGTAGCGGCGAACTGAATGGAACCCGCAGATGCGACCCGGCAACCACCTCCCCCGAGATATTCACCGGGGTCGCACCTGCTTAGGATCTTACTGTAGTTCTATCAAGGCGCACGCGATAGTTCCAGTCGAAATCGCTTGTTTATTTCAGTTTCCAACAGCTTTTTATTCTCGATTTCTCTGGTGTTTAGCCGCGTAAGCCTGTGAGAAAGTTGTGCAAAAATCACAATGCCTGAAAATTGTAGAGGTATAGATAGTACGACCGGCGCCGTTATTGAGATTTCTTTCGACCGGGTGATTCAGTCGGTCGATCACGTGATCGGAAACGGCGGCACGCATTCCTACGTTTCCGCCGGTTGGATTGACCTTCAAGTGAATGGCTTCGCCGGGGTGGATTACAACACCCCATCCACTCCGCATGAGGAGATCGCGCGGTCGATTCGCGTTCTGCATTCCACCGGCATTACGCGGTTTCTTCCGACCGTAATCACCGGTGCTCCGGACGACATGGCAGGCGCCCTCGGCAACCTGGCCCGAGCCAGGGAGAGCCTGGAGGAAGGACCGGCGATGGAGGGCTTTCACGTCGAAGGGCCGCATATCTCGCCGGAAGACGGACCGCGCGGCGCTCATCCGAAGGCCTGGGTACGAAAACCCGATCTCGACGAGTTCCGCCGGTGGCAGGACGCCGCCCGGGGAAATGTGCGCCTGGTGACGTTATCGCCCGAGTGGCCTGAAGCGGTGGGCTATATCGAAGCCCTGGTGCGCGAGGGAGTCGTCGTCAGCATCGGGCACACGAAAGCCGGACCGCGGGAAATCGCCGACGCCGTCAGCGCGGGGGCGACCCTGTCAACGCACATCGGCAACGGCGCCCATGCGGTATTGCAGCGGCACCCCAACTATATCTGGGAACAACTGGCCGAAGACCGGCTGACCGCGGGCTTTATCGTCGATGGAATTCACCTCGGGGCGGCCTTTCTCAAGGTCGGGTTGCGTGCCAAAGGGGTCGAACGCGCCTTCCTTGTGACGGATGCCGTCATGCCCGCCGGATGCGCCCCCGGCCGCTACAAACTTGGTGGGGTGGAAGTGGAGCTGCACCCGGACGATCGTGTCACGCTCGTAGAAAACACCAGGCTCGCCGGGTCCGCGCTGCGCATGGAGCGGGGTATTGAGAACCTCATGAAACTGGCGGGCCTGAGCCTCACAGAAGCCATTACGATGGCTACGCGGAACCCGGCCCGCGCGGCCAGAATCGCCGCACGGCAGCGGGGCCTTACCCCGGGCGAGCGCGGGGACGTCGTGCAGTTCCGGTTTGACCCCGATTCGAAACGTATCGAAGTGGAAAAAACGTGGGTGTCGGGGAAAGAAATGTACAAGGCGGCCTGAACCCGTACTAGACCCACTCGGCGGTTTGTTTCTGCCGGCCCGCGCGCCTCCTGTGCTACCGTACTACTCGTATGAAGCGCCTGGTTGTGGTTGGAACGGGTTATGTGGGGCTGGTGAGCGGTGCGATGTTCGCGTCTCTGGGGAACCGGGTTACTTGTGTCGACAAGGATCCCTCCATCGTGGAGGCCCTCCGCGCGGGCAGGAGTACGATTCATGAGCCGGGGCTGGACGAGATTCTTCAGAGCACGATCGCGGACGGCACTCTGTCCTTCACGACAGAAACGGCGGAGGCTGTGGCCGGCGCCGACGCTACGTTTATCGCGGTAGGTACACCATCGCTTGAAAGCGGCGCCTACGATTTTCAGTATGTCGAGGCGGCCGCGCACGAAATCGGGCGGGCGCTGCGCCGGCCGAAGCGTCACATCGTGGTTCTGAAAAGCACGGTTACGCCGGACATCTACACCCGGGTGCAGACGATCCTCGCCGGCGAAACGGAGGGGAGCGGTGCGCAGATCGAAGTCGTCTCCAATCCCGAGTTTCTTGCCGAAGGAACCGCCATCCGCGATTTCAGCCAGCCCCATCGCATTATTGTGGGCGCCACTTCGCCCGCCGCCCGCCAGTTCATGGAGGGCCTGTACCGCCCCTTCACGAAACGTAAACCCGGTGTGCTACAGCTTACCGATCCCAAATCGGCCATCGTGACCAAACTGGCGGCGAACAGTTTTCTGGCATGCCGTGTAGGTTTAATTAACGAACTCGCGCGATACTGCGATGCCGTGTCGGCGGATATCGAGCACGTGCGCACCGGACTGGCCAGCGACCCCCGCATCGGACACCTTTTTCTGTACCCTGGCCCGGGCTACGGCGGCAGTTGTTTCGGCAAAGACCTGCGGGCGCTGCGCGAGAGCTCGCGCGAGCACGGGGCCGACTTGAGCCTGGTTCCCGCCATCGAAGAATCGAATCTCCGGCACAAGATCTATCTGCCGCGGCGCATCGAACGGCAACTCGCACCGCTGGCGGGCAGGACTCTCGCGGTGTGGGGAATCGCTTTCAAAGCGCGGACCGACGACATCCGGGAGTCGCCGGCCGTGGACGCCATCGAGTATCTGCTGGAGCGCGGCGCACGGATTCGGGCGCACGACCCCGAGGCGGGCCAGCGCGCGGCGGAGCGTTTCGGCAGCCGCATCACCTTGTGCGGAAATAAGTACGATGCTGTGGACGGCGCTGCCGCCCTCGTCATTATGACGGAATGGGATACCTACAAGAGTCCCGACTACCATGAATTGCATGAGCGCCTGAGCGGGCGTATCGTCTTCGATGCCCGCAACATTCTGGACGGCTCGGAAGTTCGCCAGGCGGGGCTTACCTACGTGGGCATGGGACGCGGCTGCGCAACGTGAACCAGATTACTGGCTCATGCCGCGGGCGGTGATGCGCCAGGCGCATTCGACCGCGTCGCCGCGCACACCATAGATGCGATCGTAGAGATTTACGGTCGGATCGCAGTGCGGCACGACGAAATCGAGCCGGTCGCCCACGTTCACGGAGGACCCTGAATCGGCTAAGCTCAGCCTTCCATGCTCATCGCCGGCGAACGCATACGGTGTCCCTTCGCCTTTGCGCAGCGACGGCCCGTAACCGCGGTCCGTGGCGAACGCCTTCAGGCCGCCATCGACGATGGCGGAGGAATCCGTTGGCTTACTCACCACGGTAGCGGTAACGAACAGCGAGTTCCGGAAATCCTGGTACACGTCGCCGTCCTTACCGCCGATGCGGTTGTAATCGATATCCATGAAGATGAAGCTGCCGGGTTGAAGCTCCGTGATGCCTTCGATTTCGGAATCGATGTTGTAAGTGCCGGTAGAACCGCCGGTCAACAGCGGGCATTGGATTCCGTGGCTCTCAAACAGGCGCCGGGTATCCACGGCCTGCGCCATGACCTCGCGCGAAAACTTCTTACGCTGTTCAAATCCCTTGGTATGGGAGGCGTTTCCGGCGTACGCTTGAATCCCTGCCAGCTTTACATGGGGTAGAGAATCAATCAACTGCGCCAGGGCCAGCGCCGGTTCTCCGGGACGGATGCCGGTCCGGTTGGAAATCCAAAGGTCCACGGCGAGATTTAACTTTTGTCGCGCGGCTCCGGCGGCGTCATTCAGGTCGCGCACGTTCTGCGCGTTGTCCACGCTAAGGATGGTCTCCGGCCGGCGGGAGGTCAGGCGCACGGCGCGCTCGATTTTATGCGGCCCGATCACCGCGGTCGTAACCAGAAGACCCGTTACGCCATCCCTGGCCAAGGCCTCCGCTTCGCTGATTTTTGCGGCGCAGGCTCCCACGGCGCCGGCCTTGATGAGGATCTTGGCGATCTCGGGGCACTTGTGCGTCTTCGCGTGGGGCCGCAGGGCGCGGCCGCTGGCTTTCGCATGAGCGGACATGCTGGCGACGTTGTGCTCAAACGCGTCCAGGTCGACAATCAGGGCAGGGGTCGGCAGCTCGGATTTGCTCAGCTTGCCCTTGATATCGTCACGGGCCAGCAACTTTTCGATTTCGGCATAGCTGCGCGCGGCACCGCGCAACGGCCGTGTGCCCGCGTAGGCTAGTAAGGAGCCCGCCAGAAAAGTACGCCTCGATTGCATGGTCAAAGCCTCCTCCAAGGTGATTTCCGATTAGCATACCACTGTGCGCTATCACGGGCGCGCGCAGTGTTATTCTGTCAGAAAGGGCTAGCCCCACCCCTTTTCATGAGACAGACCTATCAAGGCTATGGTGGTTTTGCCTCCCTCGGCGGCAGGTTCCCGCCGGGCGTGAAATGGCTGCTTATCGTTAATACGGCATTATTTGTTCTGTATTTCTTTGCGGTTCGCACCGGCCTGGGCGGTATTTTCTATCCATTTGGGCTCGTCCCCGTCGCGGTACTCAAACTCTTCGGCATCTGGCAGCTTTTCACGTACATGTTTCTGCACGATCCGTACGGGTTCACGCACATTCTGTTCAACATGCTGATGTTATGGATGTTTGGGACGGATCTGGAACGTACGTGGGGCACGAGAGGCTTTCTGCGGTATTACTTCATCTGCGGGGTGGGGGCCGGGATCTGCATTGTCATCGGCAACCTGTTATTCGGTACCCTCGAAACCCGCACGATCGGTGCGTCGGGAGCGATATTCGGTCTGCTTCTTGCGTTCGGAATGTTGTTCCCCAACAGCACCGTGCTGTTCTGGTTCCTCTTCCCCATTAAAGCCAAGTACTTCGTGATGATCATGGGCGCCATTCAGTTCATGCTGACGCTGGGCTCGACGGGAAGCGGCGTCAGTCACGTCGCTCACCTCGGCGGAATGATCTTCGGATACGGCTATTTGAAGTGGGGCCGGGGCGCGCGAGTGCGTACCAACTTTGCCGGCGATCTGTTTCGCCAATATAATCGCTGGAAGATGCAGAGAGCGAAGAGAAAATTCGACGTGTATATGCGCAAGCGCGATTCGAACCGGGGCCCATGGGTGAACTGATCTGAGGTAACGGTGCCGGGCGGCGGCACGTCAGCACTGTTGTATGGAGTAAAGATTGCGCCGGATTACGCGTTTACGGCTTAGGGGGTATAGATGAGATTTGCAAGATCCTATTGCCTGATGCCGGCGTTGCTTCTGCTCGCCGGAACGGTAGTTTTGTCCGCCCAGGAAGGTCCAAGGAAGGAGTCCTCGGAAACGGTAGCACGGCCGCGGACCTCCAAACCCGAAGAAGCGAAGCAGCAGGAAAAAATCCCATCCGAGTTCAAGAAGGACAAGGAAGATGTCGCTCCGACGGCAAGTTTCAAGAGCGACGTTCTGACCGTAGACCTTGATGTCGCCGTGATGGATAACAGGGGGAATTTCATTCCTCAGATTCCACGTGGCAATTTCCGCGTCCTCGAGGACGGCGTTCCGCAGCAGGTTACGAACTTCAGCATGGGTGAAGCCCCCATGACCGTCGCCCTGGTCATCGAGTTCAGCAACCTGTTCCAGAATTATTGGGGGGAAACGTGGTACCAGACGCTGACCGCGGCATATGGTTTTCTCGAAACCCTCAAGCCGGAGGACTACGTTGCTGTCGTGGCCTACGATATGCGGCCGGAAATCCTCTCCGATTTTTCGACCGATAAGCGGCAGGCTTATGACGCGATGCAGCGCCTCCGGATCGCCGCCTATTCGGAATCGAACCTGTTCGACGCCATCACCGATACGGCGGACCGCATGTCCGAGATCGAAGGCAGGAAGGCGATCGTGTTAATTTCCTCCGGTATCGACACGTTCAGCAAGCTGACATTCGATAAGACGCGAAAAGCGTTGCAAACGGCGGGTGTCCCCATCTATGCGATCGGCCTGATGCAGGCGCTGCGGGAATGGTACGATGCGCGAGGCTATCTGGGTTCTATCGCGCGGCTGGACTTCCTGCAAGCGGACAACCAGCTCCGCACCTTCGCCAATGAGACGGGCGGACAGGCATATTTCCCACGTTTCTACGGAGAGTTCCCGAGCATCTTCGGGTCCATCGCCCAGGCGCTGCGCAACCAGTACTCACTGGCGTACCAGCCAACGAATCAGGCGCGCGATGGCAAATATCGCAAGATCAAAGTCGAGCTGGTCAATCCCGCCACCAACGAAGCGTTGAGAGTGACCGACCAGAAGGGCAAATCGATCAAGTATAAAATCATCGCCAAAGCGGGATACACAGCACCGCGCGAAGTCGAATAAGACAACGCTTGCGGATGTCAAGCGGAAGATCTTACCGTTTTGCAGCCGATTAGAAACGCGATTGACACAGCGCCGGTGGCTCTGGTAAGTTCGCCTCTTCGATGAATGCTGATATTTCTTTAACTCCTCCTCCCGCTCATATTCTCATCGTCAATGCTAATAGGCACGGACTGGCCGCGCGCAGATCCGTTTTGGAGGAACTCGGCTACACGGTTTCCATCGCGAAGGGAGCGGAAGAAGCGCTACATGCTTTCGCCCGCAAGACGTTCTCGCTGGTGGTCACGGATTACAAGATGCCTGACATGAACGGAGTGGAATTGATTCGTGAGATTCGTCGGGAACATCCAGCGATGCCGGTGATTCTGATCTCCGGGTTTGCGGACACTCTGGGCCTGAACGAAAGCAATACGGGTGCGGACGTGGTCATACAGAAGAGCGCGAATGAAGTGATTCATCTTGTGCGCTCGGTGAAGCGGCTTCTTTCGGCGCCGAAGAAACCGGTGCGCCGGCAGCAATTCAGTCTCAGGGCAAAAAGGCACGGCGTACAATAAGTGCTTGTGTGCTGTCACAGAAGTTCGCTTCAAAAGTCACGACCGCTTGCTCGCGCGCGCGGCTCGGTAAGGTTTCTGAGCCGCGACGGTCACGGAGCGGTTGTGCGCATCGAACGGATGACAGGACACTAGGTTGACGATCCACTCGAAGCTTGCGGTGGCTACCATTGCCGCGCTGGCCGCTTTCAGCTATTCCGGCAGCAGCGCAGAAACGCAAGCGCAAACTCCGGCTCACCTGGAGCGCTGGCGGAGTGGTATGACGCTCCGTGAACGGATCGCGCAGTTGGTCGTCATCCCCTTCTACGGGGACTTGCCCGGCCCGAAATCGGCGGAGCACAAACGTTTTCTGCATCTGGTCGCGGAGAGCCGTGTCGGCGGCTTGATTCTGGTGAACCGCGTCCAGAACGGCATCGCAAAGAACGCCGAGCCCCACGAAATGGCTTCGTTCATCAACCGGATGCAGAAAGTGACGAAGGTGCCGCTGATCGTAGCCGGTGATTTTGAACGCGGCGCCTCCATGCGCGTATCGGGAACCACCAAGTGGCCTCACAATATGGCCTTTGGCGCGGCGCGCGATTATGAAGCCAGCCACGCGCAAGGCGCCTATACCGCGGAGGAGGCGCGCGCTCTCGGAGTGCATTGGGTGTTCGCGCCCGATGCCGACGTCAACAACAACCCCGCCAATCCCATCATCAGCATTCGATCCTACGGCGAGAACCCACAGGAAGTGGCATCGCACGTTCGCTCCTACATCGAAGGTGCGCGATCCGCCGTGCATCCCGTTCTGGTGACCGCCAAGCACTTCCCGGGGCACGGCGACACGGCGGTAGACAGTCATGTGGGTCTGCCGAGGCTGGAAATGGCCAGGACCCGGATGGAGGAAGTGGAGTTCACACCGTTCCGGGCCGCTATCGATGCCGGAGTGGATGCCATTATGACCGCTCACATGTCGGTGCCGGCGCTGGACCCCTCGGATACTCCCGCCACGGTTTCGCACGCCATTCTCACCGGCGTTCTTCGAAAGGAACTCGGCTTTCAGGGCATCGTTGTGACGGACGCCATGGACATGCAGGGTCTGACGAAGATCTTACCGGGCGGCGAAGCGGCGGTGCGTGCAATAGAAGCCGGAGCGGACGTGCTGCTGATGCCGCCCGACCCGGACGTGGCGGTCGCGGCTGTGCTCAAGGCGGTCAACAGCGGCCGTATCAGCCGGCAGCGTATCGAGGAGAGCCTGGAGCGTGTGCTGGCCGCCAAACTTCGCGTAGGGCTCGGCGAAAACAGCTTGGTTGATTTAAAGAACATCTCCCGCGTTGTCAATTCGCCGGAGTCGCAGGACCTCGCGCAGCAGGTTGCCGGCCGCGCGATAACGCTGGTCAAGAATCAGGACGATATCCTGCCGCTCGAAAATCCTGCTTCGGCCTGTCACTTTATTCTCTCCGAGAGCCGGCTGGGACAGAGCGGACGGAAGCTCGCAGAGTTGATGCCGAAGGAACTGCCTGGCGCGTCCTGGCATCGCTTTACGCCGGCCACTCCAGCCGCCGAACTTTCAAAGGCTGCCAAAAAAGCGGCGGCCTGCAAAGCCGTGGTCCTCTATGCCTTTGTTTCCGTGGCCGCCTATCGTGGAAATGTAGCGCTTGCCGGCGGGTATCCGAAATTCGTCGAACAGTTGATAGCCGGTCCCGCTCCGGTCGTTATGGTCTCGCTGGGGAACCCCTATCTGCTGTCGAGTTTTCCGGATGTGGCGGCATACCTGAACACATACAGTACGGCGCCCACGTCGGAAGTCGCGGCGTTGAAAGCCATCAAGGCAGAGATTCCCATTGAGGGCCATCTCCCCGTCACCATTCCGGATATCGCTCCCCAAGGCGCGGGCATTCCGCTTCCCGCGCGGCTCCAATAACGTAATGATCCGTTGCCACAACGTAACGCGCCGCTTCGGGAATTTCACAGCCGTTGACGGCTTGACGTTCGATATCGCTCCCGGAACGATCTGTGCTTTCCTGGGACCCAACGGCGCGGGGAAATCGACCACCATAAAAATGCTTACGGGGCTGTTGGCCCCTTCTTCCGGTGAGATCCGGGTGTGTGGGCTCGACGTGAAGTCAGCGGCGCGCGAACTCAAGCAACGCATCGGAGTTCTGCCCGAAGGCCTCGGTCCCTTTGATGACCTGACGGTGGAAGAGCATCTCCTTCTGACAGGCGATGTTTACGGGCTCGACCGGCGCGAGACCCGTGCCCGCACCAGCCAGTTGCTGCACGCCTTGAGTCTGGAAGAAGGCCGCGATACCTTCGCTTCATCCTGCTCGCACGGCATGCGCAAGAAAACCGCCTTTGCCATGGCGCTGCTTCCCAATCCCCGCGTGCTGTTCCTCGATGAGCCGTTTGAAGCTATCGATCCCGTCACTTCCAAAATCATGCGGGACCTGCTCCAATACGTCGCCCGGCGCGGTGTCACGGTGTTCCTGACTTCGCACATCCTGTCGGTGACCGAGCAGATCGCCACGCAGTTCATCCTGATCCGTAATGGCCGCATTGTATGGAACTCGCCGGCCGAAGAACTGCCGCAGTCCCTGGAGCAACACTATTTCGATCTGGTTGAGGCGCCGGCGGTGGAGGAACTGCAATGGCTCGGGTCTTCGCCGTCTTAAGGGCACTCACGCGGGCCTTCTTCCGCGATCAGAAATCCCTGGGATCCGTGGCGGGCAACAATTTTTTCCTGGTTACCGCTCTTCTGTTGCAGAACGCGGGAGGCTTCTTATATCTGCTGATCGCACTGGTGCTGTTGTTTCCGCTCAGCACCGATCCTCTGCGTAAGATCCCGGCCTCGCGCCTGGTTTTTTGGCCGCTCGAAAAGCGGGATCGCTGGATGCTGAGGGTTGTAAGCCCATGGGTCAATCCCGTCTCCTGGCTCGTTGCGGTATTGGCTATATGGACTGTGCGTGGAAGCTTCACAACAGGGCTTTGGATTCTCATCGCCGGTCTCTTCGCGGCCGCCTTTTGTCTGTCCGATCTTCCGTTTTCTCCTTATCGTGCGCTATGGCGACGCATTCCCAATTTTCCCGGCCGGTGGAACCAGTTGATCCGGAAGAATATCCGCGAGATGCTCATGACGCTGGATTTTTACTGCGCGTTGCTGCTGAGCATTGCGGCTGTCATCTTTCGCCTTACCGTGGCCGACCCGCCGCGGGAAGCATTGCTGGCTCTGACGGTGCTCATCGTTCTGGCGCTTTCGAGCTATGCGCAGTGTCTGTTCGGCCTTGATGGCGATGGCGGCCTTTTGCGTTATCAACTGCTGCCGTTGCGAGGATGGGAAATTCTGGCGGCCAAAGACGCGGCGTTTCTGTTCCTGGTGATTCCCCTCACTCTGCCGCTCGCGCCGCTGTCCGGCACAGCCGCCGCTCTGATCGCGCTGGCGATGGGACACCAACCCGCGGTATACCAGCCACGCGAACAGGCACGCGGACGTTTTTCGAGCGGCGCATCGTTGCTGTTTGGCCTGGCCCAGGCAGTGCTGATGACAACCGCCGCCGCCGGCGTCTTTTTCAACAGCGTCCTGGTAGTGGTGCCGTGCCTGGCGGTCTGGGCGGGATCCGTTGCCTACTACGGACGCGAGTTGGAGCGTGCTTCTCGCGCGTGATGCCCCGGGAAACCTTTAGGATATCTCTTGAGGAGGCAATACTAAATGCTCGAAATCACGTGGTTGGGACACTCTACATTCCAGTTTCGCCTCGATACGGGAGAAGTGATCGTAATGGATCCGTGGATTGAGGGCAATCCCGCCCGCCCGCCGGATCACAAATTCGACAGGGTGGATGTTATCTGCGTTTCTCATGGGCACTTCGACCATATACACGACGCGGTTGCGCTGGCGGAGCGCTTTTCTCCGCAAATTGTGGGCATCTTTGAGACGTGTCACTGGCTGGAGTCGAAAGGAGTCCGGAACACGAACGGCATGAACAAGGGAGGGTCGCAAAAAGTCGGTCCGGTAACGTTCACGATGACGCACGCCGTGCATAGTTGCGGCATTCTGGATGACGGCAAAATCCTCTACGGCGGCGAAGCGGCGGGTTACGTGCTGCATCTGCCCGACAACCGGAAGCTGTATTTCGCGGGCGATACGAACGTGTTCACCGACATGCAATTGATTCACGAATTGTACCGGCCCGAGATCGCATTCCTGCCCATCGGCGATCTGTTCACGATGAGCCCGCGGGAGGCCGCCGTGGCATGCCGTCTGCTGAAGCCGCCAAAAGTTGTTCCCATGCATTTCGGAACATTCCCTGCGCTCACCGGACGCCCGGAACAACTGGCCGAACTGCTGAAGTGCACGGATACCGAGGTGTGGCCGCTGGAGCCCGGCAAGCCGGTCGAGTGGTAGGAACCGGAAAGCGTTCCGGCTCCGTCTAAAATAGAGTTATGCGAGTGAAGTTGCTCCTGGCCGTGCTGGGGTTATGCCTGGGGGCGTTCGCCCAGATGAAGATGACAGTGGCGCAACTCCACTCCTTTGTGAAGTCGTCCGTGGAGCTGCGGCATGAGGACCGGAGAGTCGCCGAATACCTTCGGAAGACATCGTTGACTGAACGGCTGGACACGCGCGCGATGGACGACCTTCGTGCGCTCGGTCCAGGCCCGAGAACACTGGTGGCCCTCGAAGAATTGCAGGAGCGTTCGAAAGCTTTACCCGCGCCGCCGCCAGTCCGCGGCAAAGAAGTGATCGCGGTGATCGAGCCGCCCTCCTCTGCCGCACAGAAGAAGCTGATTAACGACACGCGTAATTACGCGATGGAATATGTCAAGCGCCTGCCCGATTTTATCTGCACTCAGGTCACCCGCCGCTACGTCGACCCCACCGGGCTCGAATTCTGGCAGCGCGCCGATGTAGTGACGGCCCGGCTCACCTATTTCGAACAGAAAGAAGATTACAAAGTGGTTCTGGTGAACAATACGGCCACGGAGACCGGCTTCGAAAAACTGGGCGGCGCGACATCGACCGGCGAGTTCGGCAGCATGCTGCGGGAAGTCTTCGACCCGAAGACCGACACCGCGTTTCGTTGGGAGCGTTGGGCGACACTGCGCGGCAGGCGCATGCACGTGTTGGCTTACCAGGTGGCCAAGCGCCACTCGGCGTGGGGTATTCGTTTTGACAAAGTGGAAGAGATCACGCCGGGTTACCGCGGTCTGGTGTACGTCGACCGGGACACCGGCTCAGTCATGCGGATTACCCTGGAAGCGGTCGATATTCCGCCTTCGTTCCCCATCCAACAGGCTTCGCAAACGCTCGACTACGATCTGATCGACATCAGCGGTACGAACTTCGTCCTGCCGCTCAAGTCCGTAATGCGGATGCGGCATGGCCGGTTCCTGGTGAAGAACGAAACCGAGTTCCGGATGTACAGGAAGTTCGGCGTCGAGGCCGTCATCACGTTCGACACTCCCGAGCCTCTGCCGGAGGCCGCCACTGAGGAGCAGCCTCCGAAGCCGTAGCCGCTCGCGCGTGGCTCAGCTCCGGCTCAATTCAGCGCCGCTGCGATTGCTTCCGCGATCTTCCTGCCGTGGAAGCGGCCGTTCTCGATGAAGATCTCGTTGGTGTGCATGCCGGCGACGATCACTCCGGCGAGATAGATTCCCGGACGGTCGCTCTCGAGCGTCTCGGCGTCGGTTCTGGGACGCAGCGTCGCGGGTTCCAGCACGATGCCTAACGCCGACAGGAACTCGAGGTCCGGCCGGTAACCCGTCATCGCAAACAGGAAATCGTTCTTCAGCCGTACCTCACCCTCGGGCGTCGCCAGAAGAACGGAATCCACGGTGATCTCCCTGACCGAAGAATGAAAGTAGGCCTTGATCTCACCGCTCTTGATGCGGTTCTCGATGTTGGGTTTGATCCAGTACTTTACGGAACCCGAGATGCCGCCTCCCCGGTGAATGAGTGTGACGCGCGCGCCCGTCCAGTGCAATTCCAGGGCG
>DASTMK010000296.1:0-6466 GCA_035714225.1 Bryobacteraceae bacterium | reverse complement strand
ACTACGGCAACCCCGGTCGGGTAAGAGCCCGCGCCGCGCCCATAGTAAAAAGTGTCCTGCCCGTAGGCGCCGCGCACCCAGACGGCATTGTACGCACCCTGAACCCCGGCCAGGATCGTGGAATTCGAGACCAGAGATGGGCGCACCGATAGAATAAGTCCTGCCGGCGTTTGCCGCGCTGCGCAAATCAGGCGGATGGTGTAACCCAACCGGTGTGCGTAATCGAAGTCCACCGGGGAAATGCGCCGGATGCCTTGCGTGAAGATATCGGACGGCGTTATTTTTTCGCCGAACGCAAGCGCGGCCAGGATTGCGAGCTTGGAGCGTGCATCGTAGCCGTCGATATCGGCGGTGGGGTCGGCTTCCGCGTAGCCCAACCGCTGTGCCTCGGCGAGAACGGCGTCGAAGCTTCCGCCCTTGCTCTCGATCTCGGTAAGGATATAGTTGCTGGTGCCGTTCAGTATTCCAAGCAGCGCCGTAATACGGTCGCCGGAGATGCCTTCGCGAAGAACGGCATGGATGGGGATGCCTCCGCAGACGCTTGCTTCCATGGCGAGGTTGATGCCCGCGCCGATGGCGCTGTCCCAGATCTCTGCCCCGCAGAGGGCCATCAATTCCTTATTGGCGGTGACCACCGATTTCCGGTGCTCAATCGCGGCATCGATGATTTCACGGGCTGTGGACGTCCCACCCACCAGTTCGGCAACGATGTCGACTTCCGGATGCGATACCAGTTCTCTCCAATCGTTGGTGCGGAATACCGGGCCAAGGCCGGCCGGTAAGGTCTTCAGATCGACATGGCGGCTGCACACTGCGCTGACATTCAGGCGAAAACCAAGCTTGAGCGCAATCTGCTCACCAGTCTCGGCAAGAATTCCAACGGCTCCCATGCCTACGTTACCGAGGCCCACCAGCCCAACGTTCACGTCATCCATAAAGGGTCATGATAACAAGCGGGTAGACTTACCCTGCCCCTGGTGTGCTAAGTATACAAATACGATGTGCTTAACCGGCCGGCTGATTTTATTGGCCGCTCTCATGTTGTTCCCCGGAGAGGCCCAACTCTGGAATCGCGACCGGAAGCTGCCGGATGGCAGGAGCCAGAAAGAGGCGATCCTTAAAGCCGAGTACAAGAGGAACCTGAAGGATGTTGCCGAACTGGCCCAGTTGTCGGCGGAGCTTCAGACGGAACTGGAAGAAAATTCGCGGCACGTGCTTTCGGTCTCCTCACTCAAGAAGATCGAACGCATTGAGACGCTTGCCAAAGATATCCGGAAGCGGCTGAAACGATACTAGGGCATGTTGAGAGCGGTGATGATCCTGGCGGCTGCAGCCATGCTGGCAGCCGCGAATGAGCGTGCAGGGATGTTAGTGGCGCTCGATTCCTGGAACGGATGGCAGGCGCTGGCATCCGCCGCGGGATGGTTGTATGCGCCTTTGGGGCAATCCCAGCCAGCCGCTCCGGACGATTCCACGGTGAAGGCTCTCAGCTCTTTGGTAGCCTCCAAAGGGTCCGTTGCCGATCCGGCGCGCGTGTATCTTGCGGGGCGGGACGAGGCCGCCGCCGCCGTTTTTTATGCCGTTTCCCGCATGCCGCACCTTTGGGCCGGAGCTGTAGCCATTCAGGGCGATCCCGTAGCCGCTATCGAAACCAATCGGCTGTTCTCGGCGAACACGGCGCTGATTCCGTTTCTATGGGCTGCACCGGCGGAGGCCCGGCCGGTAGCTGCACGGCTGCATGCGGCGGGATTCCCAATCGATTTTCGTGACGTATCGAACGTCTCCGCGGAAGATGTGCTGCAATTTCTGAATAAGGCCCGTCAGGACGAGTTCCCTGCAAAGATCGACTGCGAAACCGGAAATCCTTATTTCGGCCGATGCTACTGGCTCCAGATGGAAAACCTGGATGCCTCGCGCCGGAACGACGCCCTTCCGGTGTCCCGCGTGCCGCCCGGCAGCGGAGCCTATCTGGCGCTCGGCGGGTTCGGATACGATCCGCGCAAGCCGGGGCCCGGTGTTGAAGTCGGATGGCTGCCGGAAGGCTACAAGGGTCCTTTAAAGATCGGTGACACGATCGTCTCCATCGCCGGGCGCGCTATTGCCGACCCGGCGGAATACCGGTCGATGATGGAGCAGGTCCGCGGACCCAAGTCCACCGCCATCATGATTCAGCGCGGCAAGCAGCGGATACGGATTGAAACCCGGTTCGAGATGAAGCCACGTGAGGAACAGTTCACGGCGCGCGTGCAGGCTGAATATCTGACCGGATCGCGGGAAATGGTTCTGATCAGCCGCGGCGTGTCGCGGCTGAAGCTGAACATCCCGGCGCACTGGGCGCCGGCCCACGTGAACTGGAACGGGCAGGCACAATTCGAACTTGGCGAGGGCGGTTGCTGGCTGCTGACCGACAGCGGAACACAGGCTGGCCGCTGCGACTGGCCGTAGTTACCCAGTTTCTTCCTTCCCCACTTCCGAAACGATCCGCCAGACTCCTTCCCGAAAAACATCTTCGGGCGTCAGAAGGCTTAGGACAAGGAGCGCTTCGGATTCGAAGTCGTAGAAATACCCCGGTTGCACCAGCACGCTCTGCTTGCGGAGAAGGTCCAGCGCCCACTCTTCCTCCGTGCGCGTACGCGGAACCTGCAAAGGGGCGTACCAGCCTCCTTCGACGTGCGGGAGGTGACACGGGGTCCCGTTCACTGCTGTGCGCAGGAACTCGAGATTCATCCCGCTGCGCTTATGGATCTGTGCCCGGACGGATTCACCGGCGGCAAGCAGCGCCGGCGCCGCATGTTGCACCGGTGTGCTGACGGAAAGATACGTATCGGCGATCCATTCCAGGCGGTGCAGGGCTTCGTGGCGCAGCGTCTCGGGACCCGAGACCACCATCCAACCCAATTTCATCTGGGGCAGGCCGCTGACCTTGGACAGCCCGCTCAAGCAGAACGTGAGTGTATCCTCAACTTCTACGAGACTCGCTGCGCGATGCCTGTCGGGCGAGAAGCTATAATCCGCGAACACCTCGTCGGAGACGATCGCCAGATCATGCGATCGGGCGAGAGCAATCAGCTTTTCCAATTCGTATTGTTTGAGGAAGGAGCCGGTTGGATTATTCGGGTTCACCAGAATAACGGCTCGCGCGCGCTCCGAGGCGGCACGCTCGAGCGCCTGGAAATCGATGGACCATTCGCCGGTATAGACCAACGGATACGGCACAATGCGCACTGATTCCAGCGCCGCCAGATACTCAAACAGCGGATAGGAAGGACGCGGAACCAGGATCTCGTGGCCGGGATCCGCCAGCAGTTTCAGGATGTACGCATAAGACTCACTGGTGCTGGTTGTCAGAACCACGGAATCGGCTCTTACACGCAAACCTTTCGCGGCGTAATGAGCGGCGATTGTCTCGCGTGCCGTGCAGCTTCCGGTAGGCTCCGGACTGTAGAGAAGCGAACCTGGTTCGGCGAGTGAGGTCAGTATTTCGGCATCCGGATAGGAGAAGCCGGCGCGGGTAGGGTTTGACTCCGTCAGGTCGAGTACGCCTGTGCCGGCGGTACGAAGTTCGGCCAGCAGCCGCGAGAGCCGGTTCTGGCTCAGATCGAAATCGAGACGGGAAGAAAACATGCGATGGCGCTCGTCGTTCTCGATCGCCGGCGCGGAAGTAGCCCGGATGGATAAGGTGTGATGCTCAGGCGTACTTGCGCCGCTGCGTCTTTCGCCGGAATTGAAGCCACGCGCCGATGCAGGCGATGAGCGCTCCCAGCAACAGAAGGAGAATCATGCTGAAGTCGGACACCCCGTTGAAGGTGTACGGCGAAAATATATAGCCTCGCACCAGGAGCACGAATACAATGACCGACCAGATCAGAAACAGGATGGGGAGCTTCCGTGTAACGGCGAGAACAACGGCAATAATCCCGATCAGCCCAAGTGCCAATAGCCAATACAGAAGGGCGGTGTTTTTCCACGGGAGCATCTCCATCTGCAGAGTATTCGCACCGCTTGTGAGGGTCACGAATGCAATGGCCAGAACAAAAAGCGAGAGAACCAAGTGGAATAGATAACTATATACGCGCACAATCGCTCCAAGAATACTCACGAAACAAAAGCCTCCAACTGGAAACGACCTATTGTATCAAGCTCTTGGATCTGTGCCGGGCGCCGGCGTACCCTGCTGTTTCGACGCGCTCAGTTTTCCAGCGATCTTCATCAGCGCCGCGTTCGTGGCGGTCCGTGAAGCGTCGAGGTTCTGCTGCTCCACCAGACGCACCTCTTTTCGGATCACCGGCACATTGGAAGGTGCCTTGATCGCGAGCTTCACTCTTGTGCCGGCTTCGGCGACGATGATCTCTATATCCTCGCCGATCAGGATCGACTCCCCTTCCTTTCTTCGAATAATCAGCACGCCGGCTCCTCGGGATCCAGCGAGTGCCGGTGAGAGTATCGGGATTCCGGATCGATCGCCTGAACGCACTGGCCGGTCTTGATGTTTACTACCAGCGGGGCCAGGAGGTTGGCGGTCGTGCTTGCTTCGGTAATGGTGATGAGGGCCAGGCAAAGCACGTCGGTTCCGATCGCGGGCTGCGACTCGAAACCGAGGGCGTCCAGATCCGGTTTTGCCAGCTCCAGCCGGTAATCGGGGTCGATACCCAACACTGGAAGCGCCACGAAACAAAGTCCCGGGGTGGATAAACTCTGGATGAAGACCAGCGGCTTATGTTCGGGCATTTCAAGCGGCAGAAACTTTCGCTCGCTCTCAAATCCGGGCAGTCCGGCTTCGCACAGGATAATGGCGCTTTCCGTATAGTCCAGCTTGCCGAAGTACTTGGTCTCACATGAGGGCATCGTGCTCTGTCGTCTCCGAATGGGTTATCGGCGTTTCCCCTGCGCGGCTATAGAGCAAATCCCTGAGAAGACCGCTGAAGGCCCTTAAAAACGGAATCCCAACTCTACACAACCCAGGTTCGCATTCTTGCCGTCCGGGTAGATGACGTTCATGACATCTCTTCCCCGGGCGGTGGCGAAATAGCCGCCCAGTGAGAAATGGCTGTTCCATTGGTAATCCGCGCTGAGTTCCCACAAGGCCGCCATGCCACGCTGCCCGCCGGCGGCGCGTCCTATGTAGCCGAAAGTCCAGGGCTGGAATGCGCCGCCGCCCTGGTACCAGAGGTCGTTCCGGCCAGCCAGACGAAGCCAGTGCATCTCGCTCCGAAGATTGAGTTTGGGGCCGGGCCGAAGGATCAACTGCAGATAAGCGTCCTGGTTGTTCATCAAATTGTAAAAAGGAAATCGTGCATACCATCGGGGAGTGGGTAACACCTGAAAGAAGGTGCCATGCTTGCCGTCCGTGGGGTCGCCGTCTCCGCTGCCATGGTGAAAACCTCCCCGTATCCAGGGCCTCAAACGAGGAAGCCCGGGTGGCTGATAACCCGCTTCGGCGGTTGCGGCGCCGGCACGGTGATCCAGGCGCCCCCATCTGCCCGTCTGTAGCACGCCCCACAGCATCAGGTCGATGGTTCCGGATCTGGTTTCGAACGCATGGATGTAGTGCCCGCCAGCAGTGGTCACCCCGATGTTTTCGAAATCGGTGTTTCGCAGCGCCAGCGGCCGGTTGTCGGTTTTTACAATGTGCCGCCAGTCCTCGTAGTGCAGGCCGAAGACCCGAAATTCCGCAGCGCTCCCGCCCATGGGGACCTGCCGCGTCAGCGCGCCGTAAAAAAGCCCAATATTCAATCCGCCCCACCCATCCACCTGAAAGACACCACGCGTTGGGCGGGCGGCAAGCAGCGTCACGTTGTTGCGGGAGCCGTTGTATGCGTAATGAACCGCATCCAGGCTGCGGCCCACGTGCGACCAGCCGAAATTTCCAAGCAGGCGGTGCGCCACCCGGTCGCGTTTTACTGCCGCGAGGGTGGCATTTTTCGGAACGGTCTCCGTTCCTTCAATGAACTCGATGCGGCCGAGCCGCAGCGTGTGCGCCTGGCTACCCGCCATGTTCTTGAACCGGACAAACGCTTGCTTAACGAACGGAAGCGCCGCATTTCTGGAACGGTTATTGGCCACATAATAGGTTGCGCCCAAACCGAGCTGACCTTGCGCACCCGCCGCCAGAGCGTCATCCGGCAGCCCGAGGAGGACCGGTAGCGCGACCTCCAACTGCCAGTCGAACGTCTTTCTCTGTTGTGCGAAACTCAACCGGCCAAGAGAGCCCGCGAAAAGATAAGCATCGTTTGCGGCGCCATTGAACCAGTCCCATGCTTCGACACGGGTACGCCATGATCCGCTGACCGTGACTGAACCAATCTTTACGGGAGGCGCTGTCTGTCCCATGGCCGCCGCAGCTACGGCAATCATGCCAATAACGAGTCCGGATGCCGCCGGTTTCGGGTAGGTTCGTGGAAAGATACGCGATAAAGCCATGAAGTCATCCAGTATCTTACGAAAACGGAACTCTGCAGCCGGCGCA
>DASTMK010000295.1:0-13185 GCA_035714225.1 Bryobacteraceae bacterium | reverse complement strand
CCGTTGTTCCAAGCGGTGCCCAGACCAAACTTGCTGGCAGGCTTCACTGCCCTGTTGCGGTTTACGGCCTCGATCCGCAGCCGCGTCTCATCACAACCTACACCCACTTTCATCTCAGGTTGTGAGCCGAAGGATCATGCGGAACTTGCTGACGCGCGCGGCTCAGGATCAGAGCCATGCATTTACAGCAACTTACGGAGCCGCGGCCGTGAGAAAGTGTGAAAGATTCAGAGCCACAGATGGACACAGATTCACACAGATTGAAAACAGGAAACTCACTTGTGTTCATCCGTGTTCGTCCGTGGCTACATTCAATTTCTTCACAGCTTCTAAGGGCTTCGAGGATGAATCCGTTTGGCTGACGCAGGCGGCAATCGCCGATCTTTTCCAGACGACGCCGCAGAACATCACCCTGCACATCGGCGCGATCTACGAGGAGGGAGAATTAGGCGAAGAGGCAACTTGTAAGGAATACTTACAAGTTCGGCAGGAGGGCTCCCGCCAGGTCACGCGCCGGTTGAAGCATTACAGCCTCAATGTAGTGCTGGCGGTGGCAAAGCCACGGCCGGTGGATGCGGATCTGGAGAAGGCTGTCGAGCAGGCAAAACAGATCAACGCCGCGCGGCCGAAGCGCAAGCCGAAGGAGTGACATCACTCCTTATCACAGGCATGAACGGACGGAGCTGCATTCCGTCTCGAACTTGCACCACCTTGTTCCGGCATGGTCTAATGAAGGTGAGATCGAATCCAAGAGTGGGCGAAAGCCCACTTTTTTGTTGAGCGCCAGAATCCCATTACATGAAGGACTCGGTGGTAGCAAAGGTTACAGAGATCGCTGAGCGTGTCGCCGGATCGGAAGGTCTGGAGGTGATCGACGTCGAATTGCGCGGTGGTGGCAAGGCGCGTTTGCTGCGGATCGTGATCGACAAACCGGAAGGGGTGTCGCATGGCGATTGCGAGTTCATATCGAAGCAGGTTGGAACCATTCTCGATGTCGAGGATGTGATACCGGGGGGATCGTACCACCTGGAAGTCAGTTCACCGGGACTCGAACGGCCGTTGAAGAAGCCGAAGGATTTCGAGAGGTTTCTGGGCCGGAAAATAGCCGTTTCGCTGCGCACTCCTATCGAGGAGAGGCGCCGCTGGGACGGCGTGCTGGCGGGGTTCTCGGAAGGTCTTGTAACGCTGGAACCGGCTTCCGGCAAATCGGTTCAGTTCACACTGGACAATATCGAAAAAGCAAACCTCAAGTTCGAGTGGTAATCTCCGGATAATCGCAGAGTCAGAGGACAGAGTGGCAAGTATCTATCAGTCCATCGAGATTTTGAGCAAGGAAAAGGGTATCGAGCCGCACATCGTGCTCGACGCCGTCAAGGACGCCATGCTGGTGGCCGCGCGGAAGCATTTCCGCACGGAAGAGGACCTGGTGGCGGAACTGAATGAACGCACGGGCGCAATCCAGATTTATGCCGTGCGGAAAGTCGTTGAAACCGTCGAAGATCCGGTCCGGGAGATCGCGTTGAGCGAGGCACTCGACATCGACCCGAATGCGGAGCAGGGCTCGGAGATCCGCATTCCGAAGAGCATGGATGCGCTCGGGCGCATTTCCGCGCAGACCGCCAAGCAGGTGATTCTTCAAAAGGTTCGGGAAGCCGAGCGGGAGAACATCTACGCGGAATACTCCGGCCGGGTTGGCGAACTGGTCAACTGCACCGTGAAGCGGATTGAAGGGCAGGACCTGATTATGGATCTCGGGAAGACCGAGGCCAGGCTGCCGAAAAAGGAGCAATCCAGGCTGGAGAGCTTCAGCGTTGGCGAGCGGGTGCGGTGTGTCATGCGCAGCGTGGAAAAAACCGGCAAAAATGCAGGCGTTATCGTCTCGCGCGCCGCTCCCGAATTCGTGATGCGCCTGTTCGAGCAGGAAGTGCCGGAGATTTATGACAACACCGTGGTGATCAAGGGTTGCGCGCGCGAAGCGGGCGAACGCACCAAAATCGCGGTGTTCAGCCGCGACCGGGACGTCGACAGCGTGGGCGCGTGCGTCGGGATGAAGGGCATGCGGGTGCAGTCGATCATTCGCGAATTACGCGGCGAGAAGATCGATATTATCGAGTACTCCGAAGATCCGGTGGTGTTTGCCACACATGCGTTGAGCCCGGCCAAGATCAGCCGTGTATCCATCGTGAATCCGTCCGAGCGGCACATGGAAGTGATTGTCGACGATTCCCAACTCTCGCTGGCCATCGGCAAAAAGGGCCAGAACGTAAGGCTTGCAGCCAAACTGCTCGGCTGGAAAGTCGATATCAAGAGCGAGGAAGAGAAGCGGCAGGAAGTGGAATCGCAGATGGCGGCCCTGGGTGTATCGGGCGCGCCGGTCTCGGTCTTGATCGATCACGGACTCGGCGAAAGCATTGTCGAAAAACTTGTGGAAGGCGGCGTCGGCACGGTAGAGCGGCTGGGGGCGATGACTCCCGAGCAACTCGAAGAGATCGCCGGCATCGGCCCGAAGTTGATTGAGAAGATTCAGGCGGCGGTGGTGGCTTACTATGGGCAGTTCGAGGAGCCCGCATTTGAAGGTGAAGAAGAGGCCGCGCAAGTGGATGCCGCCTTGCAGTCTGAAGTAGAAATGGCGCCGGACGAAGCGGTGGATAGCATGGAACCCGCCGCGGCGAACGAGGAGGAGTCCGCAAGCGAGGTGGCCGATGCAGGCATCGCTGAGGAGGCGTCCGAAGCGCCTCCGGCGCCGGCTACGGAATCAGAGAGTGGCGAAGGACAGACGGAAAGCAGCCCAGGGGACGGACAAGAAGTTGAATTTGATACGATAAGAGACTCGGACTGAGACACCAGCGGGCCCACATTTCTGACGTCTTTTGTCTGTGTGCATGCAGTACTAAAATATGAAGAAAATCCGTATCAACGAGCTGGCGCGAGAGCTCGAGGTGAAACCTCACCGGATCATCGAGCTGTTGCCTGAGCTCGGTGTATCAGAGAAAAAAACGCACTCCAGCTCGATTGACGAGGACGTGGCTGAAATTGTGCGGCAAAGATTGGGCGGTCTGGGGGATCATCCTGGAGTGTTAGATGCTCTGTCGGCATCCAATGCCGTTGTCGAAGTGGAAGAACCCGAATTGACGGGAAAGGATCACGAAGCGGTCCCGCGACCGGAAGCTTCCGGACCCGAGGAACAGGCGGAGGAGCCCGGTCCCGAGACAGCAGCCGAGGAGCCTGTCGCGCCGGCGCCGGTGCAGCAGGCGTCACGGCCGCGTCCGATCCGGCCGCCGCTGGCAGGGGCCGGAGCACGGCCCGAGATATCAGCGGAAGAGGGCCAGCCGGCCGCTCCGCCGCCTGCGGTTGAAACGCCTCTGGGAGCGCCGCGTTCCACCGCCACTGAGCCTCCGCCACCGGTGCCCCGGCAAGCACCGTCTATACCCGTAGCACCGGTGGGGCAGAAAGCCGGAGCGATTCCCGCGAAGCCTCTGCCGGCTCCGCGTCCCGGCCAGATTCTGACAGGACCAAGACAACCATTTCCGGGGGAAGCGGGTCCGGTTCCCGGGATGCCGCGCCCTTCCGCGCCGCCTCGTCCTCCGGTATCGCGCCCCGCCGCGCCGCCCTCAGGACAGCCATGGCCGCCACAGGCCAGGCCGAGACCGGCCGCAACACCACAGACGCCGCCGCTTTCACGGCCGCCGCTGGCCGGCCAGCCGGCGGCCCGGCCCGTTGTGCCGCCGGATCCCAAGTTAATTGAACGCATCCGCGCTCAGCAGCAGACACAGCCAAAGGCGATGCCGGGCCAGCCGCAGGCGCGGCCCCCTATGCCGGGGCGGCCGCAGACCACACCGGTACCGGGACAGCCCATCTATCGCGGCCCGATCCGGCCGGGTCAGGCCCTGGTGCAGCGTCCGGGAGGACCGGGTGCGAGACCCGGCGGAGGGCGGCGTCCAATGCACCCGACCTCTCCGATGGGGATTCCGCCTTCCCCTCTGCCTCCGGACCAGCAGCGGCGCGACACCGGCAAGCGAGCACGGGTTGTGCAGCGCGACCGCGAGTCGGAGCTCGAAGGGAAGATGTTCCAGCCGCGGAGGCACAAGCAGGAAGGGCCTCCGCCGATCGACCGCGAAATCACCATCTCCGAGGGCATTACCGTCAAGGAATTGTCCGAGAAGCTGGGGGTCAAAGCGAATCTCGTCATCAAGAAGCTGGTGGAGAAGAAGGTCTTCGCCACCATCAACCAGGCTCTCGATCCGAAGCTTGCCGAAGACGTCGCTCGCGAGTTCGGCGCCTCCATCAACAAGGTCAGCTACGAAGAGGAAGCGACCCAGGGACTGGTGCAGAGCGAGGACGAAAAGGATCTCACGCGCCGCGCGCCGGTGGTCACGATCATGGGTCACGTCGACCACGGAAAGACATCGCTGCTCGATGCGATTCGCGCAACGAATGTCGCCGAGCGGGAAGCGGGAGGCATTACACAGCACATCGGCGCCTATCAGATTGTGAAGAACGACCGCAAGATCGTCTTCATCGATACGCCGGGCCACGAGGCGTTCACCCGGATGCGCGCCCGCGGCGCCAAGGTAACCGACATCGTCGTGCTGGTGGTGGCGGCAGACGACGGCGTTATGCCGCAGACTCTGGAAGCGATCGATCACGCGCGGGCGGCCGAAGTGCCGATTGTCGTGGCCATTAACAAGATCGATAAGCCGGACGCGCAGCCCGAGCGGATCAAGCAGCAGCTCTCGGATCGCGGCCTTCTGCCCGAAGACTGGGGCGGCGAGACGGTGATGGTGCCGGTTTCCGCCAAGAGCCAGCAGAACCTGGACCTGCTGCTCGAAATGATTCTGCTGGTGGCCGACATGGAGGATTTGAAAGCCAATCCCCAGCGGCCCGCGGTGGGAACGGTACTCGAAGCGCAGTTGGACCGCGGCCGCGGTCCTGTTGCCACCGTGCTGGTACAGAACGGAACGCTGCACGTGGGCGACTTCTTTATTTGTGGCGCTGTTTTCGGCAAAGTCCGGGCGATGTTCAGCGATGTCGGCCAGCAATTGAAGGACGCGGAACCGTCCACGCCGGTGGAGGTTCTGGGACTGGATTCAGTGCCCGACGTCGGAGACACGTTCCAGGTGGTCACGGATACCGCTAAAGCCAAACAGATTGTTCTTTACCGCGAGTCGAAGGCCCGCGAGCAGTCGATGCTGAAAGCGCCCAAGCTCACACTCGATCAACTGCACGAGCAGCTCAGAGAGGGCGAGACGAAAGAGCTGCCGATCATTCTCAAGGCCGATGTGGGCGGAACGGCGGAAGTGGTAGCGGACACCCTGCAGAAGCTGTCCAACGAGAAGGTAAAGGTGCGCGTTTTGCACAGCGGCGTCGGCGCCATCAACGAGAGCGACGTGCTGCTGGCGTCGGCATCCAACGCCGTCATCGTGGGCTTCAACGTCCGGGCGGAACGGAATGCCACTTCCCTGGCCGAACAGGAAAAGGTGGATGTCCGCCTGCACACGATCATCTACGAACTGACGGACGAGATAAAACGCGCGATGACCGGTATGCTCGAGCCCGTCTTCAAGGAAGTCTACCGGGGCCGGGCCGAGGTGCGCGAGGTTTTCCGCATCACCAAGGTGGGCACGGTCGCGGGCTGCATGGTGTTGGATGGAACGATTACCCGCGACAGCCAGGTGCGGCTGCTGCGCGACAATATTGTCGTCCACACCGGAAAGCTGGAGTCTTTGCGGCGGTTCAAGAACGATGTCAGCGAAGTGAAATCGGGTTTTGAATGCGGTATCGCGCTCGCCAACTTCGGCGACCTGAAGCCGGGCGACATCATTGAAGCGTTCGTCACCGAGAGAGTCGCGGTGCAGGTTTCGGCATAGGCGCAAGTTCTCGATGGCAAGCATCGGCGTGCTCACGTTGGAATTGCGGATGGAGCACGCCCACTCGCTTAAAGAAAAACGGAGCGTCGTGAAGGGCTTGAAAGAGCGGCTGCGGCAGCGCTTCAACGTCTCGGTGGCCGAAATCGATTATCAGGATACGTGGCAGCGGGCGGTGGTGGCCGCTGTTACGGTAGCAAGCGATCACGACCGCGCCAGTTCGGTATTGCAGTCCGTCGAAAAAGAAGCTGTAGCCCTGTTGGGGCCGGATTTGGTTGGGGCCACCCTGGAGTGGCTGGAGTAACAAACGAGAAGAACCGTGGCTTGACTTACCGCTTGCTGAGAAGCTGTGAAGAAATTGAATTTAGCCACGGATGAACACGGATGAACACAGATAAGTTCCCTGTTTTCAATCTGTGTTCATCTGTGTCCATCTGTGGCTCTGAATCTTTCACGCCTTCTTACGGAGCGGCGGTGGAGGCAAGAAGTAGAGGAGTCCGACGATGGAAGAGCGCCGTCTTCAGCGTGTTTCCGAAGCGATGCGGGAAGAATTGGCGGAGATCGTCGGCTTTGAATTGACCGACCCCCGGATTGGCGCGGTTTCGGTGACCGACGTCCACGTCTCCCCGGATTCCCGGCACGCGCGTGTGAGGGTGGCGCTGTCAGGCAAGCCCGAAGAGCGCAAGGAGAGCCTGGAGGCGCTCGAAGGCGCCCGGCATTACGTCCGGCGGGAACTGGCGCGGCGCCTGGAGCTTTTCCGGATCCCCGAGATTCATTTTGAAGCCGATGCGTTGGTAGACCCTTCCCGCCTGGATGTTCTCATCAAGCGTATTCGCAAGGGCCGCCCCCGGTCCCCGGCGCCGGATGAAGGTTCTTCGAAGAAAAACCCTTTCTGATGAAACAGTTTGTGCTACTTTTGTTGTTGGCCCCGGCACTGGGCCTTTCCGGAGATCTTCTCCGCCTGGAAGATACCCAGGAGGCCATGGGCACGGCGTTTTCGGTGGTGGCCTACGGGCAGGATGCAGTCCGGATGCGGGCCGCGGTGGAGCAGTCTTTCGAGGAAGTCCGGCGCCTGGACCACCTGCTGTCGAACTACCGTCCGAACAGCGAGTGGAGCCAGGTAAACCGGGATGCGGCCGGGCGGCCGGTCCGGGTATCGCAGGAATTGTTCGATCTCATCCAGGCATGCGTGGACTACAGCCGCCGCAGCGAAGGGACGTTCGATATCACAGTGGGCCCGCTGATGAAATTGTGGGGTTTTTACAAAGGCTCCGGCCGGCTGCCGCATCGCGCGGAGGTGCGGGCCGTACTCTCGAAGGTGGGATACGGCAATATCGTGCTCGATCCGGCGGAACGCACTGTTCGTTTCACCCGGAAGGGAGTAGAGATCGACCCGGGCGGCATCGGAAAAGGGTATGCCGTAGACCGGATGGTAGAGGTTTTGAGATCGGGCGGTATCGACTCGGCGCTGATCACGGCGGGGGGCAGCAGTATCTACGCGATCGGCGGACCTCGCGGTGAAAAGGGATGGCGGGTGGCCATTCGGGATCCGCGTAAACACGACCGCACAATAGAAGAGGTGTGTCTGAGAGACGAATCCATGTCCACGTCGGGAAGTTATGAAAAATTCTTCCGGGCCGAGGGCCGGATGTACAGTCACATCATGGATCCCCGCACGGGCTTTCCGGCGGAAGGGACGTTGTCGGTTTCCGTAGTGGCTCCACGGACGATCGACAGCGAAGCGTGGACCAAGCCGTTTTTTATTCAGGGCCGGGAATGGACGGCCCAACATAAACCGAAAGGATTTCGCGTATTTCTCTGCGAAGACAAAGTGGGACAGGCATGCGCGTGGCTCCAATGAACAGCCGTTTCCTCGACGCCTGCCGCCGCAGACCTACGGATGTAAGACCCGTATGGTTCATGCGCCAGGCGGGCCGGTACCTGAAGCAATACCGCGAGGTGCGTTCGAAACATAGCATCCTCGAGATCTGCAAGCGGCCGGATCTGGCCGCCACGGTAACGCTCCAACCGATCGAAATCCTGGATGTCGACGCAGCCATTATTTTCGCCGACCTCCTGCTGCCGGTGGAACCGATGGGGCTGAAGCTCGAGTTTGTGGCGGGTGAAGGACCCCGTATCGACAATCCCGTGCGGACGTCCGGCGATATCGATACCTTGTCCATCTCCAACACCGACGATCTCGGTTACGTTGGCGAGTCGATTCAAATCGTGGTGAAGGCGCTGGGCGGAAGAGCTCCCGTAATCGGGTTTGTCGGCGCGCCGTTTACGCTGGCCAGCTACATGATCGAGGGCGGGCCTTCCCGGACGTTTCTCAAGACCAAGCAACTCATGTACAACGACGAGACCCTGTGGCGGCGGCTGATGGGCAAGATCGTCGATGTGCTGGGACCGTATGCGCTTATTCAGGTTTCGGCCGGCGCCCGGGCGATCCAGGTATTCGATAGCTGGGCCGGAGCGCTTGGGCCGGACGACTACGTCCGCTATGTTCAACAGTACTCGCGGGCGCTGATTGAACGCATCCGTTCCAGTGGAGTTCCCGTCATTCATTTCGGCACCGGCGCGGCGGGATTCTTCCGGGAACTGCACGCCGCCGGCGGCGATGTCATGGGCGTCGACTGGCGCATCAACATCGACCAGGCGTGGATGGACATCAGCTACCGGTCCGCGATTCAAGGCAACCTCGATCCGGCGGTGCTGTTTGCGCCTTTATCCGAACTGCGCGTGCGCGTGCATGAACTGCTGAAGCGTACGGGCACGAAGCCCGGCCACATCTTCAACCTGGGCCATGGCGTGTTGCCGGAAACTCCTGTCGAGAACGTGAAAGCCGTGGTGCAACTGGTGCGGGAACTGCGTCCGTGAAGCAGGCCGTCCTGCTGCTGGCGCATGGCGCGCCCGAGACGCTGGACGATGTGGAGAAATATCTCGAATATATACGTCCGGGACGTCCACTGCCGGCGCCGGTGATCCGGGAAATTAAACGGCGGTACGAGGAGATCGGCGGCGGGTCGCCCCTTCTGGCCCGTACGCGCGAGCAGGCGGAAGCGCTCCAGGCGGTGCTCGCTCCCGTAAGGGTCTATTTCGGGATGCGTAACTGGCACCCGTTTATCGCCGAGACCATGGAGCAGATGCAGCGCGACTCGATCGAGCGAATCGTCGCCATCTGCCTGGCGCCGCAGTATTCGCGCGTCAGCGTAGGTCTTTACTTCCGCCGTACCCAGGAAGCCAAGCGGGCGCTCCACATGACTTCCGAAATCGTCTGGGCCAAAAGCTTTCACGACCATCCGATGCTCATTGATGCCTTTGCCGCGAAACTCTTGCCGCTCCTGCCGGCGGAAAAAGTGCTCTTCACGGCGCACAGCATCCCGGAGGAAAAAGTTGTTCAAAGCCCCGATCCTTACAGCAAAGAAGCGAAGACCACGGCATCTCTGGTGGCGGAACGGGCGGGCGTTGAAGACTGGGATTTCGCGTATCAGAGCGAGGGGATGACCGGTGAAAACTGGTTGGGGCCGCCGGTGGAAAGCCGCCTGGATGCGTTTGCAGCCGAAGGGGTCCGGAACGTGGTGATCCACCCGATCGGATTTGTTTCCGATCACGTCGAGATCCTGTACGATGTCGATATCCTGTTCCGCCGGTACGCGCGCGAACGGGGAATCGGAATCACTCGTCCCGAGTCGCTGAACAGTTCCCCGGAGTTGATCTCGGCTCTTGCCGGAGTGGCTTCGCAGAAGTTGGTGTGATGCGGCGGGCGGTCATCATCGGCGGCGGAATCTCGGGTCTTTCCACGGCCTACTATCTTGCCAAGGCCGGCATCGAACCTACTTTGATCGAAGCCAGATCGCACCTGGGTGGAGTGATTCGCACCGACACGCTTGAAGGCTGCGTGATTGAAGCCGGTCCCGACAGCTTTCTTTCCGCCAAGCCGTGGGCGATGGACCTGATTTGCGAACTCGGGCTTGCGGATGAGGTGATTGGCTCGAACGACCATCTGCGCGTGACCTACGTGGTAAAGCACGGAAGGCTGGTGCCGCTGCCCGATGGCTTGATGATGATGGTGCCGACCAAGGTGATGCCCATCATCGCTTCGGGACTTCTGAGCTGGCCGACGAAATTGCGGATGGGCCTCGAGTTCTTCCGCCGGCCGCCCGCCGAGCGCCCTAGGGACCGGTCGGTGTCCGAGTTCATCGAAGATCACTACGGGCGGGAAGCGGTCGAGTATCTGGCTGAGCCCCTCCTTGCCGGCGTCTATGGCGGCGATCCAAACCGGCTGAGCGTCTCGAGCGTGTTGCCGCGCTTCGCGGAACTGGAATACGAATACGGCAGCCTCACGCGAGGCGTGCTCGATCAGCGCAGGAAGCGGAAGCGGAGCGACGCTTCCGGCCCGCTGTTCCGGACACTCAAGCGAGGGCTGGGGCACCTGATTGAAACGCTTACCGGAGCGATCGGGAGCCGCATGGAAGTGATACAGGGACACGCCGATGCGATGGAGAAGACTCCGGCGGGATTTCGAATTCGTGTCAACGGCGCGTGGCTCGAAGCGTCGCACGTAGTGCTGGCATGCCAGGCGTATGCGGCTGCCCCATTGGCAGGCATGCTGGATCCCGAGCTTGGGCGTTGCCTCGAGTCGATTCCCTATAGTTCATCGATGACGCTCGCCCTGGGATACCGGCGGCAATCGTTCGGACAGTCGCTGAAGGGGTTTGGATTTCTGGTCCCCAGAAAGGAACGGCGAACGCTGGTGGCCTGTACGTGGGTGGGAAACAAATTCGCCCATCGGATTCCGGAGGAGTGGGTGGTGCTGCGCTGTTTTGTAGGTGGTCTGGACGACAGCTTTCTACGAGAGAGCGATGAGACCATCACCGCCGCCGTACGGGCTGAGCTGAGCGGCATTATGGGAGTGACCGCCGCGCCGGAGCTTGTGCGCATCTCGCGCTGGCCGCGATCGATGGCACAATATACCGTCGGTCACGAAAGCCGCCTCAAGGAGATCGAGCAGCGGACGGCACGCATCGAAGGGCTCTCGCTTGCCGGCAATGCCTATTACGGAATCGGTGTCCCCGATTGTATCCGGTTGGGCAAACAGGCGGCCGGACGGATCACTTCCGCATCAGAATCGTAACGTGTTTGGGCTTGAGTTCGAGCTTTTGCATTCCGTAGCCCATCTCGAAGGGCTGTCCGATCTTGGCTTCGGGATACCGCGACCGCACGAAATTTCGGATCAGGAAATCCAACGCGGCGCCTTCGATGGGAATGCCGGAAACGGTGACGTTCTCCACATCCACCTGGGCCATGCCGTCGTGGGTTCGTACTCTCGTCGTGACGCTCACCGGTTTTTCACCGTCGAGTAGAGCGCGCGTGAACCATCCAGGTGGATCGCCGCCCGCCTGCTTCAGCCTGGCGAAATTCACGAGAGCGTAGCCGGAGGCTGTGCCGTTGTTCAACTCGACCCGCGGATTCCGCAGTCCCTCCTTCCATAAATCCGGCAACTCTCCCCGGATCCAGGCGTTCAGTTCGGCTTCGTTTAAAGTGACACGCGCGGGCGCCCGCTGCTTTTCAATCGCCTGTATCTTGCTCTTCGCGGAAACGTAGTCGGAGGTGGAAGCCTGGACTGCCAGTAAGCCTGCCAAGACCAGGGCCGCAACGAAAGCCCTCATATTTGTATTATCCGGTAATTTGAGAATTGCGCGCAGGCCGTGTCAGCGTTGTGATTGCGGTGGATTTGCCGGCGCGTCCTCAAACGTCACCGTGGATTCCGCTGAGAACTTCTTGTAGTCGCTGTAACGGATGATCATCCGGATGCGTTGCGGACCGCTCCGGAAGTGAAGCGTATCGTCCGCCACCGTCTGTTGGGGAAACCAGTATTTGCCATCCACCTGTTCGCGGAGGGTGGTAAACCGGGGGAAGCGGTTTTCCGATTTCAGCGACAGAATTTCCGGTACCGCCTTGCCCTGCGTCTGGATGATGGAGTAATCGCGTTGGTCGACCCACAACATGCCCTCGAACAGGCGCTGCCCGGAGAGAATCTGGCGCGGGCGGACCTCCAGGAGCCAGCAATCGATCCCGTTTACCTGCTCCTCGCCGCGGAACCGTGTTTCGTAAATCCATAGCTGGTCCGAGGTCAACAGCAGCGGCTGCACTTCGCGGATGTCCCGAAAATCCTCGGGCGTAAGCAACAGGCGCTTGAGGCTGTTGGTGGGCGATTCCACCATCTGCTCCGTGCGGCCTTTGGGCGAGAAAATGATGTCGCGGATCTCGCGGTACCGGCCCGTGATCATCCCGCGATCGTCGAACTCCTCGATGACCACGCTTTGCCGGTAAGTGTAATCGGCTCGCGCAGCCTCGTTCTCAGTCTCCCGTACGGCAACCTTTTTGGGCAATCCCGGCGGCGGCTCGGCGGTGAAAACGGAGGGAACAAAAACAACGAATGCTACCATGAGGCGAATGCAGTATCCGCTCCGAGGTTTCTGGATCACAGTTGCGATCCTGTGGGCCGTTCTGTGCATTGCAGGGTACGTCTACTCAAAACAACAGGGTATCCCGGATTCAGCCGCCCTTGCTGTGATCCTGGCCTGTCTGGTGGAAGCGGCTTTCTACATCGCGCCCGGCTTTGCTTCCGTCCGGCAACGGCTGAGCGGCGTACGGAGCCGGTACCTGCTTGCCGGCTTCCTGGCGGTGAGCGCACTGGTTCCCTACGTTATTTTCGCGGGGCTATCCTCTACCTTCGAGTGGCCGTCCTTCGCGTTGCTGGGCCTGATCGCCGCTGTCATCCCGTTCTGGTTCGCCATACTGCCGAAGCATCCGGCCACCGACCTCGGCTTTCTCGCGCTCGTCGCGATCGTATTCCTTTCGACTATTTTTCAATCCATCTACGTCGACCCTCATCCACGCGTACCGGCGGAAATGTTTGGAAAGCTCATGTCCATCCGGCTGGGTATCGCTTCCGCGCTCTTTCTCAGGGGAGTGAAAGGGACAGGGTTCGGCTTTGTGCCGGAACGAAAAGACTGGAAGATCGGCATTCTGCATTACCTCTATTTCCTGCCCGTGGGAGCGGCCCTGATTGCTCTCACCGGCTTCGCGACGCTGCGCTCGCTGCCGGTGGACCCGGCAAAGCTGGCGCTAACGGCATTCGCCAGCTTCCTTGGGTTCCTGTGGGTGGTCGCGCTTTCCGAGGAGTTCTTCGTACGCGGACTCCTGCAACAGTGGTTGTCGAAGTGGATGAGCAGTCCGGTGGCGGGCCTGCTGATCGCTTCCCTGATTTTCGGGTTGCTGCACCTGCCGTTTCGATCGGCCTTTCCCAACTGGC
>DASTMK010000294.1:0-3198 GCA_035714225.1 Bryobacteraceae bacterium | reverse complement strand
CTGATCATCGGCATGTATCAGCGTTTCAACGATCAGATCGGCCAGACGGCGCAGTTCGTGCGCGAGTTACTGAAAGCATAGGCTCACCTTCCTCACGCAACCGGGCGCAACTGCGTATATGATGTTTTCTGATAGGGATTTCCGTTTATGTATAGAATTTGTCGATTTCTTCTTCTGCTGTCCGCCGCCGTGCCGCTGCTGGCGCAAGCCGACGGAAAACTGCGCATCATAGCCTTTGGCGCGCATCCGGACGACTGTGACAGCCGGGCGGGCGGGACCGCCGCCAAGTACGCAAAGCTCGGCCATCACGTCAAGTTCGTGTCAGTTACGAACGGCGATGCCGGGCATCAGTCCGAGGGAGGCGGGGCCCTGGCCAAAAAACGGCGCGAAGAGGCGCGTGAAGCCGGCCGCCGGATCGGAGTCGAGTACGAGACGCTCGACAATCATGACGGCGAACTACTTCCCACCCTTGCCGTGCGCCACCAGGTGATCCGGAAAATCCGCCAGTGGAACGCCGACGTTGTCCTGGCTCCGCGGCCGAACGATTATCACCCCGACCACCGCTATACAGGCGTGCTGGTGCAGGATGCGGCTTACATGGTAGTGGTGCCGAACGTCTGTCCCGATACACCGCCTTTACGGAAGAACCCGCTCTTCCTTTATTTCCAGGACGGTTTTCAGAGACCTAATCCGTTTCGCCCGGATGTGGCTGTCGCCATCGATGACGTTATCGATCTGAAAGTCGCCATGCTGGACGCGCACACCTCGCAGATGTACGAGTGGCTGCCGTGGGTGGCCGGCAATCTGGATTCTGTTCCGCGAGATCCAAAAGCGCGTGTGGAATGGCTCCGGAAGACCCGTTTCAGCCGTCCGGTAACGGATGCGGTGAGAGCAACGCTGAAAAAATGGTACGGCTCTCGTTCGGATTCCGTCAGGCACGCTGAGGCATTCGAAGTCTGTGAGTACGGGCGGCGGCCCACCGACGAAGATCTTAGGAAGGTGTTCCCGTTCTTCGAATAACGGACTCATTCGCATGCTGACGAGAAGAGGATTTCTCAGTACCACCGGGGTTGCTGCCGCTCAGAAGGTAAGTCCCGTTATCGCGGACAAAGATGACATCTCTCTGGCCGCCTGGTCGCTCAACCGCAGTTTCTTCCTGGCGAAACGATGGAAGAACATCGATCTGCCGCGCATTGCCCGGGAAGAATTCAACATCAATGGGTTGGAGTTCGTCAATACCTTTTTTGAGAACCCCACCATGCACTACCTTCAGGACCTGAAAAAGCGCGGCGAGAAACACGGCGTCGCTTTTGTCCTGATCATGGTGGACGGCGAAGGCGACATGTCCGCCAAAGACAAGCAGGAGCGAACGCAGGCTGCCATCGCGCACCGCAAGTGGGTGGATATTGCAAGCTTCCTCGGCTGCAAGGCGATTCGCTGCAATATGGGCGGCCCGCGCGAGAACTGGCAGCAGGACGCGGACCTGGTCGGACGCGCCGCCGAAAGCTTTTACAACCTGGTTGAGTATGCCTCCACCGCCGAGTTGAATATTCTCATCGAGAACCACGGCGGCGCTTCGTCCGATCCCGATGTCGTCGTTTCCCTGATGAAAACCGTCGATCATCCCAGGTTCGGAACGTTGCCGGATTTCGGGAACGTGAATCCCGGTGCCGACCATGCGGAAGTCATCCGGAAACTGGCTCCGTTTGCGAAAGGCGTTTCGGTGAAGGCTGCCTGGACAGCGGAGGGAACCCATCCGGGATGGGATCTCGAAAAACTGATCGGCATCTGCCGGGATGCGGGCTACAAAGGTTTTTGGGGCATCGAATCGAGCTTCGGGCGGTATGGCCGTCCGCGCGGCAACGAAGAGACGCCGCCTCCTCCGGCCAGGATCTGGCAGAACGAAGCGAGAGGCGTTCAACTCACGAAAGCGGTTCTTCAAAAAGCGCTGCGCATCGCCTGATTTCGCCGCTGGCCGGCGGGTCCGGTGGTTTTGCTGAGCACCACCCAGTTAGCCGCACAGTAACAGGTTCCTCGCCAGATGTTTACACGGCTGAGGTGCAAAGCTTGCTCAGCAAACCCGGATCTCTAAGCATTTTTCCAAACGCCTGCGATGCAGCTCCTTTGAGGCGGATGTCGCTGCCCAAACTACTGACCCTGATGTTGACGCCGGTGAGGGAGAGCGATATTGTCCGCCGCTCTATCTCCCGCTTAATGATCGGCAAGAAGAGATCCTCAGCGGCACAAAGATCGCCGCCCAGTATAACGATCTCCGGATTCAGCAGCGTGATCGCATACGAAAGCGAAAGACCAAGGACACAGCCTGCCCGCTCAATGACCGCTAGTGCTGCCGGATCCCGCTGTCGCGCTTCTTCGAAAACGTCGGTTACCCGAAGTGGGGCGCCTCCCGGTCGCGATAGCCCGCCTCGCTCCAGGTACTGACGAACGATATTAGGACTGGAGGCGATCGCCTCCAAACAGCCCCTCTCGCCGCAATTGCAGAGATCATCTGCGTCGGGCAAAATCTTTAAATGCCCGATCTCTCCTGGAAGAAAGTACGCTCCGGCGAGGGGTTTACCATCCGTCAGGATGCCCAAACCGACTCCTCCCTCTGCGATCAGGAATAGCGCGTTGTCACAGTTCTGCGCGGATCCCAGCCATCGCTCCGCTTGAATACAACTATGCTTGTCGGATTCCAGAAACAGGGGCCAAGGGAAGGCTTCGTTCAATATCTGAACGAGTGGGAACCTGTCCCATCCCAGGTTGACCGCTGTCAGCCGGCCGTCTGAATCTAACAGCCCTGGATAGCTCACGCCAATCGCCAGCACCGGCGGGAGCTTCGTATCCTTGTCCCGCACGACCCTACCGATTCCTTCGATCAATTTTCGTGGCTCGAGCGGCTGCCGAAACGGCAAGGGTTCCTCCCACCGAAAGCGGACATCGCCGAGGAGATTCGTTAGCGCGAAGCGAATGCGATCTCCCTCTAAATCGATCGCCACGAAAAAACCAGCCTCCGCGTTCAGGTCGAATAGCTCGCGCCTCCGACCGTTGACTTCGCCACTTGTTTTCAGCAGCAGGCCGCGCTCGAGCAGGTACCGCAGCGCATAACTTACGCTGGCGGGGTTGAGCCCGGTAGCCTGGGTGATCTCGCTGCGGGTCAGCTTCCGTTTCCGATACAGCAAGCCCAGGATTTCACAT
>DASTMK010000293.1:0-12930 GCA_035714225.1 Bryobacteraceae bacterium | reverse complement strand
TGACGTATTCCTCCGGGTCCAGGAAAACAATGCGAACTTTGGCGGCGGCTTCATCGAGCATTACGCGGAGCAGTACACCGTCAGGGGGCTTGGCCGCACACAGAGTATTGGGGACGTGTCCAACATCGTCGTCCTGGCGCGAGCGGGTACGCCGGTGCTGCTTCGGGATATCGCACACGTCACCATCGCTCCGATGCAGCGGCAGGGAGCGGTTCTTCGCGACGGCCAGGGCGAGACGGTGTCCGGCATGGCGATCATGCTGAAGGGCGAGAACGGCCGCCGGGTAATCGACCGCGTCAAAGCGAAGCTTTCCTCCATCCGGCTGCCCGAGGGAGTAAAGATCGTGCCTTTCTACGATCAGTCGGAGGTCATCGAAGGAACGATAGGGACCGTCCGGAAAAATCTGATGGAAGCCGGCGTTCTTGTCGTGGCGGTGCTGCTTTTATTCCTGGGTAACATTCCCGCGGCGCTCATCGTAGCCTCGGTGATTCCCTTGTCGCTGTTGGTAGGTTTCATCGGCATGGCGGTTTTCGGCATTTCGGCCAATCTGATGAGCCTGGGCGCTCTCGACTTCGGCATGATCGTCGATGGCGCGGTGGTGATGATGGAGAACTCCGTTCGGAAACTGGAAAGAAAGCCGGGTGAGAAGATCGCCAACGTGCTTGGACGGGTCCGGCACGCGGCTCACGAGGTAGCGCGGCCCATCGTATTCGCGGTGGCGATCATCATTGCCGTCTATATGCCCATTATGTTCCTGGAAGGCTTGGAAGGCCGCATGTTCCGTCCGATGGCGATTACTGTCTGCTCGGCCCTGGTGGGAGCGCTGGTCTTCTCGCTGACGGTCGTCCCGACCGCGGCGGCCATCGTTCTGCGTAAGGGCGTGAAACCCCACACCGGCGGTTGGTTCTCCAAAGTTCGCCGCTCCTATGAAGCTACGCTGCGCTTCACAATGCGCCACCGCCTGGCCGCCGTTCTCACCGGTTTGGCGTTAGTGACCGTCTCGCTCGCCTCTCTGGCGTACATCGGCACAGAGTTTATGCCGAGGCTGGATGAAGGCTCGCTGCTCATTCAGACTCGCAAACTCCCCGGTATTTCGCTGACCGAATCGATCGAACTCAGCGACGAAATCGAGAAGGTTGTCATGAAGTTCCCCGAGGTGACGGGTGTGGTTTCAAAGCTGGGCCGGCCGGACATGGCCACCGAGGCAATGGGAATATACGAGGCCGATGTCTACGTCCGCCTGAAGCCGGTCAGAGAATGGACGACGGCGGAAACAAAGGAAGAGTTATTCGAAAAAATGTCGCACTCGCTCGAGAAAGTCCCCGGTGTTGCCTATAGTTTCACACAGCCAATGGCGATGCGGCTGGATGAGGTGGTTTCGGGAATAAAGGCCGACGTTGCGTTGAAGATTTTCGGGGAGGATCCGCGGGTGCTCGAGCAACTGGCGGAGCGGGCGCAAACATTGATGGCCACTGTCCCCGGCGCGGCGGATCTCCAGATGGAGATCCTGTCCGGTGTGGGGGAGCTTCGCGTAGACGTGGACCGGACGGCCCTGGCGCGCTATGGTCTGGATATTACCAGGGTGCGGGAACTCGTCGAAGCAGCCGTTGCCGGCAAGTATGTCTCGGAGATGATCGAGGGCCAGCGGCGGTTTCCGATCGTGATCCGTTTCCCTGAGCGATATCGCGCGGATGCGGAGTCTCTTCGTCAACTGCTCATCGCCGCGCCCGCCGGCGAGCGTGTGCCGCTGGGCAGCGTAGCCCGCGTGGAAGTGGTCCGCGGGCCGGAAGTGGTCTCGAGGGAAGACGGGCAGCGGCGGATCGTGGTCCAGGCGAACGTGCGTGGCACCGACCTGGGTAGCTTCGTGGCCGAGGCGGAACGTAAGCTGGAAACGGGCCTTGTGCTACCCGCCGGCTATAGTACCGATTGGGGCGGCCAGTTTGAAAATCAACAGCGGGCGATGCAGCGCCTCGCGATCGTGCTTCCGCTGACTGTGCTGATTATTTTCGCCTTGCTGTTTGCTACCTTCGATTCGGTGCCCCAGGCGATTCTTATCATCCTGAACGTCCCGTTTGCCCTGGTGGGAGGCATTGGGGCGCTTTGGCTGCGCGGATTGAATCTGAACCTGTCGGCGTCAATCGGTTTCCTGGCGCTATTCGGAGTGGCCGTGTTGAATGGCATCGTTCTGGTTAGCTATATCAACCGGCTGCGAGCGGACGGGAAACCCCTCCATGATGCCATTCTCGAAGGAGCAGGCACTCGTCTCCGGCCGGTGTTGATGACCGCCCTCGTTGCCAGTTTAGGTTTTGTTCCGATGGCAACGTCGACTTCAATCGGCTCGGAGATGCAGCGCCCTCTGGCCAGTGTGGTGATCGGTGGTCTGGTTACTTCCACGCTGTTGACGCTGTATATGCTCCCGCTGTTGTACCCATGGGCGTGCCGTGAGGCGTCGCGGGAAAATCAGGCGGAATAGGCGGGTGTGAAACGGGAGACGGTTAGTGGAGCCTGGGCTTCTTGAGCTCGTGCGTCACAAGCTGATCGAAGATGGCTTGTTGAATGGTCTGCAATTCTTCGGGGGAGTTTGGATTCTACCGTTCACCGGCGATCAGATTGTGACGGAAGATCGGTGTGCATGTTTCTTCGTTTGAGGATTCGGGCAAGTCGCCAAAAACCGGGAAAAACGACACCAGAAAATAAACCGGACGGCCGGCGTTTTTGTTGTTGACATCCGACAACAATAGCGCCATTCTTATTGTAGCTATTCGACAACATGAATCGCACACCGAAACTCGATCTTCTCCAGGGAACGCTGGACCTGCTGATTCTGCGCACGCTGCTGGCGGGCCCGCAGCATGGATGGGCCATCTCTGAGCGCATCCAGCAGGTCTCGGCGGACGTTCTCCGCGTGAACCAGGGCTCGCTGTATCCGGCGCTGCACCGGCTTGAGCACCAGGGCTCGATCAAGGCCGAATGGGGTATCTCGGAGCTGGGGCGGCGCGCGCGGTTTTATCGCCTGACCGCCGCCGGACGCAAGCAGTTGGAAGTGGAAACCGAGGCCTGGACACGAATGGCGGGCGCCATCGGCCGGGTGCTGGAGATGGCGTGATATGAGCTGGACCGATCTGATACTGCGTCTTCGTTCCCTGGTGCGCTACCGCAGCGCCGAAGGCGAACTCGACGAAGAGCTGAGCTTCCACATGGAAATGGAGGCGCGCAAAAACCGGGCCGCGGGGATGGCCGATACCGAGGCGCGCCGGAGTGCCCGTGCCCGGTTCGGCGGCATAGAGCAGGTTCGGGAACAGTGCCGCGAAGTTCGCGGCCTTACGTTCCTGGAGGACATGGTACGCGACATTCGTTACGGTGCCCGCATCCTGCGAAAGGCGCCGGTGTTCACGGCGATTGCGGTACTCTCGCTGGCCATCGGAATCGGCGCCAACACCGCCGTCTTCAGCCTGCTCGACACCGTTCTGCTGCGCATGTTGCCCGTGCAGAATCCCGAGCAGCTTGTGGTCGTGCGGTGGGGCGCAAAGAAGAACCTGAATCTGAGTAGCACCTGGGCCAGCGGCCGCGGAGGCTCCGGCGGCTGGACGACGAACGTTTTTTCCTGGGAGATCTTTTCCGGAATACGCGTGCGAAGCCAGACACTCGGCTCCATCATGGGCTTTTCGCCGCTGGGTCCCGTAAACGTCGCCGTCAATCGCCAGGCGCTGGCGGCGGGCGCGATGGTGGTTTCGGGCAATTATTTCCGGGCGCTCGGCGTGGGGACCGTTTTGGGGCGCCCGATCACGGAGGACGACGATACGGCGGACGGGCTTACCTCCGCGGTCATCAGCTATCGCTTCTGGGAACGTATGTTCGCGCTCGATCCCTCGGCAATCGGTAAGACCCTCTACGTCAATGGACAGCCTTGCATCGTGATTGGCGTGACGCCCCGGGAATTTTTCGGGGTCTCGGCCGGTGGGTTTATGCGAACTCCCGGAGTGGATATTACGCTGCCCATCCGCTCCAGGGAGCGGATGCAAGGCTCCGGGCACCAGCGTGTGAACTGGTTTGGAGACGACCTGTTCTGGGTCCAGGTGATGGCGCGTCTGAACCAGGAGAAAGAAGAGACCGCAGCCGGGAACGAGTTGGCCGCAATCGTGAGCGCCGGCCTGCCGGAGACCGCCAGGAGCATAATGGGTTCGGAGACGCCCCGGATCTTTCAGGAGCCCGGCGGGCAGGGGCTGGACAGCCTGCGGCGTGTTTACCGGCGGCCTCTATTGATCCTGATGGTGGTGGTCGCACTGACGCTGCTGATGGCGTGCGCCAACCTGGCCGGGCTGTTGCTGGCGCGCGCGACGGCGCGGCAGCGGGAGATCATGCTGCGATTGGCGGTCGGGGCAAGCCGCTGGCGCCTGGTGCGTCAACTGCTTGTGGAAGGGGCCCTGCTCTCCGCTGCGGGCGCGATCGCGGGAGTGGCGTTTGCCTATTGGGGTGTGCGAGCCTTGCTCGCTTTGCTGGCTTCGGGGTCCACTCCGATTCCGCTCGCCGTGTCGCCGGACGCACGGGTGCTCGCTTTCACCGTCGCGGTTTCGTTGGCGGCAACCTTTCTCTTTGCCCTTGCACCGGCCATCCGGGCGACGCGTGTCGACGTAGCGAGCGGCCTCAAGGAAGATACGCCGGCCGTGCGAATGCGCCGGTTTGGCGGGGGACCCATCCTGGTGGCGGTGCAGGTAGCTGTAGCCGTCGTGCTGTTGGCCGGCGCCACGCTTTTCACTCGCAGCCTGGCGAATTTGCGGTCTCTTTCGCTGGGTTTCAACCCGTACAATCTCGTGCTCTTCGACTTGTCGCCGGGAAAAAACGGCTATGACGAAAACCGTGGAAACCAACTCTATGCTCGCGTGCTGGAACGTTTGAAACAGATTCCCGGCGTCACGGGAGCCAGCCTCTCCGCGCAGCGCCTGGTCAGCGGTTTCATGTCAAATGGAAGCGTCCTGGTGGAAGGCGCGGCATCGGAAAAACCCGTGAGATCCACATTCAATTTCGTGGGACCGGAGTTTTTCGAAGTGATGGGCATTCCTGTGATCATGGGCCGCGGGTTCGAGTTGCGCGACATGGGGGCTACGCCCCGGGTTGCAGTGATCAACGAGACGCTCGCACTACAGCATTTCGGCTCCGGATCGCCCGTGGGCAGGAAGTTTCGCTGGTCCTTCAAAAAGGAGTGGGACGTGGAGGTGATCGGTGTGGCGAAGAACGCCAAATACGATCGTTTGCGAGACGATGCTCCGGCCACCATCTACACTCCCTATACGCAAGCGCCTTTTGGATGGCCTCAGGAGATGTCCTTCGAAGTGCGCACCGCAGCCAGCGCAGGCGATGTGGTTGCCCGCATCCGGCGCGCTATTGCGGAGATCGACGGCATGCTTCCGCTTACCGGGGTGAAAACGCAACAGGCGCAGATTGACGACACCCTGGCGCAGGAACACCTGTTTGCTTCGCTGGTGAGCCTGTTCAGCGCGATCACGCTGGTGCTGGTCTGCGTGGGCCTTTACGGATCGGTATCCTACGCGGTGACCCGCCGCACGCGCGAACTCGGGATCCGGATGGCGCTGGGCGCCCGCAAGCTTGCCGTGATGCGTATGCTTCTTGGCCAAGTGACATTCGCCATTGCGGCCGGTCTCGCAGCCGGCCTGCCGCTGACATGGATGTTGACTCGTATCATCGAATCGCAGCTCTATGGCATCAAGCCGCATGACCCGGTCAGCCTGCTGGTTGCGTCAGCGGGTGTGACGGGAGTCTCTATTCTGGCGGCTTTTCTGCCTGCGCGCCGCGCAATGCGTATCGATCCGGTGCGTGCCCTGCGCTACGATTGAAACGTATGACGGCCCGAACCGGGGCGTATGTGTCTTGCTGGCAAGGGGTGGAAGGGGTTAGTGGAGCCTGGGCTTCTTGAGCTCGTGCGTCACAAGTTGATCGAAGATGGCTAGCACCTGTTTCCGATAGGCGTAAACCCGCTTGAGATTGTCCTGGAAATCCGGCTCGAAACGGGGCGTGTTCAGCCATTTGTCGAGCGTAGCCCGGGGGATGTCGATGTCCTTGCGGAGGGCGTCAACAGAATGCCCTCTCAGGAACAACCCATAAAACATCGCCGCTTCCTTCTGCGGCGTCAGTGCGTCAAAATTGTCCCTTCCAATCATCTAGACTACTCACTCAGAAGAATTGTCCGGTCAAAAAAAGCCAGTATAATCAGGCCGCCCCATACAATCAAGTACCGAAACGACCATTGTTTCTCACCACGATTAACGCGGAGGATACACTTGCGGCGACCTTCAAGTGAATCAGATGCGTCGCGCGATATCCCAGTTTCAAGAGCTTTTACAGCGCCTGGGGTGGGAACGCTACGATATTTTAACATCGGCGGTCTTTATGGCGGTTTCAAACGAGTGAAATCAAGATTTTAGAGTGTTGCCGCGCTGAGGATCGGGCGTCTGACGACAGAATGGATCTGGTAACCCGGCTCCGTCCGTGTCATGCTATGAGTAGATTTTCTCAGAGGAGGGATGTTTCCATATGCGTTTCCTGAGGTACGCCGGCGCCATCGCCGTATTCTCGCTGGCCGCTTTCGCTGACACTTTCACGGGCACCGTAGTGGACGTGATGTGTAAGGACAAGGACCTGGCGAGCCACACGAGAAAGTGCGCCATCGGTTGTGCCAAGAGCGGTTACGGTTTGATGACCGCGGATGGCAAGTTCATGAAGTTCGATGAAGAGGGCAACGCGAAAACGCTGGCCGCCCTTAAAGCAAGTTCCAAAGAAAAAGATTTGAAGGCGACGGTAGAAGGTACCCGGGAGGGGGAAACCATCAAAGTCGATAGCATCGAGCTTCAGTAGGAAATCCGGAGCGGCGGGACCGTCTCCCGCCGCACTTCACGCTTTCGCAGTTTGAGCCAGTCCGGGAACAAGGCCGGGTTTTCCAGCCAGGTCAACATCCATAAAATCATCTCCGCGCGTTCGCGCCGCTTCTCCTCCTGCACAGCTTTTTTCAGTGCCCATTTCGCGTGGTCTTTAGATTTGATGACTGCTGCCCGGCATTGGCGGGCTCTCCGCGCATCGCCTGCTTGATTGGCCGCCTGGTATTCGGTCTGCATTCGTAGCAGCGTGCGCTCCAACTCCTCCAGCGAATCCTGCCGGATGCCCTCAGCCAGAGGGGACATCGGAACGCCGGCCGCGCGAATGGCTTCGCGGAGGTATCGAGCCGAAACCGGCACGAATGCGGCTTGAAGCCGGGCAAACTCCTCTACGCCGATCCTCTCCCAGCCGGACTCCCGGATGGCTTCGGCGATCCGGTCGCGTTTAGGGTTGCGGCGCGCCACGGCGGTAGTTCAAAACGGCTTTGTTATGTTCGGTGAGATCCGTGGTGAATTCGTGCGCTCCGGAGCCGTCCGGCTTCGCGACAAAGAACAGGAATTCGGTCTCGGCCGGCCGCAGCGCCGCTTCCAGGGCACCGCGTCCCGGGTTGGCAATCGGCCCGGGCGGGAGTCCGGCATGGCGGTAGGTATTGTAGGGGTGATCCTTATCCAGATCGGATCTGTAGATGGAGCCGCGGTAACGGTTCTCCAGCAGCGCGGCATAAATAACAGTCGGGTCGGCGTCCATTCTCATCCCCTTGCGTAAACGATTCGTGTATACGGACGCCACCTGCGGGCGTTCCTGCGGAACCGCGGATTCCTTCTCCACCAGCGACGCGAGCGTGACAATCGTGTGAATGTCCGTTTCGGGCGCCGGATCCAGCTCTTTCCATACACGCCGGAACGCGTCCGTCATCATACGGCATACCTGCTCGGGCGTAGTGTGCCGGGCGATGCGGTAGGTGGAAGGGAACAGAAAACCTTCGAGCGAGGGTGCCTGCGGGTCCAGATCTTGAATCAGTGCCGGGTCGCGAGCCACCTTGAGAAATGCTTCTGAGGGAATCAGCTTCTGATTTTCCAGCGTGTTCGCGATGTCGAAGATATTATGACCTTCCGGAACCCTCACCTGGTGATAGAAGATGTCGCCCCTGACGATGCGGTCGAATACGGTCCAGACCGAAGCGGGAGTATGGAAGCGGTACTCGCCCGCCTGCAATCTGGCATCTTTCCGGATCGCGCGGGCCAGCAGAAACTGCCAGTCGAATCGGATGACACCGGCCTGCCGCAACAACGTGGCCATGTGGCGGGTATCGGTGCCTTTCGGGATATCGACAAATGTCTCTTTTCCTAAACCCGAGTACGGCACCAAGAGAGCAGCGGCCAACGCTCCGGCGGCGAGCAAAAGGAGTACAAACGCCGGAAGCAGCAACTTAGAAAGTCGCATCGGCCGGCATCTCCCCGTCGCTTCCAGCGAGCGAATCGAGATAGCTCTCGAGCAGAATCACCGCGGACAGCTTGTCCACGGCCCGGGCGCGCTTCCCGATACTGGCGCCGCTCTGGCGAAGCACACGCTGCGCTTCCACGGTCGTCAGGCGTTCGTCCCAAAGCCGGACAGCTACTCCCGTATGCGCAGACAGCCGTTCGGCAAAGTCCCGTGCGAACGCGGACCCCGCCCCCTCGTGCCCACTCATATGAAGCGGATTCCCAATCAATACCAGCGAGACATCACGGCTACGGATAATTTCCTCAAGTGCCAGAATGTCGCTTCGGATATTCGTCCTCACCAGCGTATCGAGCCCTTGCGCGGTCATTCGCAGCGCATCGCTGACAGCTATTCCGATGCGCCGTTTACCGAGGTCGAGAGCGAGAATTCTGCCGCCTGAAGCCAGATCCACAGTACTGCTAATATTCTACCGGTCTTCATGCTAGAGTAGCTGGTAAAGGTCTCCTGAGAGGTTTCCTCGGTGTCCACTTTGACTCCTGCGGTCCCGACGGAACCGGGGCAGGCAGGGCGCAGTATCGGCACGATTGTTATCGCGCTGGCGGCTGTAATCGCACTGCTCTACTTCGGCCGCGTATTTATTATTACGCTGATTATTGCCACGATGCTGGCCTTTATTCTGGAGCCGGCGGTCAGCTTTTTGGTTCGTTTCCGGTTTCCCCGAGGAGCCGCCAGTTTCATGGTGTGCAGTGTGGCTCTGCTGCTGATTTATCTCACGGGCCTCGGTTTATACACACAGATTTCGGGCCTGTTGGAGGAACTTCCCAGCTATAGCCAGCGCATCAGCGATTTAGTGGATAACGTCTCCTCGCGGCTGGAGGCGGCGGAGAAATCGCTGTACGAGGCCATGGTTCCCAAACGGATTCGCGAACGCGATCAACTGGCCGCGGAAGCGATGGCGCAGCAGGCTGCGCAGGCGGCCGCGAAGAAAACGCGAGGGCGCAAGGCCCCGCCTCCAGAGCCGTCTCCGCCCACGCAGCAGGTTCCGGAAGTGCGCATTCAGGAGCAAAGAACGCCGCTGGTCAACTATCTGTATTCCTATTTAAGTTCGTTTTATAACATTCTCCTGATGGCGTCGTTCGTGCCGTTTCTTGTGTATTTCATGTTGAGCTGGCGCGACCATATCCGCCGGAGTTTTTTACAGTTCTTCGACGGACAGGCACGTCTCATTGCAGGCAAGAGCTGGCACGGCATCGCGGAGATGGCGCGCGCTTATATTGTTGGTAATTTTGTGCTCGGTCTGCTTCTTTCGATGGCGAGTTGGCTTTTCTTCATCAGCATGAGCCTTCCCTACCCATTCCTGATCGCACCATTCAGCGGCTTCCTCAGCCTGGTACCTTACGTTGGGCTGCCGCTTGCCATGGTGCCTCCGCTGCTGGCTGCCCTGCCGGTATACGATGCGCTGACGCCTTACCTCATCATTGGAACGACTATCGCGGTTCTCCATCTGCTTGCGCTGAATCTGCTGTATCCGAAAATCGTCGGCGGGCGAGTGCATTTAAACCCACTGGTGGTGACCGTGGCGTTGATGTTCTGGGGCACTCTGTGGGGAGGCATCGGGCTGGTACTGGCCATTCCCATTACGGCGGGAATCAAGGCTGTCTGCGACAACGTAGTGGAACTACGTCCTTATGGCCGGTTCCTGGGCGATTGACCCGGCTGGGCCACTTCACGGATTCGTACGCCGGCGACTGCTCCCTTGCTAATGGAAATGGAGAGAATGCCGCCGGCGTCCGCAGTCTGCTCGAACATCTCCCTGTCGTCTATCTCGATCTCGTATTCTCGCGAAGGAGTAAGGCCGACGACGAATAATTCGGATCCGTTGTCGCCGCCACCCCGGAACCGCAGCCCGCTCGCGGCGAACACGATCGTCGCTTCACCCATCCGTACAGGGGGCTGTTTGGTCCGGGTTCGAACCTTCACTATGCGGCCGTTCTCGAACAACTGCGTCCATCCTTCGAGATGTCCAAACCATTGGGCATCTTCCTCCCAGCTCGAACGCAGAATCAGGCGGCCCGTGGCGGGATCGTGGAAGACCAGCGGCATATGGAAGTAGCTGAGCCCGGGCTGGTAGGGATTGGCCCAAAGGAACTCGTAAGGCGCGCCGAAAGGACCTCGCATGAGAAAACGGTCGTTGATAAGCCAGCCTTGCACAAACTGGCTCTCGACCGCGTTGGTATCATAGGCGACCATGCTTAACTCCGCTGCCCGGGAAAGGGAGGCCCGCCTGAGATCGGGTTCCTTTTCCGCATCGGATACCGGTATCCGGAAATCGTTCTCGCCGGCGGGGTACGAAGCCGGATAGTGTGCAAGCATGTGATACGCCGGAAAAGTTTTGAAGAATGCGCGCGCCGAATCGCGCAGGTCCACGCCGGTGTTGTCCCGTAAGGTGTGAATCAACTCATAGAGCGCATAGGTTTCGTGAAGGGGAAACGGTACTGGTTGCGCCCCAAGCTTCGGCGTGAGGTCCTCCTGCCATTTTTTCCGGATCAATTCATTGAGAAGACGCTCCGCATCCGGGTTGTGACCTGCCAAGGCGATGGCCGCCATGACGGCGGAACGCACCGCCGGCAGGTCCCGCGCTCCCGTTGCCGCATCCAGCCCAGCGCGAAGCCGGGCGGCAATGGCCGCCGATTGGTTGTTATCGAGAAGCGGCTGGCACCAGTCAAATACGATTGCGAGCTGGCGCAGGTCCGTTTGGGGAGCCAGTGCCCACTCCACGGCACGCCGCCCCGCTTCCGCATCATCGGCGATGCGATAGTACAAAGCATTGGCAAAGCCCGGCTCCGGCATCGGGACCCCACCGGTCATCAAAGTCTGGAACTGTTGCCAGCGGATGGATTCCCGCACCCGTTCCCGCCGCAGCAGTTTCAGGCGTCTGGAATTCAGCAGGAGTCGCGGATGCTCGCTGGTAATGAACAACTCTTCCGTGGCTTGCGGTAAGGCCACCAGCGCCAACAGCAAACCGCTCATTATCCTCAAGCGCATCCGGCTGTTCCGATTGTGTCACACTGACACACCCGGCGCACTCTGCGGTCCCGGCTCTCGCCTGCAACCGAACGGTCTGAGTTTTCTATTTCAATAACTTATCTGCCGGACGAAGCTGGCCAGTGGTTTGCAGTCTTAACGGACGAATTGATGGTAGTTCCCTTAACCTGCCCTCTGCTGCAACGCGGCAAGCGGGGAGAGCGAGCGGGCTCAACAGCAACGTGCTTGCGGGAGCCGGTGTGGAAGAATTCAAACCGCTCCTTCTTTCGGGTTGCGGCTTGCAACAGAGGGTTTTTTTTAGGTTACTTCGGATTCGCGGCATTACCGGGATTAGTTACCAGTACTTACGGACTCACCGTGGATGACACGTTTCGGTATGCGTCTGGCATTGCTGAGTGGGGAGATTGGACGCGGGCCTCACCAGGAATGAACGTTTGCGGGTATATAGGATAACCGGACGTACCGACGCTGCATCCCAGCCCCTGTCAGTGGGGCGGGCCGCGCCGGAGAGGGCACTTCACCGCCCGATCCGGTGCGGTTCTTCTCGTCAGGCTTCCCCAATCTTCTTACTAACCGGGTAGGACTAGAACCCCTGGAACTAACTCAAAATTAACTTCTTACCGCTTGACAATCGAAGACAAAACAGTACAAAATCTAACCCATTAGAATCTCAGGAGGGTTTGAGTGGGTCTACGCCAGTTCGTTCTGTCTCTTCTTGTGATCGCGACGACCGCCTCTGTAGCATGGTCTCAAGCCAGCACAGCTACGGTGAGTGGGACAGTGCGCGATCAAACCGGCGCTGTCATTCCAGGAGCAGCGGTCACGCTAACCAACCGGAACACAAACGTAGGATCCAAAGCGACGACGAACGAAGTCGGCTTCTACGTTTTCCCGGGCACTTTGCCCGGGCCCTATCTCCTGGCTGTGGAAGCCGGGGGGATGCAGAGGTTTGAGGGCTCTCTCACTGTGCAAGTGCAGCAGAGCGCGGTGGTGGATGTCGCGATGAGAGTCGGACAAACAGCCACGGAAGTTGCAGTAGTCGATGTAACGCCGATGATCCAGGTGGATAACCCCACTCTCGGACACGTCCTGGAGCGAGCTCGAATCGAGCAGTTGCCGATCAACGGGCGCAATGTCACCTCATTGCTACAGACCGTTCCCGGGATGGAGGGAACGCGAGCTTATGGTCTTCGTGAGGGCTCGCACGAACTGGTGCTCGACGGCGCCGCGCTAACCGACCGGCTATGGGGAGGTACGGTACGCCGGCAGCCTGGCCTGGATACGATCCAGGAGTTCAAAGTCGAGAATAATAGCTCGTCCGCCAAGTTCACCCGTCCCACGACGATGATCATGACGACGAAGAGCGGTACCAACCAACTTCATGGCGCGGCCTTTTGGACGAACCGCAACAACTCTATCGGCAAGGCCCGGTCCAGGACCGACAACTACACCAAAGCGCCATTTCTGAACCGAAACGAGTTTGGCGTGAGCAGTGGAGGTCCGGTTTATATTCCCAAGCTGTACAACGGCAAGGACAGGACGTTCTGGTTCTTT
>DASTMK010000292.1:0-1531 GCA_035714225.1 Bryobacteraceae bacterium | reverse complement strand
GACCAGCAGGTGTTTGAGGTTCAGGTGGATCTCGATAAGGTCGACCCGAATGCGGTGCGAGTGGAGCTTTTTGCCGATGGCGTTAACGGTGGCGACCCTGTTCGGCAGCCCATGGAGCGGGTTCGCAGAATGCAGAATGCTGGCGCTTACGTTTACAGGACGGCGTTGCCTTTAGCCCGCCCGGCAACGGACTACACGGTGCGCCTGATGCCGCAATTCGACGGCGTTGCTATTCCTCTCGAAGCGAATCGAATTCTGTGGCAGCGTTGATGGGACTTGGGAGGGAGGGTTGGAATGGAAACGGATGGCTACGAAATTGGGATGGTGGGCCTGGGCGTGATGGGGCGCAACCTGTTGCTGAACATGGCTGACCACGGCTTCCCGGTAGCCGGCTACGACAAGGACGCCGGCAAAGTGGAAGCGCTCCAGAATGAGTCGGCGGGAAAGAAGATCAAGGCCGTCGCCAACGTCCAGGAGTTTGTCGGATTGCTCCGCCGGCCGCGCGCCATCATGATGCTGGTGCCCGCGGGCCCACCGGTGGATTCCGTGATCGGTGATCTGTTGCCACATCTCGAAAAGGGCGACGTCCTTATCGACGCAGGGAACTCCCACTTTAAAGATACGAATCTGCGTACCGGCACCCTGAGCGAGCGTAACATTTCATTTCTCGGCGTGGGGGTATCCGGTGGAGCGGACGGCGCACGCCACGGCCCGAGCATCATGCCGGGAGGACCGAGAGCGGCATACGAACGGGTGCGCCCGGTGCTCGAGGCTGTCTCCGCCAAAGTCAGCGAAGAGCCGTGCGTGGCTTACCTGGGCCCCGGTTCCGCGGGGCATTTCGTGAAGATGGTCCACACCGGAATCGAGTACGCGATGATGCGGCTGATAGCCGAGACCTACGACGTGATGAAGCGCGGTCTTCGCATGAGCGACAACGAGCTTGGCGGTGTTTACGACACATGGAACAAAGGGGAACTCAATGGGTATCTGGTAGAAATAACCAGCCGCATCTTCAGCAGGGTAGACGAGCGGACAGGCAAGCCGTTGATCGATCAGATCCTCGGCGTTGCCAGGCAGAAGGGCACCGGCATGTGGACCTCGCAAAGCGCCATGGAACTGCAGGTTCCCATCCCGACCATCGACCTCGCTGTGTCGATGCGCGACATGTCGGTGTTTGAGAAGCAGCGCGAGGCAGCCAGCAGGATCTTCGGTAGAGCGATACCGCCCTTTAATGGCGACCGCGGAGCCTTCGTCGCCCAACTGGGCCACGCACTTTACGCTGCGATGATCATCGCCTACGCACAAGGCATGATGGTGCTGGCCGCGGCGTCTGAGCAGTATGGATACCAGCTTAATCTGGAAGCGGTAGCACGAATCTGGAGGGGTGGCTGCATCATCCGCGCGGCGTTGCTTGAGGACATCCGGATGGCTTATCGCCAGCGGCCCGATTTGCCGAATCTGTTACTGTCTCCGGAACTATCGAAGAAGGTACTCGGATACGACGAGGACTTGCGCCTCGTCGCCCGCGCGG
>DASTMK010000291.1:0-3104 GCA_035714225.1 Bryobacteraceae bacterium | reverse complement strand
CGCGTTGTCGTCGGTGCAATAGCCTTCGGAAAAGTTCGGGACGCTGAAGGCGGCGTGCTGGAAGACTCCGGTCGAATCGGTCATGCGCTGCAGATGATTCAGTTTGATAGGCGGCAGTTCACGGGGCTTCTTATCGAGCGTCCTGGCGCCCAGGAACTTCCGCGGAAATGCCGCTACTTCGCGCCGGGAGCACTCGAAAGCACGCATGTACATCTGGGCCACATTGCTCCAAACCATCTCGCGGCCAATCTTGTAGGCGTTTTTGCGAATAGCATGCCTGCGCGTGTCGTCGCGGAGCAACGCTATTACCTCGCGTGCTATGGCCGGCGCGTCGCCGAATGGCACCAGGACACCGCGGTCATCCGCCAACAATTCGGCTGCGTGCCAGTATGGCGTCGAAACCACCGCTTTGCCCGAACCGAACGTGTACGCCAGCGTGCCCGATGTAATCTGCGCCTCATTGAGATAGGGCGTCACATAGAGATCTGCTGCGCCAATGAATTCTTTGAGATTGTCCAAATCAACGAACTGGTTGTAGAAGATGACGCTCTTTTCGACTTTGTTCTTCCTGGCGAGAATCTCGAGGCTGAGCCGGTAGGCCTCACCACGCTCGCGAGCCTCGTTGGGATGGGTAGCGCCCAGGACGATGTAAACGACTTCTGGAAACTCCGCCAGAATCTGCGGCAGGGCATTCAGGACGTGTTCCACCCCCTTGTTCGGCGAAAGCAGCCCAAAGGTAAGTAGCACCACCTTCCCCTCCACGCCGAACTGGTCCTTGAAGTAGGTGGGATCGACGAAGCCGACATCGGGAATCCCGTGGGGTATCAGATCGATCTTGGTAACGGGCGCCTGGTAAATCTCGTGCAGCATCTGCCTGCCCCGCTCGGCCATCACGACGAGCCGGGTCGAGAGGGAGATCAGACCTTCCATGACGCGGCGCTGGTCGGCCCTCGGCTCACGCAGGATGGTGTGTAGCGTGGTGACGACGGGCATTCGCAGTTCGCGCAAAAGCGCCAGAATGTGACCGCCGGCCGGACCTCCGAAAATACCGAACTCGTGTTGCAGGCACACCACGTCCACGTTGCTAATGTTGAGGAAGTCCGCCGCGCGTAGATAGGACGGCAGGTCTTGTTCTTCAACCTCGAAACGCACTACCTCCGGGTACTCGTAACCATCCTGAATATCGTTGACCGACACCGCCAGGCAGCGGCTCTCCGGATGCTCACTCTGGACTGCGGCAAGCAAATCAGAGGTGAACGTGGCGATGCCACACTTGCGCGGCAGGTGATCGCCGATGAAGGCTATCTTCTGAATTTTAGGCGGTTCATTCATAACAGATTTCGCGATCCCCTCAGGACGCCTCAATACGGCGGTATTCCGGCTGCCACATCGCGTCTTGCACCTGTTGCACAATATCGCCGACCTTGATGGTGGCAAGGCCCTCCGCCGCCGCGGCCTCCACTACGGCCATAGCTACCGTGGCGGATACGGTGCGCAAATCGTCAATGTGCGGAAGGAGCGACGCACCGGGCTGACGCACAGCCACCAGGCTGGAAACGGCGCCCGCGGCCGCGGCGAACATGCCGTCACTGATCCTTCCGGCCCGCGCGACGATCGCGCCGAGGCCGAGGCCGGGGTAAAGCATGGCATTGTTCACCTGGGCGACCGCATACGTCACCCCCTTGTAGGTGACCGGCGCGAACGCGCTGCCGGTGGCGACGAGCGCCCGACCCTCGGTCCAGGTAATCAGATCGGCGGGGTTCGCCTCCGCCCTTGCCGATGGATTGGAGAGCGCGAAAATGATCGGCCGCTCCACATGCGCCGCCATTTCCTTGACGACCCCCTCCGTGAAGCTGCCTGGGGCGGTCGAGGCGCCAATCAGCATGGTCGGCTTGACCCGGCGCACCACTTCAGCCAGGCCAATACCGCTTCCGTTTCCGCCGTGGCGCCAGTTCTTGCTTTCCGCGGCGGGCCGGGCATACGCCGCCTGGTATTCGCCGATGTGTGCCGTCATATCGCTGGTGATCAGGCCATGACGGTCCACGCACCAGAAGCGGTCAATTGCCTCCCCTGGGGACAGGCCCTCGCGCACCATGGCGCCGCGAATCTGGTCGGCAATTCCGATACCCGCCGTACCCGCGCCGAATATCAGGACTCGATGGTTTCGCAGCGGCGTACCACACACGCGGACCGCCGAGATCGCAGCCGCCAGTGTGATGGCGCCGGTGCCCTGCATATCGTCATTGAACGTGCAGATGCGGTCGCGGTACTTCTCGAGGATCCGGCGTCCGTTTGCGGGCGCGAAGTCCTCCCATTGCAGAAGCGCGTGCGGAAACAGCTCTGTCACCGCTGCGACATAAGTATCAATGAAGGTGTTGTAGCGCGCCCCGCGGACTCGCGAGTGCCGGTTGCCTACATAGGTCGGGTCGTCCAAGAGGCTCTGCCGATCCGTGCCGACGTCGAGCATCACGGGGATGACTCGGGTGGGGTCGACTCCCCCGGCTGCCGTATAGATTGCCAGTTTGCCAATCGGGACCTCGATGCCGCCTACGCCCCAATCGCCGATCCCCAGGATCTGCTCGGCGTCCGTCGCAATGATCAGGTCGATCTCTCCGGCGCCGGCTCCGAGGTTGGCGAACGCTTCTTTGATGCCGTCATGATGATCGATGGACAGATACACACCGCGTGGAGGCCGGCATTCATGGTGGTACTGTTCCATAGCCATTCCGACGGTAAGATCGTTGACGATGGGGATCATTTCGCGCAGGTGCTCGGAGAACAGTCGATAGAACAGCACCTCATTCCGATCATGCAGAGCGGTCAGGTAGATGTTTTTGCTCAGCGCGTCCGGGAGCCGCTCGTATTGGATGTATGCGCGCTCCACCTGGGCCTCCAGGGTGCTGATGTCAGGTGGGATCAGACCGGTGAGCCCCAGCGACGTTCGCTCCTCCGCCGTGAAGGCAGTTCCCTTGTTCAGCCGCGGCGTATTGAGCAGGGCCAAGCCCCGCGCCTTGGTCTGATAGGACCCGTCGCTGTGTCGGTGCTTGGTCATAGGGGCCAACAGCGGCACCACTCGTTGCCGGATACCAGCATTCTTCTCTTTC
>DASTMK010000290.1:0-4957 GCA_035714225.1 Bryobacteraceae bacterium | reverse complement strand
GAGCACCGCCGGGTCGCCGACGCCGCCGGTGTCCGGCATGATCTCGTACCGAACGCCGGCGGCGGGCTCCAGCACCTCCGCTAAAGCGGGAGAGAGTACTCCGTTTGCCTCGGTCTCGAAGTCCGGCGTAATGCCTATGCGAAAGTTGCCGCTGCTCTTCACCTACGGTTTTCAGAATTGGAGGCGCAGGCCGAAGCGGATGGTGCGCTGGTCGTTCTCGGCGCTGGTAATTTGCATGAAGTTGCCGCTGTTCACGTTATTCGACGGGTTGCCGAAATGTGGCGTGTTGCTCAGGTTGGCAGCCTCGGCGCGAAACTGAAGGATGTAGCGTTCCGTCAGGTTGAAGTTCCGGAACAGGCTGAGATCAAGGTTTACGATGCCAGGGCCGCGGAGAAGGTTCCTACCCGTAGTTCCGAAACGCGCTGCGCCGGTGGGAGCCGCGAAGCTGGTCCTATCGTAAAACTGAGCAAGGCTCCCGATCTTCTCAACCTCCGGCTTCACCTGGTCCGCCGTTTGGCTGTTTCCAGGCGCGTCCAACGAGCCTGCGGAAGCCGCCACCGTGAAGGGTCTGCCCTGCACAGCGCTGAAGATTCCGTTCGCCTGCCATCCGCCGAGAAGCACCGACGCCACTCCGGTGTTTGCCATGTTCTTGCCCTTGCCGAATGGAAGTTCGTATACGTAGCCGAGTTGCAGCATGTGCGGGATGTCGTATCCGGCTAAAGCGCGGTTCCGGTAAAATGCCGGCTCCCAGTTGAACATGACGCCTACGCCGCCATCATCGTCGGTGAAGTTGATGGCTTTTGAATACGTGTACGCCGCTTTTAGAGTCAGCCCCGCAGCGGCGCGCCGGTTGATGGCCACCTGCAACGCGTGATAGTTGGCGCTGAACTGGCCGTTCCAATAGGAAGTGGCGGCAGTCCGGTTGTATATCGGAACGAACCGGCGGCCAAGATTACCTCTGCCGGGCGCGGCGACGTTTGCCTCCATCTGCCCGAAGCTGTTGACCGTCTGCGTGCCGACGTAGCCCACCGAAGTTACGAAGTCGCCGGGCAATTTGCCTTCGACGAAGAAATTCCAGGACTGTACGTAGCCGCGGTTAATGCTGTCCCCCGCGATCGTAATCATCGCCACGGTGCCCGGCAGTGGGACCGAACCGCTGGAAAGCTCCGGGCCGCCGAAATCCGGAATTCCTTCCTCGATGGAACGGAACGGCTGATAGGCGTTGATACCGGTGAAATCCTGCGCGATCGTGAGCGGGTAAACGCTACGCAGCGGCCGCGCCAGTGGCATGGGGTTGTACGTAATACCGTAGCCGGTTCGGATGACCAGGTTGTCGGCGGCCCGGTAGGCAAGGCCAATTCGAGGCGCAAACAACTTCTTGCTGGTCGAGATGCCAAGGTCCTTCGGGTTGCCGCCGAGGCCGCCTATACGGACAACGTTCGTGGTTTCATCCCACTGCTCGATGCCGCCATAGTTTGCGCGCGTCATCAAAGGATACAATTCGTAGCGCACTCCGAGGCTCAGCGTCAGGTGCCGCGTAACTTCCCAGCGGTCGCGGACGTACAAACCGTGCTGCCATTCGTAACCCGTCATCTTGATCCACTGGACGCTCTTGCGGGCCTGCTGCGGCAGTCCGAGCAGAAACGAAGCCCAGCCGTTGAATTGCGTTGTGGGACTTCCGCGCAGCCCCGTCGCCTCCTGGTTGAAGTCGAAAGAGCCGCGTGGACCGCCGCCCAATTCCGGCTGCCAGTGATTCAGATTGAGACGAAGCCCTTCGTAGCCCCAGCGGATTTCGTGCGCTCCCTTCTTCCAACTGAAGTTGTGCGTTGTCGAGTACGTCATGTCATTCCAAAAGTAAGGCCACCAGGGATTCCGGTTGCCGAGCGTGGAGTAGCCGCTGACCAGGAAATCCGGCAAACCGCTCTGCCGCCGGTCCGGCCCGTTCGTGCCGGGGATTTCGAGCACCTCACTGCCGAAATTCGTGCCGAAGTCCTGAGACTCATGCGTTGAGCCGATGCGATTCCAGGATAGGGTGCCGTCCCACAACAGAGTTGGCGAGAAGGTCAAAGTGTGCCCGACAGAGGCGAGTTGTACGCGTGTCCGGCCTCTGCCCACACCGCCGGCGCAGAGACAGTCTCCACCAGCCTGGCCGAGCGCGAACTCGCCCACATGAAGCGCGCGCATGGCGCTGTACTTCGCAAACACGGCGTGGCTGCTGGTGCGGTTCCAGTTGACCTTACCGTCGAAGTTGTCGCGGTCCAGCACCTGCGTTGCGGAATTGAAGTAGTTCGCATTCACACCGGACAGGTTAGGCAGCGGAATCCACTCCTGAAACCTGGTCGCCACGGGACTCAGGCGATTGGAAGGAATGATGCGGTTGGGGAAGGGAGTCCTTCCCGAACCATCCGCGTTGCCCGTTCCGGGGTCGTAGATCGTCGCGGGGTAGGCGCTGAAATCACCGTTCCGCTGGTCGAGGGTGGGGACTGTGAAGAGCCCGCCGTAGTTTACCCGCTCCCGCACGCGTTCCCAGCCGCCGAAGAAGAAAAGCTTGTCGCGTTTGATCGGTCCGCCAAGCGTACCGCCGAAAATGTTGATCAGGCTTTTCGGGGTCTTCGGGCCGCCGCGGAAAAAGAAATTCTTCGCGCCCCACTTGCTGTTCTCATGAAGCGAGAACGCCGAGCCGTGAAAATCATTCGTGCCCGACTTGGTTGCGATCGTGATCGCGGCGCCGCCCGCCATCCCCTGTTCGGCGTCGAAGCTGTTAGTGGAGATGCTTACCGCCTCGATCGTCTCTGCCGGAGGCACATAAAGCGTGTGATGCGGAAGCCACGTGAACCGGTTCGGCGAACCATCGAGCTTCGTCGCGTTGTTATTGCGGTTCACGCCGTTCACATTCGTCGTGAGCGCCTTCATGGGATTGTTGACGTTCTGAAAACGCCCGGGGGTGGCGCCCGGGATGAGATTGATGAGCGTCTGGTAATTACGGTATTTTGCGAGGGGGAGGTCTGTCACTTCCCTCGCCATCAAATCGCTCTGTACCGCACCGGTCTCCGTTTGCAGCCGTGCCGCGCTGGCGGTTACAGTCACCTGCTCTGTCAGCGCGCCAATTTCCAACCGGAAATCTTCGCGCGCGATCGTGTTGATGGACACGGAAACACTTCTCCTGGTTAACGTCCGGAACCCCGAAGCGGTGACGGTGATTTCGTAGTTGCCCGCCGCCAGGTTGGGGAGGGAGTACCGCCCGGACCCGTCGGTTGCGACCGTTCTTTCCTGACGCGTTTCCGGATTCACGGCGAGCACCGTTGCGCCGGGAATAACGGAGCCCGTGGCATCCTGCACCACACCGACGATGGAACCGTACAGAACTTGCGCCTGCAGAGACCCTGGATTCATAGACAGAGTCAATGCGCAAACCAATAGCGTTACTATCCGAAAGAGTCTTTTCATGTTGCCCCTCAACAAGCCTTTCCAGCGGCAACGGCCCTCGATCCGTGCCGGCGATTCCCACCACAGCCGCGCAAGAGACGCCAAAGCATCCGCCTCTCGCCTTCTCATCCGATCAAGCTACGCGAAATTTCTCCAACGCCTCTTCATTGAGATCGATGCCCAGACCCGGCGCCGAGGGCATTTCGACGTATCCATCCACAGAAACAATCTTTTGCCTGGTTATGTGTTCCCGCAGCGATGTTTCCTCCTCGACCACGAACTCCAGAATGAACGAACGGGGTATCGAGTTCAGGAAATGGAGTGCGGCCGCCACGTTCACGTACGTGGTGAAGCCGTGGTTTACAACCGGAACGCCGCGGTCTGCCGCGAGGCTTGCGATCTTCATCGCTTCCGTGAAGCCGCCGCATCGTGTGAGGTCGACTTGAATCAGATCCACACGCCCCTGGTCCATCAACTGGATAAACGACCGCCGACCGCTTTCCTCTTCGCCGGCGGCGATACGGACATCCGTGGCTTCCGACAACTTCCGGTAGCCCTCGTAATCGTCTGGCAGCAGCGGCTCCTCGAGCCAGAAGATGTTGTATTCGGAGAAGGCACGTGCGCGCTGGATGGCAGTCTTGGCATCCCAGACCAGACCGGCGTCGATCATCAGGTCGGCGTCGTCGCCCAACCCTTTACGCGCCTCACGCACAAGTGCAATGTCGGTCTTCTCGTCCTGGCCCATGGGTTCCCAGCCGAATTTTACGGCTGTAAAACCACGGTCGCGGAAACGGCGTCCCCGTTCGCCGGTTTCCTCGGGAGTGGCGCCGAAAAGCGTGCTCGCATACGGGCGGATTTTTTTGTGGAAGCCGCCGCCCAGCAGTTTCCAGATGGGGAGTCCGAGGGCCTTGCCCTTGATATCCCACAAGGCCATGTCGATACCGCTGATGGCGTGGAAGCCGACGCCGCTGCGCCCGCCGTAGATGCTCTGGCGGTACATCTTCTGCCACAGGTATTCGGTCTGAAAGGGGTCTTCCCCGATTACGATTTCCCGTAATCCGCTGGCGGTGGTGTGGGAAAACGGGCCCTCTATGGCTCCCTTCACAGCCAGGGGTGCGGAGTCCACTTCCCCGATCCCCGTTATGCCCGCGTTCGTGGAGACTTTGACGATGAGTGCGTCCTGCCCGCTGTCGCAAAGTTCACGGACGTGCGGCAACCTGAGATAGATTGCTTCCACGTTGGTGATCTTCAGGTCGCTTATAGTGGTGTTTCCGCGAACAGGTTGTGTTGTATCGGTTGCCAGGCTCATTGTTATCATAAAAATATTCCAAAAATATATTTATATGTCAAGTGGTGTCTGAATGCCGGTAACACTTTCAATCTCAGTTCTTCTGTCCTATACTCGGCTCTTGTAGCTTCAGAGACCGGGCGGATGGCCGAACTCCAACTTTCTAAAAAATATATCGGTGAGATATCCAGCTTCACCCGCTACCGGGTCCTCGTCCTGATGTTTCTTGTCACCGGGATCACC
>DASTMK010000289.1:0-5187 GCA_035714225.1 Bryobacteraceae bacterium | reverse complement strand
TCTTTCTGGGCTTCCTCGGCAAGGAACTGCTCTATGAATCCTTGCTGGCATGGTCGACCACGCTGCTGATTGGGGCAATCGCCGCGAGTGCACTGCTCGGCACGGCCGGTCTGATCGCCGGCGTCTCTCCTTTTGCGGGAGCTCTGCGAGGAAGGGCGCCGGAGCATCGCGTTCCTGCCGGGCTCACCGTACCCGCGCTGATTCTGGCTTTCTTGGGTCTCATTGCGGGAATCGTCCCCGGTTTGGTGGAACTCCCGGCCGGGCTTGCGTCCGGCGCCATCCTGCGCCGCCCGGTGGATGCGAGCCTTTCGATGTGGCACGGCTTCACGCCGGTTCTGGGCCTCAGTCTGGCCACGCTGGCGCTGGTCGCTCTGCTCTATGCCTATCGCGATTTGCTGCGGCGCCGCATCTGGCCGCGATCGCTTGGGTCGGAACGGCTCTATACATCGACTGTGCGCGGCCTCGACGCTCTCAGCGCGTGGGCCTCGCCGATGCTTCAGAGCGCTTCGCTACGGTCGTATCTGCTTGTGCTCGTCACCACCGCGGGTATACTGATTTTCGCAACGCTCGTGTTTGAGGGGCTTCCGGGCTGGCCCGCGGTAATGGATGTCCAACCGCATGAAGCCTGCGCGGCCATTCTGATTGTGGCTGGCGCCATTTCGGCTGTCTGGGCGAAATCGAGCATCACAGCCGTGCTATCGCTAGGTGTTTCCGGCTATGGTGTGGCGCTCACGTATCTTTTCTTTGGCGCTCCGGATCTGGCGATGACACAGTTCTCCGTGGAGACCCTGACGGCGGTGATCTTCGTCCTGGTGTTTTATCATTTCCGGGATTTCGGGTCGCTGTCCCCCTGGACCGACCGGCTGCGCGGCGCGGCGGTATCGGTGTTGTTCGGAGGATCGATCGCGGTGGTGCTGTTGTTTGTCGGCGCTAATATCACTCCTTTCCGGCTGGCCAACTATTTCGCTGAAATGGGCCTGCCGCTGGCCCACGGCCGCAATATCGTAAACGTGATTCTGGTTGATTTCCGCGCGCTGGACACGATGGGTGAAATTACCGTGCTGGCCACCGCCGCCTTCGGAGTACGCGCGCTCATGCGCATCAGCCGGAAGGAGAGAAAGAACGGATGACGACGACATCGTTGATCCTGCGCACTGGCGCGCGCGTCCTGATGCCGCTCCTCCTGCTGTTCGGCGTCTTCCTGCTATTGCGCGGCCACAATGCGCCGGGGGGAGGCTTTGCCGGCGGATTGGTGGTGGCGGCCGCGTATATCCTGCATTTTTTTGCGTTCGGATTGGATGCGGCGCGGCGTGCCCTGTTGACCCGGCCGGAGCGGCTGATCGGCTCAGGTCTGCTGCTCGCGGTGGGGAGCGGAATTCTTCCGGTGTTTTTCGGCCGGCCCTTTCTTACCTCGCTCTGGCTCGATCCGGCAAGTGGAATCGGCACTCCCATGCTGTTCGACCTGGGCGTATTCCTGGTGGTGATTGGCGTCGTGTTGATCATGGCTTTTACGCTCGCGGAGGAATAGAACTTGGAATTGATACTGGCCATTGCCTCCGGCATTCTGTTCGGCACAGGCTTTTACCTGATGCTGCGGCGGCGGCTGGCGCAACTGATCATTGGCCTGGGCCTGTTGAGCAATGGAGCGAACCTGCTGATCTTCACCGCGGGAGGTCTGACTCGCGCCCGTGCGCCGGTGATCGCCGAGGATGCCTCTCAACTGGTCCGCCCGTTCGCCGACCCGGTGCCGCAAGCGCTGGTCCTCACTGCTATCGTGATCGGCTTCGGCGTGCTCGCGTTTTCGCTGGTGCTGGCACACGGCATTCACACCATGGCCGGCACGGACGACATCGACGAGATCAGGAGCGGCGGCGGATGAATGTTCTGGTGCTTCCCATCGCGCTGCCGCTGTTTACCGCGGCAGTGCTGCTGCTCGCGCCCAGCCGCCCTCTGCTTCAACGATGGATCTCCTTTGCCGGCGCCTGCGCATTAGCCGTCACGGCCGTTCTGGTGTTCGTGCGCGTGGAGCGCGAGGGAATCCTCGTGCTGCAATTGGGTGGATGGCCGGCGCCGTTCGGCATCACCCTGGTGGCGGACGTTCTGTCAGCCATGCTGGTAGTGGCGACGGCGGTTGTGGGACTCGCCGTGGCCTTGTCGGCTTTTTCCGGCGTCGACCCCAGGCGCGAAGGTTTCGGCTATCACGGGCTGATACACGTGCTTCTCATGGGCGTGTCGGGCGCATTTCTCACCGGCGATCTTTTCAACCTGTATGTCTGGTTCGAAGTGATGCTGGTGGCCTCCTTCGTTCTGATGGCGCTCCACCGGACACGCGCGCAGTTGGAAGCGGCTTTCAAGTATGTCGCTTTGAACCTGATCGCTTCCTCGTTATTCCTGACCACGCTCGGGCTGCTTTATGGCGGTACAGGCGCGCTGAACATGGCGGAACTGGCCACCATTCTGCCAGCGCGGGAAAACACGGCGTACGAAACCATTCTGGCGATGCTGTTTCTGACGGCATTCGGGATCAAAGCCGCGATGTTCCCGCTGTTTTTCTGGCTTCCCGCTTCGTACCACACGCCGCCGGCGGCCGTGGGCGCGATCTTCGCCGGGCTGCTGACAAAAGTCGGCGTGTACTCGATGATTCGGGTATTCACGTTATTGTTCCCGGGCGATCCCGCAATGCTTTATACTCTGCTGCTGGCGCAGGCGGGGTGCACGATGATTGTGGGACTGGTGGGGGCGCTTGCGCAACGGGATTTCAGGCGTATCCTGTCGTTCAACCTGGTAGGACATCTCGGCTACACGACCGTGGGAGTGGCCCTGGGTACTTCCGCCGCGATGGCCGGATCCATCTTCTATATCCTTCACCACATCGCCGCGATTACCAACCTTTACCTCATCAGCGGCATTTTTCTGCGGCTTCGGCACACAACGTCTCTCTCGGAGCTGGGTTCGATATCTCGCGAACGCCCGCTGGTCGCCTTCCTGGCCGCCATCCCGGTGTTTTCGCTGGCGGGAGTGCCGCCCCTTTCCGGGTTCATCGGCAAGCTTGCGCTGGTGCGAGGCGCCTTCGGCGCCGGCGCATGGTGGACCGGCGCCATCATCCTGGCCGTGAGCTTACTGACACTGTTATCCATGGCACGGCTGTGGTCCGAATCCTTCTGGAAGACCGCGCCGCATGAAGACAAGTCACGGCTGCCTGGAGTGATACTGCTTCCTATCGCGTTTCTCAGCGCTATTACGGTGGCAATGACGGTTGCCGCCGGACCGCTATTCCAGCTCGCAATGAAGGCGTCTGACCAGTTGCTCAATCCGGCGCTCTATATCGATGCGGTGTTGAAAGGAGGACCCCAGCCGTGATTCTCGCGAATCTGCTTCTGGCACTGGCATGGGCGGCGCTGAATGGCCGCTTCACCCTCGACAGCCTGATTACGGGCCTGGTGGTTGGACACCTGGTGCTGCTGGTTCTGGCAAAGGGCGGCGTGTTGGTGATGGCCGAAGTAAGCCGCGTGGAACGGGCATTGTCGCTGCTGGCCTATCTGCTTTGGGAGATCTTCCTCGCCAACGTCCGTGTCGCGCTCGACGTCGTCAGCATCCAACACCGGATGAAGCCGGGGGTCATCCGGCTGCCGCTCGATGTCACCAGCGACGGCGAGATTCTGCTGCTGGCCGCGATGATCAATATCACCCCCGGCAGCGTGGCGCTGGGCGTTTCCGACGACCGCAAAGTGATGTACGTGCACGTCATGCATATGCGGACTCCTGACGACGCACGGCGCATCATCAAGGAAGGATTTGAGCGCCGTGTGATGGGACTGCGAGGGGAACGCAAGGAGAACCAACATGCCGTCTGATGCCGTATTCGCGGCGCTGGTGATCGTCTCGACCGCGCTGCTTATCTCATTCGTCCGGCTGGTGCGCGGGCCGACGCTACCGGACCGCGTTGTCGCGGTGGACCTGATAGGTACCTCCTCGGTCGCGCTCATTGTGCTGGGAGCCGCCGCTAGCGGAGAGCGTGCGTTCCTGGATGCTGCAATGGTTATTGCGCTCGTCGCCTTTCTGGGGACGATCGCGTACGCCGGGTTTGCCAGGAAGGAGAATCGGGAATGATGGAGTGGGTGACGGGATTTCTGATGGTGCTTGGAGCCACGCTGGTGTTGCTGGCCGCCATCGGCGTAGTGCGGATGCCGGACCTGTTTACGCGGATGCAGGCGGCAACGAAAGCAGCGACTCTGGGGCTCGGCTGCGTACTGGCGGGAGCGGCGATTCAACTCGCCGATTTATCCACAGTGGTTCGGGCCATCAGCATTGGAGCGTTTATTATGTTGACGTCGCCGGTTTCCACTCACGTGATCGCCCGTGCGGCGTATCTCACGCGCGTGCCCTTGTGGGAGGGAACAATCGTGGATGAATGGCGTGAGGACATGGAGGCGCAGACGGAGGATGTTACAGATTCGAACACGGTAAACTGAAAACATCCGGCAGATGCGATATCGACGCCGCCCCTCCAACGCCCTCAACAGGAGTAATTCCTTCAATGCAGACTAGTAGACGTCATTTCATACAAATTTCAGCAGCCGCGGGCCTGGCAACCAGAACGGCATTTTCCGCTAACGATCAGATTCAGTTCGCAACCATCGGCATAGGAGGACAGGGTACCGGCGACACTCACTCAGCGCTTCGTACTCCAGGCGTGAAGTTCGTGGCAGCCAGCGACGTGTACGACGGGCGGCTCACGCGCGCCAGGGAAGTTTTCGGGAACGACCTGTTTACCACGCGCGACTATCGCGAAATCCTGAACCGTAAAGACGTAGACGCGGTTATTATCGGCGCCCCGGACCACTGGCACATGAAGATGGCGGTGGACGCGATGAATGCCGGTAAAGATGTTTACGTCGAAAAGCCGATGGTGCAGCTTACCGGCGATGGGAAGCCGGTGGTAGACGCGCAGAAGAAGACCGGCCGCATTCTCCAGGTAGGGAGCCAGCGCGTGAGCTCCATTGTTTATCAGAAGGCACAGGACCTTCTGAAGGCCGGTTCCATCGGTGAGCTGAACATGGTGGAGGCGTGGTGGGACCGCAACTCCGCCATCGGCGCCTGGCAATACTCCATTCCGCCCGACGCGACACCGGAAACCGTGGACTGGGACCGTTTTCTCGGCAGGGCGCCCAAACGTCCCTTCGAGCC
>DASTMK010000288.1:0-8335 GCA_035714225.1 Bryobacteraceae bacterium | reverse complement strand
TCCCGAGGCTGAGTTACTGGTTGAGATTGAGCGACCTGGGGTTGTTCCTGCACTTCCGGCTCAGGCTGCTGCACCTGGGCAGTCTCCTGTGGTGGCTGGTAAGTTTCGCGATCTAACTCGCGCTGTGTACCGGCCTCATCGACGCTCGCCACATCGGCGCCGGAGAACGACTCCTGGTCGGCTTCGGTCATTGGAACCGGCTCTCCCGAAACTTTTGCTATCTCGGTAGCCTGTGCGGGTGAATAGACAAACTCCTGGCCAAAGTTGTCACCAGGATAGAACCATGCCCGCAACGCTTTCGGCTGACCGGCGGGAGTTTCCCAAAACGTGAATTTCGTGTCCCCGGTCGGCTCCAACCGGTAGTTCGGAATAGCGAGGATGGTGGTAATCAACTGATTTTCATCCTCGTTGAAGATCTGGACAATGTGACGGTTCGACGGAGAGTCCGCGAGCTTCATGACATATTTTCCAGGCTCCAGGACTTTTCCGGTCTTTTCATGAGGCGCCGGAACTGATATCGCCTCGTTCACTGTCAAGATTGTCTTCTTGTCCCATGTGTCGGCGTTAGCCGTAGGCACTAACAGGGTCAACAGGCCCAGGCAAGACGCCAACGTAAATGCTTTCAAGCTTCTCATGCTTTCATCTCCTCCAACTTTCAACTTTTCTTTTTCGTTTTCGCGAGCCTGCGGGCCTCTGAAGTCCCGCTTTCAAGGGGTCCCAGCATTGAACCCTCCTCTACCGTGTGTACAGGCAGGTAACCTGCCAAATCACAAAATTGTTGAAGTGTAATGAGATCGCAGAATTTACCCGGACGGCAGTCTGCAAGTTTTACATCGGAAAAGATGACAGGCTGAACAGATTAGCGTTGCAGCGGGTCTTCGATCCAGGGCGGTGTCGCGTCCATGAACGCTGCCAGCTCCGGTTCTGCTTCCACCATGGCTTCCCGCATCAGCCACGCGATTTTGCGGTAACTGAAATGACCTTTCACACCGCTTCGCAAGCGCGAAATATATTCGGCTTCGGCAAAATCCATCTTGAACAGGAACCGTCCCAGGGTGCCGAACGGCAGCAGGTACTCACGCCCGGTCTGGGGCAGAAGGCGGAAGGCATTGTACGCCTCCTCGAAAGCGGCCGCATAGGTCTCTGTCATACCGGCTTCCGCAATCGCTTCCGGTGTCTCGTATCCAAGCGCCGGAGAATATTCCTGGCGGAACTGCTGGCAGCGCCTGTGGCGATGCAGGTCGCGGTACGCTCCAATATCCATCACGATATCGAATACAAATGGACCGCTTCGAAACCCGCGAAGCAATTCGTCTTTCCTGCTCTGCGAACGCAACGCGACTTCCACCACTTCGCGCCGGCGTGCTTCACTCCAACCGTTTACCAGCTCGTACAACTCCGAATAGGGCCAGTTGCTGACAGGATAAAGCAGCGTGGCGGCAATGTCGGCAAGCGCATCCGACGGGCGGATGAGGGTCACGGTTTTCGATGCTTCCGGCGCCATCGCGGGCAGATTCTCTTGTGCCCATTGCCGCAGGTCTGCGCGCGACTGCGCCGCATGCAAGTCCGGGTTCACGTGGCGTGCGAGCGTCGGTGCAACCGGTTCATTGGCAGCGTCGCGATCCCAGACACACGCCGGAGCACTGGCGCAAACCGCGGCCATTTCATTGGCAATCTCCCGCAACTCCGAATAGCAGGACGCCTTCAGGCGGCGGATCTGCTTTTCGAGCGTACGAATGCTGGTCACCTGCCCAACGTTCGTGGGTACTCCAAAAAAAAGCACGTAGCGGGCGACGTCGAAAGCTCGCGCCGCAATATTGCGTCTGTACGCGTCCTCCTTCATTGCCGCGGGGCGAGGGAGTTTCTCGCTCAGAAACTCGCACATCCGCCCGTGGATCTGTGTATAGCGGGCGAGCAGCGATTCCCCGGTTCGTTCATACAGGGCCGCCGAGTCCTCGTCGAAGTCCGAAGGGGTTATGAATCCGGCTTGCGAGAAATCCTGGTACCTCGACGATTTCGCCTGCCCGTCCCACAGTTGTTCGTCCTCGATCTCGGTCGCCGCCAGTTCGGAGATGCCCTCGAAACAAAGAACCACATGCCCCAGATCCGCGATGGATGCATGGCCGTACTGGAAATAGTAGCTCTCCAGGAATTTTTGCGAATCGTGAGTGCGCACCCACTCAACGGACTCATGAATGGAATCCGGCGAACGGCTGTAACGCGCCAGTGCATAGGCGCACTTCTCGGGCGGCATCGGAGCGACCGCCACTACTTTGCTCTTGGGTTTTTCGGAAGGCACTGAACGTTATGATAGCTACTTCATGCTAGTTCGAATCAAACGGCTCCGGCCGGACGCAATATTGCCGCGCTATGCGCACGGACCCATGGAAGACGCCGGAATGGACCTGCACGCCGTGGAAGACGCTGTCCTCGACCCGGGTCGGCCCGCGGCCGTGCCAACCGGAATCGCCATCGAGCTGCCCGCCGGTTTTGAGGCACAGGTCCGCCCGCGAAGCGGCCTCGCTCTGCGCCACTCCATCACTCTGCCCAACAGCCCGGCCACCATCGATCCCGGCTACAGGGGCGAAATCCGCGTCATTATGCTGAACCTCGGAACAGAAAGCTATCACATCCGCGCCGGCGACCGCATTGCCCAAATGATCGTCTCCCGCTATGAGCACGTCGAATGGGACGAGTCGGAGCTCAATGACTCAGGCCGCGGCGAACGGGGATTCGGGTCTTCGGGAAGGTAAGGTACAATTCGCGACAACAGGGCTCCTTTTTCCGGTCTACACTGAAGCTTTATACGAGAGGTGAACCGTGTCGAAGGCCGGCCTGATTTTATTGGTGCTGATGGTAGTGCCTGTATATGCGAATCCCGCGTTGATTCCCCGTCCCCAGAGGATCGAGACGCAGGAGGGCCAGTGGGAACTGCGGCGAAGCTCGCGTATCTCGGCCGCCTCTGGCGCGGAAGAAGAGGCCCAAAAACTCGCATCCGCACTGAGCGCCTCCACGGGATTTCGCATTCCTGTTGTCTCCGCCGGCGCGCGGCCGGAAGATATCGCGATGGTGCTCGAGCCTGGCCGTGAGGATTTGGGTGAGGAAGGATACGAGCTGAGTGTGAGTCAGCGTGGTGTCCGGATGGTAGCCAGACGTCCGGCCGGCCTTTTCTACGCGACACAAACTTTTCGCCAGCTTCTGCCGGCCGCATCGTGGCGTAGAGCGCCCTCCGCGGCCGGGTCGTTTTCAGCGCCCTATGTGAAAATCCTGGACAAGCCGCGTTTCGGATGGAGGGGCGTTCTGTTGGACCCCGCACGCCACTTCATTGCAAAGAACATGGTGCTGGACATGATCGACGCGATGGCGATGCACAAACTCAACCGCCTTCAGTTGCACCTCACCGACGATCAAGGCTGGCGCGTGGAGATTCGCGCGTTTCCGCGTTTGACGGCGCGCTCGGCGTGGCGCGACGGCACTCTGATTGGACATGCCCGGGAGAAACCGGAACGCTACACCAGCGTGCCGCATGGCGGCTATTACACACAGGAAGACATTCGGGAAATCGTCGCCTACGCGGCCACGCGCCACATCGTTGTCGTGCCCGAAGTCGAAATGCCCGGCCACGCGCGCGCCTGGTTGTCGGCTTACCCGGAGTTTGCGGTGTTTCCGGAAAAAGCGGCGGGGATGGATCTTTGGAGGCATTGGGGCGTCAGCAAAGATGTGCTGGCACCCCGCCCGAAAACGCTGGAGGCGTGCCGGCGCATTCTGGACGAAATCTGCGAGCTGTTTCCTTCCACGTGGATTCATATCGGGGGAGACGAAGCGCCGCGCGATCAGTGGCGTGAGAGCGAGGAGATGCAGGCGCTGATCCGGAGTCTGGGCTTGAAGAACGAAGACGAACTGCAAGCGTGGTTCACGGCGGAGATGAGCCGCTACCTGGCAAGCAAGGGCCGCCGGTTGGTGGGTTGGGATGAAATTCTCGCCGGCGCCACCATGGGGGGCGGGGAAGCCCGGACGGCATTGGCGCCGAACGCGATTGTCATGTCCTGGCGTGGAGAAAAAGGAGGCCGCACCGCCGCCGCGGCCGGGCACGATGTCATTATGGCCCCCACGCAATGGACCTACCTCGATTACCTGCAGGGACCCCGAGAGGAAGAACCGCTCGGCATCGGGGGTTCGGTGAGTCTGCTGCGCACGTATGCCTACGAGCCGGTGCCCGCGGATTTACCACCGGCCGCCGCCGCCCGCGTGCTTGGCTCCCAGGCTCAACTATGGAGCGAATATATGCCGGCGTCGGAATCCATCGGCTACATGGCGTTCCCTCGCCTGTGCGCGCTGGCGGAAAACTTTTGGAGTCCGGGCGGCGCCAGAGACATTCCCGGATTCCTGAGCCGGCTGGAACAGCACGAACAGCGTTTGAAAGCAGCGGGCGTGCGATACCGGCCGCTGGCACGCCGTACCAGTTGGCCCGGGGAGCCGGGACGCGTGGTCGCTGCGGCACGTGATGCGGTCATTCACGGAACCGATATTGTCCGCCGTGAAGATGGAGCGCTCGATCAATGGAAGAGTGAGTATACGATGGTAGGCTGGCGCGTCGAGATCCCGTCAGCGGCCGCATACCGCGTTCGTCTGCTGCTGGCAGATCCGGCGGATGCGAACAGCATTCCCCTGGCGGCGCACATTGGAGGAACCGTGTTGAAACCCGCCGCGCGCGGCACAAGCGACAGTATCGACTTCGGCATCTTCAAAGCGAGAACCGGCGGACCTCACCTGTTGTTCCTGTATCCGCAGGGAACACCGGCCGCGGAGGGCCTGCCTCCGGTCAGAGGAATCGAATTCGTCGCGGAACGTTAGTCCGCCGCCACACTTATGTCTAAAATCTATTACGTCGGAGACTGGGCAATCATGCTGGGCCCGGTATTTGCTGAGACTCCTTTCAACTATGCCTGGAAAGGCACGGATTTATTCAACTACGGACAGTGGCTGAAGAACGCTATCGAATCGGACGGCAGGCATGAGGTAACGAGCGTCCCTACGTGGGATTTTTACAAACTTGCTCCAGGGCGGTACGAACAAATTCTGGACGAATACGATGCCTTCATATTCTCGGACGTGGAAGCGAAAAACTTCCAGCTCGATCCGCACTTTTTCGATCGCACGAAATTCGGCAGCAAGCCGCTGACGTTTCCCGATCGTGTGCGCCTGACCGTGGAAGCATTACGCGGCGGCAAGCATATGATCTTCGCGGGCGGCTGGCTCAGCTTCAACGGTGAGTCGGGAAAGGGCGGCTGGGGCCGGACTCAGTTGCGTGAGATTCTGCCGGTGGAATGCCTGGAGTTCGAGGACCTGCGGGAAAGCACAGAAGGGTGGCGAGCCGTTGCCATACAACCCGAACACCGCCTGTTCGATGGCATCGATCTAACTCAAATGCCGCCGATACTGGGCTACAACATCGTTAAACCGCGCGCGGGGTGCGACGTGCTTGCCGTTTGGGAAGGCTCCACGGATCCTATGCTGGCCGCCGGCGAGTTCGGCAAAGGCCGTGTGCTGGCCTACACGTCCGACCCCGCGCCGCACTGGGGCTGCAACTTTGTCTATTGGGACCAATACACGCAGTTTTGGCTCAATGCGGTAAGTTGGTTGACGGCTGAATCCCAGGATCGTTAGAACCTATGCAACTGCACGCGCTCGATTGGTTCATTGTCATCGCTTCCGTACTCGTGTGTTTTGTGCCGGCGCTGTTTTTCGGCAGGCGGTCCGGAAAGAGCACGACGGAATTTTTCGCGTCGGGCCGGTCCGTTCCATGGTGGCTCGCCGGGCTGTCGATGGTCGCCACTACTTTTGCGAGCGACACGCCCAACCTGGTTACCAACTTTGTGCGAACCCAGGGCGTGGCGGGCAACTGGCAGTGGTGGGCTTTCGTGCTGACGGGAATGGCGACGGTTTTCTTTTACGCCCGCTTGTGGCGCCGCTCCGGCGTGCTGACGGACCTCGAGTTTTATGAGCTGCGCTACTCGGGCCGGGCGGCGAGCGTGGTGCGGGGTTTTCGCGCGGTGTATCTCGGCCTGTTTTTTAACTGCATCATCATCGCCACCGTCAACCTGGCTGCCTGCAAAATTGCCGCCATCCTTTTCGGTATGAGCCGGTGGGAGACGCTGATTTTTGTTGGATTGCTGAATGTGGTGTTTGCCGCGCACTCCGGCCTGTGGGGCGTGCTGGTTATTGACATGATTCAGTTCTTCATCAAAATGTCGGCTGTCATTGCCGCCGCCTATTTCGCCGTGAAGCTGCCGCAGGTAGGCGGCCTAGAAGGGCTGGTGGACAAGGTCTCGAACCTGCGTGGTCCGGGCGGGCTGAACTATCTCAATGTGATGCCCGATTTCACGAACAACTGGGACCTGGCGGTAGCCATCTTCATCATGCCCATCGCGGTTCAGTGGTGGGCCGTCTGGTACCCCGGCGCGGAGCCGGGCGGAGGCAGCTTCATCGCGCAGCGGATGCTGGCGTCGAAATCTGAAAAAGATTCTCTCGGCGGCACCCTGTTCTTCAATCTGGCCCATTACGTTCTGCGGCCCTGGCCGTGGATTCTGGTCGGGTTGGCTTCGCTCATCGTGTATCCCACCTTGGACGACATCCAACATGCCTTTCCGGATCTGGATCCGACGCTCATCGGTCATGACATCGCCTATCCGGCCATGCTCAGGTTCCTGCCCGTCGGCTGGATGGGCCTGATGGTTGGCGGCCTCATCGCGGCGAATTCGTCGACAGTGCTGACGCATCTGAATTGGGGCGCATCGTACCTGGTGCACGACTTCTATCGCCGTTTCATGCGGCGTGGCGCAAGCGAGAAACACTACGTGCTGGCAGGGCGGCTTGGAACGATATTCATTTTCCTGGTGTCTTCCGCCCTTGTGTTCGCCATGGAGACGGCACAGGACAGTTTCAACCTGATTTTGCAGATCGGCGCGGGCACCGGGCTGTTGTACCTGATGCGATGGTTTTGGTGGAGAATTACCGCGTGGTGCGAGGTCGTCGCAATGGTGAGCTCGTTTGGTGTCTCGGTGCTGTTCCTCCTGCTGCGCAGGAACGGCATCGCGCTGGGAACACACCGCGAGTTGCTGCTCACTGTGATTGTGACAACGATCTGCTGGTTGGCTACTGCCTATTTGGGACCGCAGACCGATCGCCGCACGCTGATCGATTTTTACCGGAAAGTGCGGCCCTTCGGTCCAGGCTGGCGGCAGATCCGCCTGGAGGCCGGGATCTCGGACGCCGAAGCCGCGGAACATTCCCGCGGAGAGAACATCCCGCTGGCGCTTCTGGGATGGGTTACCGGATGCGTTATGATCTGGTCCTCCCTGTTCACAGTAGGCAACTGGCTGTATGGCCGAACGGGATATACCATCGTGCTGCTGGTTGTCTTCGTCGCCAGTGGATTAGGGCTGGTATCGGTGATCAAGCGGCTATGGAAGTGAACCGCGCATAATAGTTTAAGGACATAAACATGGATAACCAGTCCGTCGACCGGCGGAGTTTCATCAAGCAGACTGCGGCAGGCGCCCTGACCACATCGATTTTTACGGGAAACGTCCAGGGTGCTAACGACCGGATTTCCGCCGCCTTCATCGGCGTCGGAGTGATGGGCAGCGAAAACCTACAGGCCGCCATGAAGCAGCCGGGAGTGGTCGCGACCGCGGTGTGCGATGTCTACCAGCCCAATCTGGAGCGGGCCGGTGCGATCGCGCGGCGGGCGGGCCACCAGGCCAAAGAGGTCCGCGACTTCCGCGACATCCTCAAAGACAAATCCATCGACGTTGTCTGCATCTCCACGCCTGACCACTGGCATCCCTATATGACTGTCGAGGCGTGCAAGGCCGGGAAGGATGTGTACGTAGAGAAGCCGGCGTGCGTCGCGATTGACGAAGGGCCGAAGATGATCGAGGCTGCACGGAAATACGGCCGCATCGTGCAGGCCGGCACGTGGCAGCGCTCCGGCGAGCATTTCCAGAAAGCGTGTGAGATTGTGCGAAGCGGCGAGCTCGGCGAAATAGCGTTCACGCGCACCTGGATCTACAACAACACTCCGCGCGAAGGCATCGGCAACCCGCCTGACGCGGCGCCTCCCAACGATCTGGATTGGGAACTCTGGCTGGGTCCGGCGCCGAAAAGGCAGTTTAACCCGAACCGCTTCGGTGTCTATCCGAAAAAGTATTCGTATTTCCGCTATTTCTGGGACTATGCCGGGGGGCAACTGACCGATTCGGGAATCCACGTCATTGATGTCGTGCACATGGCCTTCAACGAACGCATGCCGCGGTCGGTGGTGGCTGCGGGC
>DASTMK010000287.1:0-11714 GCA_035714225.1 Bryobacteraceae bacterium | reverse complement strand
CTGCCCAGCGCCCTCGACAACCGGCCGCTTACGTTTGAAGAATTCGAGAACAGGGTCAACCAGGCGGTTTATGTCTCTGCCACGCCTGGACCGTATGAGTTGACGCGTTCCGCCGGTGTGGTGGTGGAACAGATTATCCGGCCGACCGGGTTGGTGGATCCGGAAGTGCAGGTTCGTCCGATACGGGGGCAGGTAGACGATCTGCTTCATGAAATTCGCAAGCGCACCGAGTCGAACGAAAGAGTTCTGGTTACGACTCTTACCAAGCGGATGGCGGAAGACCTGGCGGAATACTACGCGGAGGCGGGCGTGCGTTGCAGCTATCTCCACTCGGAGGTGAGCACGCTGGACCGGGTGAAGATTCTGCGAGACCTGAGGCGCGGCGAATTCGACGTTCTGATCGGCGTGAACCTGCTTCGCGAGGGGCTGGACCTTCCGGAGGTCTCGCTGGTGGCGATTCTCGACGCGGATAAGGAAGGGTTTCTACGCTCGTCCGGATCGCTGATTCAAACGATAGGCCGTGCGGCCCGGCATCTGAACGGAACCGCTATCCTGTATGCCGACGTGATGACGGACAGCATGCGGCATGCAATCAGCGAGACGAACCGCCGCCGCCGGATTCAGACCGACTATAACGAGCAGCACGGCATCACGCCGCAGAGTATCGTCAAGCCCATCGATATGAGCCTTGTCGCCATTGCGGAGGCCGACTATGTCACGGTTCCCATCGAGCCGTCCGACGAGGCGCAGGATCTGACGCCGACTCAGCGCGAGGAATTTTTAGCGTCCCTGGAGCAGCAAATGAAAGAGGCCGCCAAGCGGTTCGAATTCGAGAAGGCGGCGCAATTGCGCGACCGCATCAAGGCGCTTCGCGCGCCTCAGCCTGTATGAAGCGCTCCCTGAATATCGGCTTGGTTGGGTCGGGCCAGTTAACCCGATGTTGTGTGATGGCCTTTCTGCCCGGGAAGCTGGGACCCGTCAAGGCATCGTCTTACCGTCTGGCCAGCCGTATGGTGAATGCTTTGAAGGCCGGGTATGCGGTGAAAAGCTACGAAGACCTCGACGAATGCCGCCTTATTCTGGTTTGTGTGCACGACCGGAACCTGGCCCGCACTGTGGAGGAACTGGCCGACTCGCGTATCAATTGGCTTGGAAAATCTGTCTTGCTTTGCGATTCGTGGATGGGAAGCGATGAGTTTGAGAAGTTGGTGACCCAGGGCGCCGCGGCTGGTTCCATCTGGGCGGTGGATACGTCCGGGCCAGCCCGCCTGGCCGTGGAGGGTGACCAGGAGGCGCTGCGCGAATTGAAGCGGCTGGTGGATTACGGCCCACCGAAGCTGCTGGAGCTGAAGCGTTGCCGGAAAGACTTGTATTGGGCGAGTACTTCCTTTGCGAGCTCTCTACTCACGCCGATGCTGGTGGCGGCGACGAGATGCTTGCAGAAAGCCGGTATGCATCCGCGAGACGCCTCGGGACTGGTCGAGAGGACGGTTCTGAAGTCTCTGCGCGGCCACATGAAATCCGGAGTAAAATCCTGGAGCGGACCGCTGGCCGCGGGGGATGCCGTACAACTGGAGCGTCAGATCGCAGCGGTCGCAAATATTGAGAAGAAGCTTGGAACCTACTTCCAGCAGAGCTGTGTGCTGGCGGTGGAAGCATTCGGCCGCGATGCAGGCTGGGTGCGCCGCTTAGCACCCCCGAACCCGTAATCAGAAGTCGATGGACGCCAGCACTTCGGACGCTCTTTTGTTGAACGCCCGGCAGATCGCCAGCAAGCTTTCGATGCTCGGCAGATGGGCGCCGCGCTCAATGGAACTGATCTGCGAAATACTCAGTTTGGTCGCGCCGGCAAGGTCTTTCAACGACCAGTCCCGCTCCACGCGGAGCAGCTTGATGCGATGCCCCAGCTTTTCCCTCAGGCGGTCATGCGCCATTCGTCCCAGCCCAAAGCTATTGATCGCATTTTCCAATACGTGCCGGAGTTGGGCTAGAGAAAAGGGCTTGGCGAGATAATCGAACACATTCATTTTGAACGTGGCTCTCATATTTTCGAGAGAGGGATAACCGGTCACCACGATCACGCACAGGCCGGGATACCGGGCCAGTAGCTGCTCCAGCACGTGCTCTCCCTTGAACTCGCCCATCTTCATGTCGAGCAGGACGATCTCCGGCTGCCGCTCTTCACATGCGGCAAACAGGTCGTCCGGGTGCGCGTAACTACGGACGGCGTATTTCCCTTCGTCTTTCAACAGGTCTTCGATATAGTTACGAAAATCGAGATCGTCATCGAGAATGACGACATCGACGTCACCGGAAGCGCTTTCGGCCCCGGCCAGCTCAGCCTTGGTGGTGGATTTCATGCAGCCCCTCGCCGGATACACTGCATTCTAACTCAGGTTGGTGGAAAAGTTTCCGTCATCCTCCGGATGTTTTTTAGTTGACACCCAGTTGCAGATAGGATTTAATAGGCATTCCAGGATTGCGACTTGCGAGAAATGCACATTTGCGAAGCAGGACCTGCTATGGATCATGTGCATTTGGTGTGCTTTGAGTGCGGCCGGATCCAGGAGTACCCGAGTTCTCTATTCGAGTGCCTCAAGGACGAGATCTCCCGCGAGACTGGGTTTTGCGTTCGAAACGCGCGGCTGGACGCAGGAGGCCGATGCGCGAACTGCTGTGCGTTGAGGCAGAGCGGCACCGGATGCAAAGGGGGAGCTGGCCATTGCCGGATCGACAGCCTTAGGGACCGGGTACCTCCATATTAGCGGATCACCAGGTTGGGGCGATGCCGGCAAACAAGCGCAGAGAGTTCCATCCGCAAATTAATATCGCAAGTCGATTGCAATTATAGATCACGTTCGAGAAGAGGAAAGACAGATGATTTCATGGGGTCTACGTTATTTGTTTTTAGTCCCGGGGATGTTCGCGATGGCGGCGGCTGCCGTTGGTGAATTAGGCGAAATTACCGGCCGGATCACCGATCCCTCATCGAGTGTGGTGCAGGGAGCCATCGTCGTGGCGGAGTGCTCCGGCGTCCGCCTGGAGACCCAGACCAGCTCCGAAGGCCGCTATACGCTACAGCCGCCTGCCGGGACCTGCCGGTTGCTTGTCCGGATGGACGGATTTGCGCCTTTGTCCACAGATCTTAAGCTAAGCGCGGGAGAACACGCCGTCCACGATTTCCAGCTCACCATGGCTGGCGTAGCCGACGCGATTACGGTAACAGCAGGCGGGTTTGAACAGTTGGTACGGGACGCGCCCGCGAGCGTCACGATTGTGCGGCAGGAGGAACTTCAAACGCGGAGAGTCTCCGACCTGGCGCAGGCGCTGATCGATGTCGAGGGTGTGGACGTGGGGCAAAACGTGGGCAAGACGGGAGGGCTGACCATCAGCGTCCGGGGCATGCCGAGCGACTACACGCTGATGCTGATCGACGGACGCCGCCAGAACGCGCCCGGCAGCGTCACGCCGAACGGGTTTGGGGAAACGGCGACAAGCTTCATGCCGCCGGTGGCCGCGATTGAGCGCATCGAGGTGGTCCGCGGTCCCATGTCGACGCTATACGGTTCCGATGCCATGGGCGGCGTCGTGAACGTGATCACTCGCAGAGTAGGCGAGCGCTGGACCGGATCGGTGACCCTGGATGGCACGCTGCAAACCAACACCGGCTATGGCAATACAGGCAACGGCAACTTTTATTTCGCGGGTCCGGTGATTTCCGACCGGCTGGGATTGGCCGTGCGTGGCAGCGCCTTCCGCCGGCAGGCTGCGGCGTTGAAGTATGAGGACGTCGGAGGAAACCCGGTGCCGATAACGAGCTTCGGGCTTAGCCCGACGCGGGCCGATGTGCAGAACTTCGGCGGCCGGCTGTCCTATGTCATCAACTCCAACCATGACCTGTACTTCGACATGGACGGCATGTCGCAGGCCTATGACAACAGCGACCGGCAGTTGGGCACGGTGGGCATCCAGGGCGGCTACGAGGAGGAGCTGAAGTTCCGCCGCTGGCAGGCCGCGCTCTCCCACACCGGGCGCCTGGGTTTTGGGGTGATCGACACAAGCTTTACGCGGAACACCACCGATACTCTCGGACGCACCATCCCGCCGGGCACTCCTGGACGGATTGCGGGCGACCCACGCACACTAGAGGCGACGAACACGCTGCTGGATTCCAAGCTGATCAGCGAGGTCGGCGGGAAACACATACTTTCGGTGGGGGGCCAGTGGTGGGACGCGGACATGATCGACGGCGTGGCGCCGGATGCATTCAACTTCAGCCAGAGCGCCGTGTTCGCCGAGGATGAGTGGCGGCTGCTGCCCAAGTTGGCGCTCACCGGTGGAGTCCGTTATAACTACCACACGACGTTTGGCTCGAATACGAGTCCGCGGGCGTACCTGGTGTACAACGTCTCGCCGTTGCTGACCCTGAAGGGCGGGGTGAGCCGGGGCTTCAAGACGCCGCAGTTGAACCAGTTGGCTACGGGCATCGTCGGTTTTGGCGGCCAGGGGACCATTCCACTGATCGGAAGCCCTGGTCTGAAACCGGAGACAAGCACCAGCACTGAGGCCGGTGCGGCGCTGACGCTGAAGGGCGTGAGCCTGAGTGTCACGGCGTTCAACAACCAGTTCAAGGACAAGATCGCCCAGGGGCCGGGCCTGGAGAATTGCAGCTTCCGCCTGTCGCCCGACCGCCCGGGCTGCGTCGACTTCGGAAATTGGCCGAACGTAGATCTGTTCTCGCAAAGCATCAACGTGGACGAGGCGGTGACCCAGGGAGTGGAAACGGCGATGCGCCTGCGGCTGTTGCGCCGCCTGGAGGTGATGAACAACTATACCTACACGCAAAGCGAACAGCGCAGTGGGGCGCAGGTGGGACAGCCACTGGTGAACACCCCCAAGCATATGTACAATGCCACCACCCGCTATCTCGCCACCAGCCGTCTTAATTTGTGGCTGCGGATTGAAGCCCGCAGCAACCGGACGCGCGGCACCGCTGCCACGGCCGTTGCCGCCACCGATCAGATCGGCCCCTTTAAAGGCTATGGTATGGCGCACCTCGGAGGAGGATATCAACTCACCAGGCGCGTGACGTTGAACGCAGCAATCAACAATTTGCTAAACACGGACTTCCTCACCTACCGGCCATATGTCTACAACAACGCCACCACCTATGCCAGCGTCTACAACAACCTTCAGGAACCGCGGCGAGTGTGGATGTCGTTGACGTATATGTTCTGAACTGCAATGCCGTATGCTTCCATCCGCAAACCGGCTCGTCAGGAGACTGCGCCGTTGACTCCGGCCGGCAAGGTCAATCATCCGGCAGCGCCGCCGCGGCCCTCTGTTCCCAAGCGGTCTTTCCGCGCCGCGCTGGTCCGCCAGGTGACGCTCTGGCATTGGGTCAGCTCGGGTGTCACGCTCGGCGGCATGCTGCTTTTCACGATCACCGGTATCACGCTGAACCACGCGAGCCAGATCCCGGCCGAGCCGGTCGTGCGTGTTCGTGAGGCTGCCGCCCCGGCGCCGGTCGCCGCCGCGCTCGTGCCCGCGCCGGACGAGCAGGAAGGCCGGAGGCCGCTGCCGGCAGCGGTTGCAACGTGGCTGGCTCGCGAGTTTGGCTCCGCGGGGGATGGAACCGGCGAATGGAGCCGCGACGAGCTCTATGTCTCGCTACCGCGTCCGGGAGGCGACGCCTGGGTGACGGTAGACCGCAGTACCGGTCTGGCCCATTTCGAGCAGACCGACCGCGGTTGGATCGCTTATTTCAACGATCTGCACAAAGGCCGGCACACGGGGCACGCCTGGAGCATTTACATCGATGTTTTGGCCGTGGCCTGTCTCGTGTTCAGCTTTAGTGGTCTTATCCTCTTGCAGATCCACTCGGCCAAGCGGCCGGCCACGTGGCCCTTGGTGGCCTTCAGCCTGTTCGTACCGTTCCTGGTATTGATTTTCTTCGTACACCGTTAATCAAGGAGACATCCTGCCCATGAAGACCTTGCTTCCTTCCGCCGCGCTCACCGGCCTGCTGGTGAGCCCCGTACTGACTGGGGCCGAACTCGAGATCACCGTCGAAATCCCACAGATCCAGGTCGCCGAATACCACCGGCCTTATGCCGCGATCTGGATCGAACGGGCCGATCAAAGCGTTGCCGCCGATCTTGCAGTCTGGTACATGCTGAAGAGCTCCGCGAAGGGAGAACAGGGCGACACCTGGCTGAAGGACTTGCGTACCTGGTGGCGCAAGTCCGGACGCAGCCAGACCCTGCCCATCGATGGGGTAACGGGGGCCACACGCCCGCCTGGCGTGCATAAGCTGAGTTTCAAAGATTCGGGCCCGCAGCTTGCGTCGCTGGCGCCCGGCGCCTATCACGTTGTGGTGGAGGTCGCCCGGGAAGTCGGCGGCCGGGAACTGGTCCGGGTTCCCTTCCAATGGCCTGCCTCGAAAGCTCCCGCCACGGCAAAGGCCCAGGGTTCGCACGAGATCGGCGGGGTTCAAGTCACTGTCAAGCCGTAATTGCACCGCGGTTCGCCGCCGCGCACATAGGAGATCTCATGAAACTTCCATCTTTTCCCGCTTTTGCCGCTTTGGCCGTCATCGCATTGCCGGCCACGCTTCTGGCCCACCGCCAGTGGATGCTGCCGTCCGCGACCGTGTTGTCGAAGACCGACACCTGGATCACGGTGGACGCGGCGGTCTCGAATGAGCTGTTCTTCTTCGACCACGTTCCGATGCGGGTCAACAACGTGGTGATTACCTGCCCTGACGGCTCGACGATTCAGCCGCAGAACGTCGCCACGGGCAAATACCGCAGCACCTTCGATGTACATTTGCAGCAGCCCGGCACCTATCGTATCGCTAACGTGAACAATATGGTCTTTGCTTCGTGGAGCGAGAACGGCCAGCCGAAGATCTGGCGGGGAACCGCCGCGGAGGCGGCTTCCGCCGTGCCGCAACAAGCGCAGGATCTCAAGATCGCGCGTATGAACAATCGGATTGAGCTGTTCGTTACCGCGGGCAAGCCAGACACAAAGGCTCTCCAGCCTTCGGGCGCGGATCTGGAACTGGTGCCCATCACGCATCCTAATGACCTGGTGGCGGGCGAAGAGGCTACCTTCCAGTTCCTTCACAATGGAAAGCCTGTGGCGGACCTGGAGGTGATGGTGATCCCGGGGGGCATCCGCTACCGGGACCAACTGCACGAACAGACGGTCAAGACCGGCAGCGACGGAAAGTTCGTGGTCCGCTTTGCACAGCCGGGAATGTACTGGCTCAACGCCACGGTGGGCGCCGCAAGGCGCGGCCCCGGAGGGCCGGGTGGACCTGGCGGACCTGGGGGCCCGGGTGGGCCTGGTGGGCCGGGGCAGATGCCGATGCCGGCCGGCGATCGTGCGAATTACGTTGTGACGCTCGAAGTTCTGCCACAGTGATCGCGATCCCCGCCCACTTGTCACCGGCGGATCTGGTCGAGCCAGGTCCCTCGGAGACCCGCCGGGAGTTTTCCGGTGAGACGATGGGGACCACCTGGTCTGCTGTCCTCTATGCGGCCCAGACGCTGCCCGACGAGTTGTTTCTGCGCCGCATTCAATGGACGCTCGAGGGGGTTGTGAGCCAGATGAGTCACTGGCGTCCCGATTCGGCGCTGAGCGAGTATAACCGTGCCCCAGCGGGCCGCTGGCAGGTGTTGCCGGACGAGTTCCGGTGTGTGCTGGAATCGGCGCTCGAAATTGCCCGCCTCTCGGAAGGGGCATTCGATCCGTCCTTGGGCGAAGCTGCCGACCAGTGGGGATTTGGTCCGTCGGGCCCTCGCAGGTCGCCACCGCCAGCCGCCGAACTCGCGCCGCCCCTTCACGACTGGCGCCACATCGAACTTGATCCCAAGGCCGGGCGTGCGCTGCAACCTGGAGGGGTCCGCCTCGATTTCTCCTCGATCGCGAAAGGTTTCGCTGTGGACCTGCTTGCCGCGCTGCTGGAGCAACTCGGCGCTTCCAGCTACCTGGTCGAGATCGGAGGAGAACTACGCGCGCGGGGAGTGAAAGCGGGAGGACAGCCGTGGTGGGTGTGGATTGAACCACCGCCGGGGTGTCCGCTCAAAGCAAAAGTGGCGTTGTGCGGGAAGGCCGTCGCCACGTCGGGGGACTATCGCTTCCGCTTCGAGCACGAAGGCAGAAGCTATGCTCACACGCTGGATCCGCGAACGCGGGCGCCGTTGACCAGCCCGCCATCGTCGGTGACGGTGGTATATGACCGCTGCATGGACGCCGATGCATGGTCCACCGCGCTGATGGTGCTGGGCGTGGACAGCGGCCTCGCCATGTGTGCCCGGCACGAGATCGCCGCCCTGTTCCTTGTTCGTGAGAACGCGGGTTGGCGGGCGGTGGCCAGTCCGGCATTCGGCGCCATGCTGGTGTAACCGCGTCAGGAACTGCGGCGGCGTATGGCCCCGAGGGCCAGCAATCCGGCACCCATCAGCGCGTAGGTTGCGGGTTCTGGAGTCGCCACATCGATACCGCCGACCGCAAAATCACTCAACAGGCTCGGGCCCTGCGTGCTGAACGTGAGCCGGTCAAACTGCACGCCGGTGGGCAGCGGCACGTACAGATGGCCGTCTCCTTTGCGCTCGATACCGGCGAAGGTGAATGTAAGGTCCTCAAAACCGTTGCGGGAGATGGTGACCTGACCTTTCTCGTCGAACCATAAAAACTCATCGGCATAAAGCGAGTTCAAGGTGAAACCGGTCAGATACAAGCTCGCTCCGGGATTGGTAAGGCTGAAGATCAGCTTTTCGCTCTTCCCGCTCCAGTCGATTTCATCACTCTGCCCTCCGGCTACTCCCAAACCGCGGCCTTCCCTCCAGGTGATATCCGCCTCCTGGCCTCCTCGTGTGGCGGTTACAACGATGGAGCCTCCCAGCAAGCTCAAGCTCTGTCCAGGGAGTGCCTCGAGCGGGCCTGTGAAGTCCAGGCTGATCGAGGCCGGCAGCGCCGGCGCCGCAACAAGAGCCATCATCACCGCTAGGCGCTTATAGATCTGCTTCAATAGGTCCTCCCAATTGCATCAACCGAATTTTGAGGTTTGGCCTCTGATCAGGGAAGGTTACTTTGGGAGGAATTCGGCTGGTACCAATGATGTGATCGTTACTGGTACGTTTACCGCGTTACGGTACTAGCCGATGGCAGCAGGACGCTTGCTACCGCGCATGCCGAGAGATGTACTCAAAAATAGCCTTGTGTCCGGCTGGCAAGATGCCGCGCGCAAAGTACTGCCTGATGTCCAGGCTGTGGTCCAAACCTTCAAAGTAGTGAAACATCATCCTGGACTTTCTCGCCTTCTTCGCGCTCGCCTCCAACTGCCGCAGTGGTCCGACCGGCAGTTGTGTGTCCGCTTCTCCATGGAAAAGTCCGATCGGCATGTCCAGTCGGGATAAGAATGTCCAGATCGGGGCGTGCTCGAAGTGATCCTTGAACCAATTATCTGGTGTGCTCACTCCAGCAGCCGTTCTCGCCCATCGGTTCAATATCTGATAATCATCGGAATCGACGGCGTCGAGGTAGGGTTTTGATAGCAGCCGCATTTCGTCAACTGTAAACAACCCATCTCGATTGTGGTCGAACTTCTCGAAGTCCGCGTTCCGGAGCGCCCTTTCGCGGTAGCGTTGGGGATCGATCTCGAACTCCTGCTTTGAAATCATGCCGTCCTTGTCAGTATCGAAGAAACCGCGGTATGCGAGAAAGCCGCCGTCGCTGACCATGAATTTGAAGGCGTCCCTCATCGTCGTGGCCATCACCCCGTAGAGAACCAGTCCACGGATCTGAAGCGGGGCGCGTGATGCCGCCTCAGCCGCCAGGAGAGTGCCCTCGCTCGCGCCCATCAGGAATATCCGGGAGAGCTTGACGCCTCGCTGCTTCCGAACTACCTGGACCGCGCTCAGCACGTCCCGGACTTTATTTTCCAGCGTGCTGGTGTTATAGACAGGCCAGTCGATCGCTTCATAGCGTGGAGGCGAGTCGCCGCCGCGGATGCCGCGTCCCTCATAGGCGAAGAATCCAACGTTCAATTCAGCCAGCTTCGTGCGATAGAGATCGAAGTAGCTGAAGGTCCCATCGCGGCCGGGCCTCTTCATGTCCGCTGTCATCCCTTCGGCGGTTTGCACATAGATCACCACCGGGTGAGGTCCGCGCGTCTCCGGCATCGTAAGCTTCCCGAGCATCGGATAGCCGTCGTAAGAGTTAAACCGAACCTCAGTCGTCCGTGCATTCGCTACGCTAGCCAGCAGGGCCACCAGACAAATTCCGAGGCTGGCACGAGACCTGCGACGTGCGCCTCTGGACTTTTCCACGGCTGCCGGGCCCGGGACCGGAACATCCTCTAGTAGCCGCTTCATCCCGGTGACGTAAACTTCCAACGCCTCCCGGCCCAAGCGGGTCATACGCAGCAACGTCCTGGGCCGTTTCTTGACGAACTCCTTCTGCACCTCAACATAGCCCGCCGCTTCCAGCTTGCTGATATGCGAGGACAGATTTCCCTGAGTCAATCCTGTGTGTTGCATGATAAACAGAAAATCGGCGGATTCGACCACGTAGAGTTGGCTGAGGATTTTCAATCGCCCTGGCTCGTGCACTATGCGGTCGATGTGGCTCGGAGATGTGCCGGGACTCGAGATCGCTTCAGTAGTCATCGGCGCTGACTCCGTTCGGCTTCGCCGGATAACGCCGCATGAAGCTGGCGAGGTAGAACAATCCCGATCCCATTACCACGACGCCGAAGGCGAAAATCACCCAGCCGTACGGGATGCGGCCCACGTAAGCTACCGCGAGAGCCAGCCAGATGAGCCCGGCGTAGACGGATAATCGCCTTATCTCGAACAGATAGCCGGCGGCGGCTACAGGGATCCCAATCCCGACTCCCACCAGCACCGGGACTAGCCCGGGGATCTTGCCGAACTCGCGGCCGAGCAATCCTTCGACGCCTACAAGCCCGAGCGGTATCAGCACCGCGATGGTGGCGACGATGAAGGGGCCGCGACGGAGTTGTGCCCTCCGGGAGCGGTTCAGCCGCACGTAGCCGGTCCGAGCCTCGACAAAGGTCTTACGCAAACCCCTCCAGGCAGGAACTGCGACCGCACCGGCCAACGCTCCGAGCCAGCCCAACCCGGTAGCGATGCCAAGCCCGAGAGCAACGAAGAAAATACCCAGGACGATGTCTCCGAGTCCGTCATCGATCACGGTGCGATAAGTACGACGTTCGAGCTCGTCAAGCCGGCAGGTGTCCATCACATTCTCCAGTACAGCGACACGCTCTGTTGTAGCGATTCAGAACGTTGGGTGTCGCCTCTCAGGGTAATGTACTACAAATAGGTTTGCAGTGCAAATTAAATTGCGGATAGAATCTCGGAATCGGGGCATTACAGGGAGCACTCGGAGTTGAAGCCACGTCAGCCAGGATCGGTTCTTTTCGATAAATCTGTTGCCATGCGCGCGAATGATATCGGCCACCTCGAAGGGTGGCCGATTCATTTCTTGTGCAGCTTTCGCGAACGCTTCACTTGATCGAGGTTTGTCAGTTCGGCCTTATCGATCGGTGTGCCCGCTGCCCTCAGATGCCGCTCCGACATATGGAGATAAATGGAAGTGGGCTTCAGGTCGGCATGGCCCGGAATCGCCTGGACTGTTGGCAGATCAGCTCCGCCTTCCACCAGATGTGTGGCAAAACTGTG
>DASTMK010000286.1:0-4465 GCA_035714225.1 Bryobacteraceae bacterium | reverse complement strand
GCTACGAGGAATTCGGTGTGGAAGACCCGCGCGTGACGCAGCTCGAAGAGGAGTACGTCATCACTTATAGCGCGTACTCGCGCAACGGTGTGCGGATCGCCCTGGCGAAGACGAAGGATTTTCGCCGGGTGGAGCGAGTGTCCCTCATCACGCAGGCAGACTATCGGAACGTGGTGATTTTCCCGGAAAAGTTTGATGGGCTGTATGCCCGGCTGGACCGCCCCCATTCGGAGATCGCTCCGTGGTCGATCTGGATCTCCTATTCTCCCGACCTGCGTTTTTGGGGTGAATCCCAGCTCATCATGAGGCCCGTGCCCTATCACTGGGATGAGATGAAGATCGGCCCGGGCGCACCCCCGATCAGGACGGACAAGGGATGGTTGTCCATCTACCACGGGGTTTTTGAAACGATGGACGGGTCCGTCTACCGCCTGGGCGTCGCTCTTCATGACCTCGGCGATCCCGCGAAGATCCTGGGCGTAAGCGACTCCTGGATTCTGCAACCGGAAGATCCCTGGGAGGTCGCCGGCTACGTTCACAACGTGGTTTTCACCTGCGGAGCCGTGCCGGAGCCCGATGGAACCGTCAAAATCTATTGGGGCGGCGCCGATACGGTGATGTGCGTGGGCGAAGCCGATCTCTCGAGCCTGGTGGACCTCTGCCTCGATCACGGCCGGCCGGCCAGGTAGAGCAGCATCACCGAGAGATCGTAATTGGTATAGGTGCGGTAGACGCCCTTCAGCCACAGAAGCGCTGTCCGGCCTCCCGGCGCGTGCGGAATGATCGGGCGGAGGTGATCTTCAACGGGGTCCGGTGTGAGCGCGGTCCATTTCCACGTGCGGCCGCCGTCTTTGGTGACGCCCCGGAACAGCTCGTAGTGGCGCTGGTTATCTTTTGAGCTGACGAGCGGCTTGCCCGAAACCGGGTCGGCGTTCGTCGAGATCACGACGCTGTCGGGGTCGTCCGGGTGTAGTGCGATGTTGCCGGTATAGTCGTCTTCGCCGGGGTACAGACGGCTGCCGGCGTGTGCGATCTCGTAATCCCGCCATTCGGTTCCGGTCCACCTGGCGTACCGGTATCGCAAATCCATGCCGCCTTTGCCGCCCGGAAGGCCGGCGGAATCCTTCTGCACCGTATAGGCAACGTACGGGTGTCCCGCGCTATCCAGGTGGATGTCGCTCACCCACGCGACATTGTCGGGGTCGCCCTGGAAGATTCGAGTCCCTTCCTCCGGCTTCCTCAGCCCTTCCTTCAGACTTCGGAGCAGCGACCCGCCGGAGCGATGAAGATTCCCGTCCTTATAGAAAACATGGTAGGTGCTGTTATCGAAGTCGCGCGGGTGTGCTTCGGTGTAGAACAGGTGGATAGTGTCCTGGCCGTTCGAAGCGTACTTCGCATACGGGCGGTGACGAAACCCGGAAGGAACGTCGATGACGATGTTGCCGGACTGCCAGGTCTCGCCGAGATCGTCGGAGAACGCATACGAAGGTTTGAAGCTGTTGTCCAGCCCGCGATAGAAGTTGTAGAGACGCCCTTTGCCGCCGTTCTCCTTCGCGAGGAAATGCAGGTTGGAATAAGTAATGCGCGAGCCCGGGGTGGGTATGAAATGCTTTTCCGGACTCCAGCGGGTAGGGTCGTCCCGCTCGGAAATCCGGTAATAAAAGCGGTTTTCCGGACCGTGCATGGAATACACGGCCAGGATGCGGCGATCGGGACGGATGAAGAAAGCGGGAGCATTGTGGTCGTCGTAGACCTCGCGCGAAGTCAGCAGGCGGTCGTGCAATTCAGTTCGGGTCTGGCGGCCGGTGGCGAATTCAAAGGTGACGACCTCCACGTCTCCGCGCCGCGCGGCATCACGCGTGCCGGCGGCGATGGAACCGGCGATCAGTGTGCCTCCCAGAACGACAGCGCGCTCGTCCTGAAACCAGCACCACGCTCCGTCGTCGTTGAGGGTGATGGGTTTCGGAGGAACGGCGCCCTGGCTGAGAAAGGCTGTAAAGAGTACCGGGAAGAGTGCGCGAAATGAATGCATGTCTTTACCTTTCAATCGGTTCTGGCTGCGGCAACGCCTTCCATCTTAACAGCCCGGCATTGACTCGCCCGTTTCCTTGACGCTAGACTAAAACATTCGGCTTTTCCCTCGGGTGTTCCGTACAATCGATGGAACGGAAACACCCGCCAACTCGAAGTTCGCAAGGAGCAAGGCTAACGATGGCTGGGCCACAACGGCAGATTTTCACCTCGGAGTCCGTAACGGAAGGGCACCCCGACAAGATTGCAGACCAGATTTCCGACGGCGTACTGGACGCTGTTCAGAAAGACGATTCCACCGGGCGCGTCGCCTGCGAGGTGCTGGTAACAACCGGCATGTGCATTGTCGCCGGCGAAATCACGACGAACACCTATATCGACGTGCCCAAGTTGGCCCGCTCGATCATCAACGACATCGGCTACAACGACGCGCGCATGGGTTACGACAGCAACACCTGCGGGGTTCTGAACATGATTCAGAGCCAGTCTCCCGATATCGCGATGGGTGTGGATACGGGCGGCGCCGGCGACCAGGGACTGATGTTCGGGTATGCCTGCGAAGAGACCGAGGAGTTGATGCCGCTTCCCATCATGCTGGCGCATAAGCTGGTTCGCCGGTTGAGCGATGTAAGACGGGAAGGGTTGCTCGGCTTTCTGCGCCCCGACGGCAAGTCGCAGGTCAGCGTGGAGTACGTGGACGGGATGCCGAAGCGGATCGATGCGGTTGTAGTCTCGACGCAGCACGGCGACGATGTCTCCACCGAGACCTTGCGGGCTGAAGTGAAGAAGCACATTATCGACCCGGTCGTTCCGGGCAACATGGTCGATTCCGGAACCGCTTATCACATCAATCCCACCGGGCGCTTCGTCATCGGCGGGCCGCACGGGGACACCGGTCTGACGGGCCGTAAGATCATCGTCGACACGTACGGCGGCATGGGGCGGCACGGCGGCGGCGCTTTCTCGGGAAAAGACCCGACGAAGGTGGACCGCTCGGCCTGCTACATGGCGCGCTATATTGCGAAGAACCTGGTTGCCGCCGGGCTCGCCTCCCGCTGTGAGGTGCAACTGGCATACGCAATCGGCGTCGCGGAACCCGTCTCGGTAACGGTGAACACTTTCGGAACCGGCGCGGTGGAAGAGGGACGCCTGACAGACCTGGTCCGGACGCATTTCCCGTTGACGCCGCGCGAGATGATCGATCACCTGAACCTGCGCCGGCCGATTTACCGTAAGACCGCGGCTTTCGGCCATTTCGGACGCACCGAAGACACGTTCACCTGGGAAGCTGCCGACAAGGCGGAAGCCCTGCGCGAAGACGCGAAACTGGCCGGAGCGGCCAGCCGGGGTTGATATTCCCAGCCCGGCCGAACGTCTCCGGCGGGCGCTCAAAGATCAGAGGTTTTCATGGCAACTAATGCTGAAGCTCCTTTTGCTTGTGATGTGAAAGATCTGGACCTTGCCGGCCTGGGCAAGCGGCGTATCGAGTGGGCGTTCCAGTCGATGCCGGTTTTGCAGTCCATCCGCAAGCAATTCATCAAAACGCAGCCGCTCGACGGCATTCGGATCGCCGCCTGCCTGCATGTAACCACAGAGACCGCCAACCTGATGGCGACCCTTCGGGACGGCGGCGCTTCGGTCGCGCTGTGCGCGTCCAATCCGCTTTCCACGCAGGACGACGTGGCGGCATCGCTGGTGCGGGATTACAACATCCCGGTGTTCGCGATCAAGGGGGAAGACAACGACGTCTATTACTCCCACATCACGTCCGCTCTCGACCTGAAGCCGCACATCACGATGGACGACGGCGCGGACCTGGTCAGCGTGCTCCATACCAAGCGCCAGGAATTGCTGGATAACGTCATCGGGGGAACGGAAGAAACGACCACCGGCGTCATCCGCCTGAAGGCGATGGCCAATGACGGCGTCCTCCGCTACCCCATCGTCGCCATCAACGATGCGATGACGAAGCATCTTTTCGACAACCGGTATGGAACGGGCCAGAGCACCATCGACGGGATTCTGCGCTCGACGAACGTGCTGCTTGCCGGTTTGAATTTCGTCGTCGCCGGCTATGGCTGGTGCGGGCGTGGCGTGGCGATGCGTGCCCGGGGGCTCGGCGCCAACGTGATCGTGACGGAAGTCGACCCGATCAAAGCGATTGAAGCGCTGATGGATGGCTACCGGGTGATGTCGATGCACGAGGCGGCTTCCATCGGAGACGTGTTCGTCACCGTTACGGGTGACAAGGGCGTGCTGGCGAAAGATCATTTTGAGAAGCTGAAGAACGGCGCGATTCTCTGCAACTCCGGCCATTTCAACGTGGAGATCGATCTCGAAGCGCTGGAAAAGTTCTCCTCCTCCCGGCGCCAGGCGCGTGAGTTCGTGGAAGAGTATTCGATGCGCGACGGCCGTAAGATCTATGTGCTCGGCG
>DASTMK010000285.1:0-2830 GCA_035714225.1 Bryobacteraceae bacterium | reverse complement strand
GGAGACGGAAAGATCTTTGTGTACGATGTCGCCGAGGCGATCCGGATCCGCAACAACGACCGCGGCGAATTGGCCCTGTGATGGAAGGCCGGGCTGCCGTGGCGCGAGGCGACCTGCGAATGCCCGGCCGTTTGCCGCACCTTCGCCAGGCGTTCTTTGAGACCGGCGACGCGGCACGGGTATTGGCGGGCCGGACCTCGTTCATCGACGACATCATCCTTAAGCTCTACAACGATGTCCTCGCCCCGGTGTTCCCCTCCGGCCTTGTATTGCTTGCCGCCGGTGGATACGGCCGGTGTGAGTTGTTTCCGTGTTCCGACGTCGATTTGCTGATCCTGTCCGAGCAGGACCTTGAACTGCCGCGCTCTCGCGAGAGCCTGTCTGCCTTTCTCCGGCAACTGTGGGACTTGGGACTACGGCTGAGCCATTCGATCCACACCCCCGGCGAGTGTCTCGAAATACAATCCCACAACGTGGAGCTGAATATCAGCCTGCTGGACCAGCGGCATTTGGCCGGAGACCTCGAACTGCACGCCCGGCTCGAAAGACGCTTCCCGGGTTTTCTCCGCGCGCAACGCAACACGTTATCGCGCCACCTGGTCCGTCTCGCCGGTGAGCGGCACGCCAGACACGGCCAGACTACCTATCACCTGGAACCGGACATTAAAGAGGGACCGGGTGGGCTCCGGGACCTGCATCTGTTATCCTGGCTCCGCCGCTTGCGCAACGCGGGAGATCCCTATCCCACCCGGGAATCAACGGCAGAGGAACTCGGGAAGCAGATCGAGGATGCGCGTGAGTTCATTCACACCGCGCGCTGCTTTCTTCACTACCAGGCCGGCCGCGATAACAATCGCCTGACGTTTGCATCGCAGGATGCCATCGCCGAACAGCCCTTTACCCGCCAGCGGGACCCCGCGTTGTGGATGCGCGACTACTACCGGCATGCAAGCTCGGTCTTCAAGGCGGCGGTGCGGGCCATGGAAGCCGCCGGAGGAACGGAAGGGTCGTTACTGACCCAGTTTCGCGACTGGCGGTCCCGCTTGTCGAACGCCGACTTCACTGTATCCCGCGAGCGCGTCTATTTGCGGTCTCCACACCAGCTCCATCCCGATCCGGACCTGGTGCTTCGATTGTTTCAGTTCGTCGCGCGCCACGGCCTTCGGCTGGCCCTGGATACGGAGCGCCGGCTCGAGCGCGCCCTCCCTTCGCTGACCGGCTATTATTCACGGAGCCGCCCGTTGTGGCCCGCTATCGAAGAGCTGTTGAATCTTCCCCACGCGCATATGGCGCTCCGCATGATGAACGACACCGGGGTGCTGCGCGCATTGTTCCCGGAATGGGAGGCGATTGAACATCTCGTAGTGCGCGATTTCTACCATCGGTACACGGTGGACGAGCATTCGCTGCTGGCCATCCAAACTTTGGCGGAACTGAAAACCGGCGGAGAAGCACCGCGCCGCGGTTTCGCAAACCTGATGCTGGAGATTGAGTCGACCGCGCCTCTATACTTCGCGCTGCTTTTTCACGATACGGGCAAGGGCAGGGGTTTGGGAACGCACGTCGCCGAATCCGTTCGAGCCGCTGATGACGCGATGGAACGCATCCAGGTACCGGCTGGAGTGCGCAAGCTTGTACGGGTGTTGATACGTCACCATCTGGATCTTTCGGCAGCCATGTCGTCGAGAGACCTGGACGACCCGGACGTGATACAGGATCTTGCGGCGCGCATCGAGACGATCGAACAACTCAAGCATCTTGCCCTGTTGACCTACGCAGATATCAGCGCGGTGAATCCGGGTGCCATGACTCCATGGCGGCGTGAGCAATTATGGAAAGCCTATTTGCGCACGTACCGCGAACTGACCACGGAGCTGGAAGACAACAGAATCTCGGCCTTCTCTTCCACTGCACCGGACGAAACCGCCTTCCTCGAAGGATTCCCGACCCGATATCTTCGCACCCACACGCCGCCGGAAATCCGCGAACATCTCGAGCTTCGGAAAGAGGCCGCCTCCACGGGTGTAGCGTTGCGTGTTTCAAAGAGCGACAGCGGCTATTCTCTGGTGATTGTCGCGAGGGACCGCCCGTTTCTGTTCGCCTCCATCGCCGGCGCGCTCGCCGGCTTTGGAATGAACATCCTCAAGGCCGAGGCCTTCGCCAACAGAAACGGCGAGGTGCTCGATACCTTTGTGTTCGCGGACCCGCTTCGGACGCTGGAGTTGAACCCGGTTGAGGTGGATCGTCTCCGGTTGACCATCGAGAGAGCGGTGCTGGACCGCCTGGATGTCCGGCGCCTTTTAGACCGGCCGAATCCGCCTGCCCCGTCCCGGAGCGCCCAGGTGAAACCGTCCGTCAGCTTTGACAGTACGGCCTCAGCGACGGCAACGCTGGTAGAGATCGTAGCAGCAGACCGGCCCGGATTGCTTTATGCTCTGGCGCACTGCATTTCCGATGCCGGCTGTGACATAGACGTCGTTCTGGTGGACACGAAAGCCCATCGCGCACTGGACGTGTTCTACGTCACGTCGGAGCTGGGGAAACTGACAGACAACCAGCAGGCGCAGTTGAGAGACCGGCTCCTCAAAGCGTGCGAAGTGTGATTGTGACGCACAACCGCTCCGCGACCGCAGGGGAGCCGTTTTCATAGGGACGGAGAATACGTGATCATATTTGCGAAACCGTGTACTTAGGAGACGTAAATAAATAAACTTTACAACTGGTGGTTCTCGCTTGGAAGAATCGTGTAGTTCCATTCTCCATGGAATGTGTCGGGCTGCAGATTGATTTGCACGAACTCTTCATCTGTGATCTTGCGCCCAACGGGGTA
>DASTMK010000284.1:0-2234 GCA_035714225.1 Bryobacteraceae bacterium | reverse complement strand
GCCACCCAGGTGCGCCACCGGCATGCAGCCAGTTCCAGCCGATCATCGTTGCCCCACCCGTTCCGCCGTAATAGTTCACACTCACTTGCCGCGTCCCATCGTTCTGCCAAATCAAGTCCGGCACATCGTTCTCGTCGAAATCGGGGATTGCGAACGGTCCGGTCACCGGCAGCGTCACCGCGTTGCTCTCCTGCCCTCCCATGGACACAATCACGTCATACCGGCCTTTTGGCAAGCCGCTGGGAACGTTAAACGTAATCCGATAAAACCCCACCGATCCCGCCACCAGCACGGAGGATGTCCCCGTGGCCGGTACACCTCCGACCCGGACAACAGGTGTGGCCGCCGTGGGCACATCTACTCCCGGAAAGGGCACGCCTGTGGTACCGGCAGGATTCGTTTGGCCCAAGCCTATCGCGAAAACACGGAGCGATTCGTTCGGAGCGGCCGGTGTCGTCAGGCTCACAATCTGCCCACCAGTCGTGTGCAGAAACGAACCGATGCCTGTTCCGGTCGAGTCTCTCGAAAACACGCCCGGAGCGTATGGAGTCACATTGATGGGATAGGATGCCGCGCCAACTGTGAGCGTTCCCGGGCCGGCTGTCGCATCGAGCGGTATCTGAATCAGAAGCTGGGTCGCGGAAACGTCATTCGGAGAAACCCAGGCCGCCCTGGCTACTCCCTGCGTCACCGTTACGGCCGGCGGCGAGCCGATGTTCAACCCTGTCCCACGCACAAACGCCAGTGCGCCCGGCGAAAGCCGGTTATCAAGGGAAGCGAAATTCACTACCGACGTAATCTGCTGTGCGAACCCCGTTGCCGCGGTTCCCAACACGAGCACCGACGCCAGAATAGAGCCTCGAATCATATTGATTCCTCCGATTAAAGCGGTTCTATTTCGACTTACCTTTGGTATTGTAGTCGGTTTCCAGCCCGACTCCAGTACTAGATCCCATGTATCATGATGGGTTGTTGTACTCGGAGGCACCGCGATGAAAGGCATCATCCTGGCCGGAGGCACCGGCAGCCGCCTTTTCCCCCTGACGAAAATTACCAATAAGCACCTGCTCCCCATCTATGACAAGCCGATGATCTTCTATCCTTTGCAATCACTCGTCGATGCGGGGATTCAGGACATTCTGGTGGTCACCGGCGGCAAGAACTCGGGCGATTTCCTTCGTCTGCTGGGGAACGGCAAAGAGTTCGGATTGAAGCACCTGAACTATACGTATCAGGAAGGCGAGGGCGGCATCGCCGACGCGCTCTCTCTGGCCGAACATTTCGCCGACGGCCAGCGCATCTGCGTCATCCTGGGCGACAACATCATCGAGGGCAGCATCCGCCCGGCCGTCGAAAACTTCCGGCGGCAGGAGCGCGGCGCCAGGATTCTGCTGAAGAAAGTTCCGGACGCCGAGCGTTTCGGCGTCGCTGAAATTGACGGCAACCGGATCGTAGGCATCGAAGAAAAACCTCTCAAGCCCAAGTCGAATTACGCGGTCACCGGCATTTACCTGTACGACGAAACCGTGTTCGATAAAGTCAAACAACTCGTTCCCTCAAACCGCGGCGAACTCGAGATCACGGACGTGAACAACGCCTACATCCGGGAACAAAGCATGTCGTTCGACTATCTCGAAGGCTGGTGGACCGATGCGGGAACTTTCGACTCGCTCCTGCGGGCGGCCAACCTGGTGAAGGAGAGCCGCGAGACCATGGAGGACGTTGCAGCTTCCGTCCTGGGCGGCGCGGAGAATTGATGGGCCAGCCATTCGCCGTGAAGCGGGTTGAGGAAATCGATCTCCCGCAATGTGAAAAAGGAATCGGAAAAGTCATTCAATCGCCGGATTCTCCGGACCTGATCGCGGGTGTGCGTGTGCAGCCCTATGCTCTGTGGCCCGACGATCGCGGGTACTTTCTGGAAGTGATCCGCATGGGCAAAGGCCTGGTCTCGCATTATTCGCCCGAAACCACGCAGGTCTCCACCGCCCTCAGCTATCCCGGAACCATCAAGGCTTTCCACTATCATCAGCATCAGACGGACTTCTGGGTACCCGCGGCGGGAATGCTACAGGTGGCGCTGGTCGACCTTCGCAGCGATTCGCACACGTTCGGCGCGCGCAATACACTGTACCTGGGCGCGCTGCGGCCATGGCAAGTGCTGATTCCTCCAGGTGTTGGACACGGCTACAAGGTGATCGGCGACAGCCCCGCGGTTCTGGTCTATGTGACGAACC